>CAYWPZ010000434.1:0-1518 GCA_964460135.1 uncultured Caldilineales bacterium | reverse complement strand
CTATGAACAAGGCTGAGCCCATCCCGGCACTCTGAATACGGTTTATCATCACAATATTCAGCCCCCATCTTATTCCTCCCCTTGATGGTGGAGAAATGAGGTGGGGGTAAACACAAGGAAGCTGCATGACTTTGGAAGGCAAGAAGTCGCCACCGGAGCCCCTGCCCACCCCCCTGGCCGACGGCTACTGTTTCGTCTGCGGCAAAGACAACCCCCGGGGCTTCAAGATCCGGGTGCGCTACCTGGACGAGGAGCAGGCCGCGGAAACGGAACTCTCCCTGGCCCGGGAATACCAGGGCTGGGCCGACGTCATCCACGGCGGCATCCTGGCCACCCTGCTGGACGAAATGATGGCCCACGCGGTCTGGCGCTTCGCCGGCCCGGGGCTGACCCTGGGCCTGGAGGTGCGGTTTCATACGCCCCTGAAGCCCGGCGAGCCCGTCCGGGTCCGGGGGGTCCTTCACACCCCCAACGGCAACCGCCGCCTGGCCGAAGGGGAGATCATCCGGGTGGCCGACGGCGCCCGCATCGCCTCGGGCAAGAGCCGGTTTCTGCTCCTGGAACAGAAAGAAGCCTGACCTGACCTGGCAAATCCATGCTCCGCATCTTTGTTTTAATGGTGGGAAAAACCCGGGAAAAGTTCGTCCAGGAGGGCATCGCCTTTTATCAAAAAAGGCTGCAACCTTTACTGAATCTCACGTTGATAAGCATCCGGGAGGAAAAAGAAAGCGACGGTCTGACTCCCGAGCTGATCAAAATCAGGGAAGGAACCTTCCTGCTGGGCAAGGTCCCGCCCCGGGCCTTTGAAATCGCCGTGACTCCCGGAGGCAGGCAATTCACTTCGGAAGAGTTCGCCGCCTGGCTCACCGGGTTGGAGCTGGCCTCCCGCCCCCTGGCCTTCCTCATCGGCGGGCATTGGGGCCTGTCCGACGGGGTCATCGCCAACGCCGACGAACGGCTGTCCCTCTCCCGCCTCACCCTGACCCACGAACTGGCCCGTTTGGTCCTGCTGGAGCAGCTCTACCGGGCCATGACCATCAAGGCCGGCCACCCGTACCACGTGTAGGGTTTAGGGGCGGCCCCAGGTGTCCACCCCGACCCGGGGGCGCACACCCAGGGGCGCTCCTGCCGGCCCTACCCCGCCCACCGCACAAACTTCTCCAGCGGCTCCCGGTCGGTGCGAAAGGCGTTGGCCGCAGCACCCAGGTCGGGGTAGCCCAGGGCGATGCCCACCACGATCTTGTGTTCCCGGCCGAGCCCCAGGTGCTGCCGGATAATGTCCGGGTACAGGGCCACCTGGGCTTCGATGCAGGTCCCCAACCCCAGGTCGTGGGCCGCCAGGCAGATGCCGTGGGTGATGGCCCCCAGGTCGAACATGCTGTAGGGTTCGGTGAGTTCGGCATTGAACAGCACATAAATGAGGGCCGGCGCATCGAAAGCCCGGGTCATGTTCACCATGTGCGCAAAGCGCCTTTCCCGGTCCTCCCGCTCGATCCCCATGGTCCCGAACAGGCCGGC
>CAYWPZ010000433.1:0-1546 GCA_964460135.1 uncultured Caldilineales bacterium | reverse complement strand
GTCGCCGTCGCCCATGACCACGATGACCTGGAGCCGGGGGTTGGCCAGCTTGACCCCTGTGGCGAAGGTCAGGGCCCGGCCGTGGGTGGTGTGCAGGGTGTTGAAATCCACGTACACGCTCATCCGCCCCGAGCAGCCGATGCCCGAGACCAGGACGATGTCGTCCTTGGTGTAATCGGTGTGGTCGATGGCCCGGATGAGGGCCCCCAACACGATGCCGTTGCCGCACCCCGGACACCAGACGTGGGGGAACTTCTTTTCCGGGCGCAGGTACTTGTGGATGAGCTTGGTGATTTCTTCGGCCATGTGGTTAGCTCTTAGCTTTCAGCTTTTGGTTTTCTGTTTTCTGTTTTCTGTTTTCTGTTTTTGGTTTTTGGTTTTTTAGCAATTTGTCACTGATCACTGATTACTGATTACTTGTTTTCAATGGGGCGGGCCTCCAAGCCCGCCATTATGTAGGGCGGGCACTGCCCGCCAATCCTGAGTGGCACCGGCTTGCAGCCGATGAAACAGGCCGGAGGCCTGGGCCCTCGAGGGCTACCCTTGGGGTCTGGCAGGAAAACAATGAAATCCGATTCCGAGGTCTGCACCCGCACCAACCAGCCGCCGGGGACCTTGGTTCGATAAAGCCCTCGCTTGGCCACCCAACTGATGCCTTCTTGCTTGACTTCCTCCCACACTACCGTAACCACGGCCATTCTCCTTTCTCTTGTTGCCGGTCATCTAGGGTGCGCTCCGCTCGCCTTCAATACCTTGCGTTTTGAACTGGTGCCCCATGCGCTCCTACCTCTTCACCAACCGCTCCAGAATCTCCTCCGGCGTGATCAGGTTCCCGTCAATCCGGTTCAACGTCTCCACCCGGGTCATCCCCTGGTTCACCCGTTTGACCTCCCGGGACAGCTGGCCCATGTTGAGTTCCGGCACCAGGACGGCCCGGACCCGGCGCAGGTGCGGCTCCAGGAGCCGCCGGGGAAAGGGCCACAGGGTCAGAAGTTTCAGGAGGCCCGCCTTCACCCCCTGGTCCCGGGCCTCCTTCACCGCCCGCTGGGCAGAACGGGCCACGGAGCCGTAGGCCAACACCAGGACCTCCGCGTCTTCCGCGTTCTCTTCCGCCACCATCTGAATGTCCGCGAAGTGCTGGGTGATTTTGCGAAAAATACGGTTCATAAAGGGGACGATCTCGTCAACCCGCTCCGTGGGGTAGCCCCGCACGTCGTGAACCAGCCCGGTGACGTGGTAACGGTAGCCATCCCCGAAAATGCCCATGGGCGGCACCCCGCTGGCGGTGTCGGCATAGGGGATGTACCACTCCGGCGGCATGTCGGGGCGGACCCGTTCCACCACCTTGACTTCACCGGGCGACGGCAGGATCACCTTTTCCCGGGTGTGGGCCACCACTTCATCCAGCAGCAGGATCACCGGGGTGCGGTATTTTTCCGCCAGGTTGAAAGCCTTCACCGTCAGGTCGAAGCAGTCCCGGGTGGTGGCCGCGGCCAGCACGATGATGGGGTGGTCGCCGTGGGTGCCCCAGCGGGCCTGCTGCACG
>CAYWPZ010000432.1:0-1564 GCA_964460135.1 uncultured Caldilineales bacterium | reverse complement strand
GCACCAGTCGATCGACCAGATGCGCCAGATCGAGGGCATCGGCTGGATCACGGCGGAGCCCGTCCAGAATTTTGTGTGTGAGGCATAGCATGGCGACTGAAAGGAGCCCCGATGTCTCACAAGCGAAGCAAGGCTGCCCGCAAGGCGGTGCCGCAGGTTCAGTTTGACCCGAAGGTGATGGAGGCGCTGGTGCCCGGTCCGCTCACGGCGGAGGAGGCCAACCGGTTGTTCGATGGGTTCAAGAAGGCCGTCTTCGAGCGCGCGCTGGGCGCCGAGATGTCGCAGCATCTGGGCTACCGCCCTGGTGAGCCGCGCCCTGAGGGCCAGAGCAATCATCGCAATGGGACCACCTGCAAGACGGTCACCACCGACACCGGCGCGGTGCCGATCGAGGTGCCGCGCGACCGGCACGGCAGCTTCGATCCGCTGCTGATCGGCAAGCACGAGCGGCGATTCGCCGGCTTCGACGACAAGATCGTGGCCATGTACGCACGGGGCATGAGCGTGCGCGAGATCCAGGGGTATCTGGCGCAGATGTACGCCGTGGAGGTCTCGCCGAGTCTGATCAGCGAGATCACCGACGCGGTCATGACGGAGGCGGCCGAATGGCAGAGCCGGCCGCTGGAGCGGATGTACCCGGTGGTGTTCTTCGACGCGCTGCGGGTGAAGATTCGCGACGAAGGGGTGGTGGCCAATCGCGCCGTGTACCTGGCGCTGGGAATCGACAGCGAGGGCCGGCGCGACGTGCTGGGCCTGTGGATCGAGCACACCGAGGGGGCGAAGTTCTGGCTGAAGGTGTGCAACGACCTGCGCAACCGCGGTGTGGAGGACATCCTGATCGCGGTGGTCGACGGCCTGAAGGGCTTGCCGGAGGCGATCGAGGCGGCGTTTCCGAAGACGACCGTGCAGACGTGCATCGTGCACCTGATCCGCAACAGCCTGGGCTATGTGAGCTGGAAGGACCGCAAGTTCGTCGCCGCCGCGCTGCGGCCGATCTACACCGCACCGACCGCGGCGGCGGCCGAGACGGCGCTGGCCGGCTTCGAGGCCGGGCCGTGGGGCACCAAGTACGCCACCATCGGCCAGAGCTGGCGCCGGGCCTGGCCGCAGGTGATCCCGTTCTTCGCCTTTGCGCCCGAGGTGCGGCGGGTCATCTACACCACCAACGCCATCGAAAGCCTGCACATGCAGCTCAGAAAGATCATCAAGACGCGCGGGCACTTCCCCTCCGAGGAGGCCGCCACCAAGCTGATCTGGCTGGCGCTGCGCAACGTGATGAAACGCTGGAGCCGCGCGGCGCGGCAGTGGACGGCGGCACTGAATCAGTTCGCGCTGCTGTATCCGGACCGATTCACGAGGCAGGCTGCGTAAGATGCAGTGCACGGACGTGCGGGGGGCGCTGCCCCCCGCGCCCCCGAAAAGCGGTGAAGAAAATCCCAAACGAACAAAATCCAACCCGAAACGACGAGTTCTCAACCCGCCTCAGCACACAGAAATCTGGATACCTCCTCCTCGTTCAGCGAAAACGGCAGCACCGGCTGAAAGACCAGCCTGCTGACCGAAG
>CAYWPZ010000431.1:580-1565 GCA_964460135.1 uncultured Caldilineales bacterium | reverse complement strand
TTAGCCGGCGCATCGTTCCGGAGCTTGTGAGCCGCCTCAGCCTGCTGGAGGAGCTGGGGGTGGGCTATCTGACCCTGGACCGGGCCAGCAGCACCCTGGCCACCGGGGAGGCCCAGCGCATCCGCATCGCCGCGGAGCTGGCCTCCAATCTGCGGGGCGTCTGCTACGTCCTGGACGAGCCCACCGTGGGCCTCCATCCCCGGGACGTGCGGGCCTTGCTGAAATCCTTTGCCGGGCTGCGGGACCACGGCAACACCGTGGTGGTGGTGGAGCACCAGGAAACGGTGATTCGGGCCGCGGACCACGTCATCGACCTGGGTCCCGGGGCCGGCCCCCGGGGCGGCCGGGTGGTGGCCGCGGGGCCACCCGAGGCGCTGGCCCGGGCTCCGAAATCCATCACCGGGCTCTGGCTGCGGGGGGAAGGGTCCCGGCCGGTCCGGGTCCGGCGCCCTCTTGCGGACTGCCCCCGCCTGTCCGCGGTGGGCGCCCGCCGCCACAATCTTAAAGACGTGACCGTGGATATTCCCCTGGGCCGCCTGGTGTGCGTCACCGGGGTGAGCGGCGCCGGGAAATCCACCCTGGTCCGGGAGGTGGTCTTCCGGGCCCTGAAGGCCAGGCTGGCGGGGCGCCCGCTGCCGCCGGTCCTGGCGGAGCTGAGGGGCTGGCAGGCGCTTCAGCATGCCAAGGAAGTGGATGAAGCGCCCATCGGGCGCACCCCCCGGTCGGTGCCGGCCACCTACGTGGGGGTGATGACCGCCATCCGGGGCCTGTTCGCCCAGACCCCGGAAGCCCGGGCCCGGGGCTACGGCCCGGGGCGCTTCTCGTTCAACGTGACCGGCGGCCGCTGTCCGCGCTGCCAGGGCCACGGCCACCTGCGGGTGCAGATGCCGCTGCTGCCCGAGGTTTACGTGCCCTGCGAATCCTGCCGGGGCAGCCGCTATAACCCGGACACCCTGGCAGTGGCTTTCAAGGGCAAGACCATTGC
>CAYWPZ010000431.1:0-570 GCA_964460135.1 uncultured Caldilineales bacterium | reverse complement strand
GGACGAGGCCCGGGACCTCTTCGCCGCCTTCCCCCTGGTGGCCCGGCCCCTGCAGTTTCTGTCGGACATCGGCCTGGGCTACCTGCGCCTGGGCCAGCCCAGCCCCACCCTGTCCGGAGGGGAAGCCCAGCGCACCAAGCTGGCCGCGGAGCTGGCCCTGCCCGCGGCCGGCCGGACCTTTTATGTGCTGGACGAGCCCACCACCGGCCTGCACATGGCGGACGTGGCCCGGCTCCTGGCCGTCCTCCAGCGCCTGGTGGACCGGGGCGACACCGTCGTGGTCATCGAGCACGATCTGGATGTCATGGCGGCCGCGGACTGCCTCATCGACCTGGGGCCGGAAGGCGGCAAAGACGGGGGCCGGGTCATGGCCTGGGGCAGCCCCGAAGAGGTGGCGGCATCGGAGCACTCCCGCACCGCCCCCTTCCTCCGGGAGTACCTGGCCGGGCATTGTTAGGAAGGCGCTAAGGTCCAGGGTTTTCTTCTTTTGAAGTTTTCAATGGTAGGGAGGGGGGGTAACAACGGTGAGAGGGCCTCGGCGGGACCGGTGTGCCTCGCTATACAGCGATT
>CAYWPZ010000430.1:0-1626 GCA_964460135.1 uncultured Caldilineales bacterium | reverse complement strand
TTCGGCGCCCGCGGCCGGAGCCACCTACTTCCGGCTGGAGGGGCACGATCGGGTTTACCAGACCGGCGCCCTCACCGCCTTCGACGCCAACACCAGCCCGAGCAACTACATCGACGCCAGCCTGGTCAGCATCCCCGCCGGCGATGTGGCCGCCATGACGGTGACGAACGCCAACGGCAAGCTGGCCTTCAACAAGGGCGCCGATGGGCAATGGGCGCTGGCCGGACTGACCGCCGAGCAGACGCTAGACGTCGGCCAGGTGCAGACCCTGCTCAACCAGGCGACCAGCATCAGCATGGTCGAGCCGCTGGGCAAGACGGCCGACCCGGCCTGGGGCCTGGACTCGCCGCAGGCCGTGGTCACGCTCGTCACCCAGCCGGCCGCGGGCGAGGGTAAGACCTACGAACTGCGCATCGGCGCCAAAGACGAGGCCAACAATCGATATTACGTTAAATACTCGGAATCGCCTTACTTCGTCGCCGTCTCCTCGTTCAGTTTGGATGGTTTCGTCAGCAAGGCGACGGCTGGCTTTGTGGCCACGCCCACGCCGGCGCCGCAGGAGAGTGATCAGTAAGCCGGGAGATCGGGAGATGCGGGGGAAGTCTGATTCCCTGCGTCTCCCCCTCCCTGCGTCCCCCCTCCCTGCGTCCCTCCCTCCCCTCCGCCTATGCTCCCCATCGCCATCCTGCTCCCGCACGCCGGGCTGGAAACCCCGCCCGAGGTAGCAGGCCGCCTGGCTATCGGCGAACGCGAGATCTTCCACGAGGCCGACATCTACACCGAGGCGATCTACGACTTTCGCGACCGGGTGCGGCATTGGCTTGCCTTCCCCTACGCGCGGGCCGTCGTCGATGTCAACCGCTCGAACGGCAGCCACCACACCCGGCCGGGCGATGGCATCGTCAAACGCAAGACCAGCTACGGGGCCAGGGTGTACCGGCCGGGCGCCGAACCCGATGCGGGGTTGGAAAACAGCCTGGTGGAGCGCTACTGGCGGCCGTGGCATCAGCAATTGGCCGCCCTGGCCGCAGATGACAGAGTCAAGTTGGTGATCGATTGCCACAGCATGGCTGCCGCCGGCCCCGGCCACTATCACGACCCCGGCGCCGTGCGCCCGCGCGCCTGTGTGGCCAATCTGGGCGACCAGGAGGCCGAGGCCGCGGGCCGCCGGCGCCTGACAGCCCCTCCATCCCTGGCCCGCGCTCTGGCTGCTGAGCTTGGCAAACGTCTGGCCGGTCTGCCGGCTCTCGCGCCCACCGGCCCTGCTGCCGCCCTCAACCAGCCCTTCGCCGGCGGATGGGACATTTGGGCGCACGGCGGCAAGCGCCAGCCCTGGCTGATGATCGAGATCAGTCGCGGCCTTTATGTCGGCCCGCAGGACGCATCCGCCTCGATCTCGCCGCCGCGCCGCCGCGAGATCGGCGACCTGCGCGACGCCATCTGGCAGGCCATCGAAGCGACATGGCCGCGGGCGGGCAAGAGTGGATTGTAATCAGTAATCGGTAATCAGTGGGCAGTGGGCAGAGTCAGTCAATGCCAGCGACTTGCGACTTGCGACCTGCGCTGGCAATCTGATCTCGGACTGCGATCTGATCATCACTGCCACCTCCGCCTTTGGCCAGCGGG
>CAYWPZ010000429.1:0-1665 GCA_964460135.1 uncultured Caldilineales bacterium | reverse complement strand
CGACCGGTGTCGGAGACTGGGGGTTGGTGAACACTCAGGCCGGGGTGGCGCCCGGTCTGTCCGTGGCACAGTTCAACCAGGTGCTCTACGGTTTGCTGATCATCGGGTTCCTCATCTTCGAGCCCCTGGGTTTGGAGCAGACCTACCTGCAGGCGGGCCAGCCGGAGGCCGGGGCACTGCCGCAGGCCTACTATCACTCGCCGTTTGAATACACCACGGGCGAATGGAACGCCAGCCAGGGTTGGTCCGCTGGTGCTGTGGTGTCCACGCCCGAGGAGTTCGCCACTTTCCTCAAGGCCCTGTTCACCGGCCAGCTCTTCACGCAATCGGAGACGCTCGGTCTGATGCGGCAAGTCCCTTCGTCGGTCGTAGACCCTCTTGGACCGGGCACCCTCTACGGGCACGGCATGCTCGACAACAACGGCGTGCTGGGCCACGGCGGCCAGACGCTGGGCTTCCAAAGCGACGGAGGCTACGTCCCTGACAAGGACGTGACGATCGTGATGTGGAGCAACGCGGCCGAAAGCAACGTCAGCCGCGCTATCGTGCCCGCCATCGCCGGCATCGTGTCGGGAGATGACGCCGGGCAGGCTGGGCAAGGGGCCCTGCCGCGCTTCGAGCCGCTGGAGGAGTGCTTCGTCCAGCCGCCGGACGACCTCGACGTCGATCTCGACATCGACTGCGGCTATGTGGTGGTCCCTGAGTCGCGCGCCGGCGACAGCGCCCGGGAGATCAAGCTCGGCTTCACCCGCCTGAACTCCGGCCAGGGCACAGCCGCTGCACCCCTGTTCATGCTGGCCGGCGGCCCGGGCCAGACTCACATCAATCCTCTCTACTTCGGCCTGTTCCAGGACCCGCTGCTGGGCGGCATTTTGCAGTCGCGCGACATCGTCATCCTGGAACAGCGCGGCACGCAATACACCAGCACCTGGCTGGATTGCCCCGCCATGAGCGCTGCGTCGTGGACCGCCTACGAACAGGGACTGACCGGCGACGATGCCAACGCGCTCGGCGCCGAAATCCTGCAGACCTGCATCGACGATTTCAAGGCGCAGGGGATCAACTTCGACGCCTATAACAGCGTGGAGAACGCGGCCGACGTCAACGCCGTGCGCGAGGCGCTGGGCTACGACCAGATCGTCTACTACGGCGCGTCCTACGGCTCGCAGCTTGGCCAGCATGTGATGCGCGACTTCCCCGAGATCCTGGAAGGGGTGGTGCTGGACGGCGCCAACGCGCTGTCGCGCAAGAGCTGGGTCGAGGACCGGGCGCTGGACGCCCAATGGGGCATCGACAACCTGACCAATCTGTGCGAGGCTGACGCCAAGTGCAAGGAAGCCTACGACATCCCGGCCCTGGTGGACGCAGCGCTGGCGCTGTTCGACGACGGCCCGCTGCCCTACACGTACACCGATCCCGCCGACCCGTCCCTGACCGTGGATGGCGAGGTCACTGTGAACGACATGGTGAACTTCATCTACGGCAATCAGGGCAGCCTCGCCGGGATTGCGGGTTTGCCGGCCTACCTGAGTGGGTTGGTCGAGGGCGGAACGAAGGCGGTTTCCGAGTTCTTGGGCGCCCGGAAGGCGAGCAACCTCCTGGCCAGCCGCGCCGCCACGACCGGCGCGTATGCCTCCCTCATGCACGTGGCCATGATCTGCTCTG
>CAYWPZ010000428.1:0-1669 GCA_964460135.1 uncultured Caldilineales bacterium | reverse complement strand
CGGGCGTCCGTCACGGCGACGTCGTGCTGCAGGTCGACGAGCGCAAAGTGCGCGAGACGCGCGACCTCATCGACTACGTCTCGTCGCGGCCGCCCGGTTCCAAGGTGACGCTCGACGTGCTGCGCGACGGCAAGCGGATGAAGATCGGCGTCGACCTCGTCGAGCGCGAAGAGGTCGGCGGCGACGCCGAGACCGGCGAAGAGCCGGGCGACAGCGGCATCGAGTGGCTCGGTCTCGAGTACCAGGACCTCTCGCCCGGGCTGCGCCAGAACCTCGGCGTGCCCGAAGGCGTCGAAGGCGTCGTCGTGCGCGACGTCGCCGGATCGAGCCCGCTCTACGACGAAGGCGTCGCGAGTGGCGACGTCGTCACCGAGGTCAATGGGCGGCCGGTGACCGACGCCGAGGCGTTCGAGGCGGCGGTCTCGGGCGCGCCGTCGGGGTCGTTCCTGCGCTTCTACGTGCGGCGTTTCGACCCGCGCGGTCGCGGCGCCGGCGCCGGCTTCTTCGCCATCGTGCGCGTGCCGTAAGCGGGAAGGCGCTGCGGATTTCGGGGGCCGGTCCCGGCGACGGGGCCGGCCCGTTTCGTCTCGGACGGGTTGGTAGACTGCCGCGCATGCCGCCCGCCCAGCGCGCCTCGATCCTGGTCGTCGACGACGAGAGCGCGATCCGCGAGAGCCTGCGGATGACGCTCGAGTTCGAGGGCTATCGCGTCGAGGAGGCGGCCTCCGGCATCGAGGCGCTGCAGATCGCCCGCGACCGGCCTCCCGACGCCATCCTGCTCGACCTGCGCCTGCCCGAGATGGACGGCCTCGAGACGCTGCGTCAGCTGCGCGAGCGCGGCTACGAGATGCCGGTGCTGGTGATCAGCGGCCACGCCGACGTGCCGACGGCGGTCGAGGCGACCCGGCGCGGCGCCTTCGACTTTTTCGAGAAGCCGCTCGAGCGCGACCGCGTGCTGCTGTCGCTGCGCAACGCCGTCGAGGCGTGGCGCCTGCGCCGCGAGGTGACCACCCAGCCGCGCGGCGAGGAGCCGGCGAGCGCGCTGGTCGGCTCGTCGGAGGCGATGCGCCGGCTGCGCGAGACGATCGAGCGCGCGGCGCCGACCCCCGCCACCGTGCTGATCACCGGCGAGAGCGGCACCGGCAAGGAGCTGGTGGCGCGGGCGCTCCACGAGCTGTCGCCGCGGCGCGGCCAGACGTTCGTGCGCGTCAACTGCGCGGCGATCCCCGAGGAGCTCATCGAATCGGAGCTGTTCGGGCACGAGAAGGGGAGCTTCACCGGCGCCGTCCGCAAGCAGATCGGCAAGTTCGTGGCCGCCGACGGCGGCACCATCTTCCTCGACGAAGTCGGCGACCTGTCGGCGCGAGCGCAGGCGAAGGTGCTGCGGGTGCTCGAGAGCGGCGAAGTCGAGCCGGTGGGCGCCGAGCGCGGCGCCACCGTCGACGTGCGGGTGGTGGCCGCCACCAATCGCGACCTGCAGGAGGCGATCGCCGCCGGGCAGTTCCGCGAGGACCTCTTCTACCGGCTGAACGTGGTGCCGGTGCGCACGCCGCCGCTGCGCGAGCACCTCGAGGACCTCGCGCTGCTGGTCGAGCATTTCGCCCGCAAGTTCTCGGAGTCGGCCAACTACCGGCGCAAGTCGTTCTCGCCGGGGGCGCTCGAGCTGCTC
>CAYWPZ010000427.1:0-1733 GCA_964460135.1 uncultured Caldilineales bacterium | reverse complement strand
GCTGGTGCGTTAGGCCCGAAGGGCCTTCCATTCGGTAGCCGGGCGGTAGCCGGGCCTGTTCCACGGCCCGACGGGCCATGAAGACCTGCCCCCAGCCTGAAATGCACCCGCGTCGCCGGGTGCATTTCAACTTGGGGGCAGCCAACTCGCCGGGGGCCGGAGGCCGCCCGGCTACAAGTGAAAGCCCCTTCGGGGCTGGTGCGTTAGGCCCGAAGGGCCTTCCATTCGGTAGCCGGGCGGTAGCCGGGCCTGTTCCACGGCCCGACGGGCCATGAAGACCTGCCCCCAGCCTGAAATGCACCCGCGTCGCCATGGCGGTTGACAATGGGGTTGCGCTGGGTGTAAGATTGGTCGCAGTCGAGTGCGGTTTTGTGGGTAAACGCGACGTATTTGTTGCAGGTCGAAGGGTTCTTGTATGGCGACAACGGATGGTTTTCAGTTCGATCTTCTCGCAGATCTTCAGCGCCAATTTGCCGCCTGCCTGTCCGAGCGCAGCCAGACGCTGCGGCTGGTGGGCAAGCTGCGAGGCCATTACATCACAGCCGGAGAGATCGAGCAGGCCAAGCTGGAGATCGCCATCGAAGACCATCAAGCCCGCGTGCGCGAGATCGAGCAACAGTGTGATGACATCCAGCGAAACATCGATGAGATCAAAAATCGTTCGGGCGCTAAGAGCCAAGACGATGAGAGCAGGTCGCTCCCGCCCAACGACGCCTACACCTACGACGCCTACCTCAGCTACGTCACCGCCGACCCTGACCTGACCTGGGTGTGGGAAGAACTCGTGCCGCACATCGAGGAGCATCGCTTGCGCTACGCCACATCCGAGGAAGTCACACCGCCCGGCGTGTCGCGGGTGTTGGGGGTGGAGCAGGCGCTGAAGGAGTCGCGCCGGGTGGTGATCGTGCTCACCCCGCTCTACATGGCGGCCAAAGCCGTGCAATTCGACAACATCCTGGCCCAGGTGGAAAGCTGGAACCAGGGCTTGTTCAGGCTCCTGCCCATCCTGCGCCAGAGCATCGACGCCGAAAACCCGCCCGCCTGGCTGCCCACTCGCCTGAATCCCAACTTCGTGCGGCCCATCGACCTCAGCCCCGCCGCCATCGCCCGCGGCCAGCGCCTCCCCCGGCTGGACCCGTGGGCAAAGTTGGTGGAGACGTTGCGAAGTCCGTTGCCGCGGCTATAACCCCTCCCCCACGTATGGCCGAACCCGCCTCCTACCGCTACGACGTTTTCATCAGCTACCACCCGCGTGATGGCGATTGGGTGTGGGACTGGCTGCTGCCGCGGCTGGAGCAGGCCGGGCTACACGTCTGCATCGATCAGAACTGCTTCCAGCCCGGCGCGCCGGTGGCAACCGAGATCGAGCGGGCGGTGAGCGAGAGCCGGCGCACGATTGTGGTGATGACGCCGGCCTGGGTGAGCGGCCAATGGGATCAGTTCGAATCGCTGCTCATCCATCAAAAGGATCCTGCCGCCCGCCTCCGCCGCCTGATCCCCCTCTTGCTCAAGCCCTGCGACCCGCCCGACCGCATCAAACTGCTGCAGTGGGTGGATTTCACCAATGCCGGACGGCAGGAAGAGCAACTGGGCCGGGTGATCGACGACATCAGGGGCGTCAGCGCCCTGCCCGAGCTCCGCCGTGACGTCTTCCCTGAGCCGAAGCAGCGGCGGTGGGAGCTGCGGTGGTTTGCGGTGGCGGGGGCGGCGGCGGTGTTGATAGCGTTCATCTG
>CAYWPZ010000426.1:1463-1750 GCA_964460135.1 uncultured Caldilineales bacterium | reverse complement strand
GGTTATCCACCTGAGCGCCGAGGGAGGAGACGGCGTTGTCGACGACTTGACTAACAAAAGCCCGGATAGCGGGGTCCGCCGCCGCCAGGCGCTGCTCGACGGCCGCGGCGCCCGAGAGAGCGGCTTGGGAAGCTGCCGCCTCAGCGGAGACCGCCGCTGCCGCAGCCGCTTGACCAACTCGAGCGGCTGCTTGCGCGTTGGCCGCCGCCGCGACAGCCTGCTTATGCACTGAGGCCACCGCCGACCCGGCGACTGCTGCGAGGCGACGCAAGTCGCCTGCGCGAGCG
>CAYWPZ010000426.1:0-1453 GCA_964460135.1 uncultured Caldilineales bacterium | reverse complement strand
GGTTGGACCTGAAGACGGGCCGGATCAAGCATGGGAAGGCAAGGAAGGGGCGAACGCTAAGCCGACAACACAGCTCAAGCGTGAGCGCGGAGAAAGCAGGGAGCGACTGCAGACTCTGCGCTTACGATCAATCCGCTCCGAGTCCGCCCAGCCGACGCTGTCAAGGGGGGAGATCAGATATCTCGTATCACATACGCACTATATCTGTTTCGCCTATCGCGATGTCGGACTAGGCCGCGCATTTCCTGATCACCACCCCCACCCCCGGCCTCACCCCCACCGCCACCGCCACCCGCGTGCCCAACGGCATCTGGCTGCCGATCATCGAACGGCCGGGCGGCGTCTGCGTGGAAGGCCGCCTGCAAGTCACCGTCTTCGACACCTTCTACAGCTTCCAGCTCACCCCTGACGGCAATGTGAAGACCATTCGGCCGCTGCCCTGGCAATCGCCCACGCTCTTCCGGCTCGTCAACTACAGCGGCCCGGTCATCTGGACGCAGTACCAGCCCGTCTACTTCAAACAGGTCAACGGCTACGAATTCACCTATCCCGGCGGGCGCTCCGGCGAGACCTTCCGCCTGTGGGTCGAGACGGCCTGCGGCATCATCGTCGTCCAGACCGACATCGACGATCCCACGCCCACACCCACCCCACGCCCCGCCGCCACAGCCACCCCCACCCCCGCCGCCAGTCAGGCCAATAAAATCTACCTCCCGGCCCTGAACAGGGATCGTCCTTGACCCGCTCCTCGCCTCAGCCCTTCCGCTGACCCTCCCATTCCCACAGGTGGGGTGTATGTCCACAACGGTAAGCACGCCGTTCAGGCATACACCCCATCGTCATTTTTGCCGCTGGATTCTACCTATGCTTCGCCCACCGCGACAATGGCCCCTCTCCCGGCGGCCCGCATCCCGATTCATTGCCGTCGCCACCCTGGCCGCGTCTGTCCTCGCTGCGCTCATGCTCTTCTTGTGGGCGCCGGTGCGAGCGGGCGACAACGACAAACCGCTCGAGACCACCTATTTCGGCTCGTGTCAGGATGCAGCCGGGCTTGGCATCGTCATGGCCGGGGCCGGGCTTGATGGCAAAACCAGCAGCAGCCTGAGTATCGACGTGCCAGGGACAGTCGTCTCGGCCTGGGTCTACTACAACGGCGCCGACAACGGCAACCTGCCCGGCGACAACCCCATCCTCAACAACGGTGATTTTGCCGTCACCTTCGACGGCAACCCACTCAGCGCCACGCTGGCGGGAGGCCCGGCCCTGTGGACGGCTTCAACCTGGGCCTATCTGTTTCGGGTCGATGTCACCTCGCTGGTCTCGTCGGGGCCGGGAACCTACACCCTGGGCGGGGTCGACGCCTTCGACATCTACAACAACGGCTGGGAACTGGTGGTGCTCTACGCCCATACCCCCCCCCCCCCCCAAAAAAGGGGCCAGGCCCAGGGGCGAG
>CAYWPZ010000425.1:0-1758 GCA_964460135.1 uncultured Caldilineales bacterium | reverse complement strand
TTGCGGCCTTTGCCGATCAGGGCCTCGATCGGCGTCATCTCCACCCCCAGCCGCTTGAAGGCCAGATCTTTCAGCCCCAGGTTGTGGCCGGCGGGGTCGAGTAGGAATTGGCCGATCATGGTGTCGATCAGCGGTCCGGCCGCCGGCAGGCCGTGGCGGCGGCAGACGATGAGATCGTATTTGGCGTTGTGCGCCAGCTTGGCTTTGGCGGCGTCGGCCAGGTGGGGGCCGATCTGCTGCTGCACCAGGGCCAGGGGCAGTTGTTCGCCATCCTGGTGGGCCAGGGGGATATAGACATTGCTTTCGGGGCCAGGCCCCCAGCCCAGGGCCAGCCCGACCAGCTCGGCGCGGTGTTCATCGGTGGCCGTCGTCTCCACATCGAAGCAGAAGCGTTCGGCTGCCGCCAGGGCGGCAGCGACGGCAGCCAGCTGGTCGGGGGTGAGGATGGTTCCGTAGCCGGAGGGGGCGCCAGCGGGCAGGGTGATGGACAGAGAAGCGACGGCGGCGGCTGGGAGGTCGTCGCCAAAGAGACCGAGCTGCTGGGCAGGGGCGTCGCGATCGGAAGAGCGGGAGAGAACGGCAGGAGACGGGCCGGCGGCAGGTTCGGCCTCGGGCAGGCGGGGGAGCAAAGAACGGAATTCAAGCTCCTGGAAGAGGCTGACCACGCGGCTGCGGTCGAAATCGTGGACGCGGCAGGCGCCGAGGTCGAGTTGGATGCCGGGGACATCGACGATGGTGGCCAGCGCGCGCGAGAGATAGGCCGAGTCGCGACCTTCGGCCAGGGCGGCGCGGGCGCGCAGGGGCGTCACTTCGTCCAGATGGGCGTAGAGGGCGTCGAGATCGCCCCAGGTCTGGAGGAGTTGCGCCGCCCCTTTTTCGCCGATGCCGGACACGCCGGGGATGTTGTCGGATTTGTCGCCGAGCAGAGCTTTGTAGTCGATGAGTTGGCGCGGGGGCAGACCGTAGCGCTCCTCGACTGCCGGCGGTGTGTAGATGATGGTGTCGGAGAACTTGCGACCGGAGGTCAGCACCCAGATGCGGTCGGTGACGACTTGCAGCAGGTCGCGGTCGCCGGTGACGATGAGCGAGGGGACGGCCTGGGCCTCGGCTTGGCGGGCGAGTGTGGCCAGCACATCATCGGCCTCGTAGCCTTCGGCCGTGAAGACGGGGATGTTGAAGGCGGCGACGAGTTCCTGGATGCGCTCGATCTGGCTGCGGAGTTCATCGGGCATGCGAGCGCGCGTGGCTTTGTAGTCGGCGAAACGATCCTCGCGAAAGCTGCGGCCCACGTCGAAGGCGACGGCGATGTGGCTGGGTTGCTGCTCGCGCAAGACGTTGAGCAGCATCGAGGCGAAGCCAAAGACGGCGTTGACCAGCTCGCCCTTGCTGGTGGCCATGTCGGGCGGCAGGGCGAAGAAGGCGCGGTAGGCCAGCGAATGGCCGTCGATCAGGATCAGTTTCATGGGGCAGAGCCGTGAAGCCCGAGCTGGGAGCAGGTTGGGATGCAGGCATCCCAGAGACAAGACCGCCCACAGCACCGGTGGGCGTGTGGGCGGATAAAGCAAGGGGCGGCTGGGCCGGCCTAGTGCCTGACGGCGAGCTTACCGGCGGCGATCAGGGCCTGGATTTGTGGCAGGTCGAGGATGTCGGGCCGAAAACGCAGGCCGCGCTTCCGATCCAGACGCAGGTCGCCCGAGGGAAGCCGAAGCATGATGTGTTCGTTGGCGATGTTGTCGATCCAGAGGTAGGGGCCGTTCT
>CAYWPZ010000424.1:0-1809 GCA_964460135.1 uncultured Caldilineales bacterium | reverse complement strand
TGTGCGTCCTGCACGGGAGACCCAATAACTACTACTGGTCTAGCGCCCGCGGGAAGGCCTGGATGCCGCGCCCGCCGTCCACATAGATCGTCTGGCCGACCATGTAGCTGGCCTCGTCGCAGCTGAGGAAGATGCAGACGCTGGCAATTTCTTCCGGCGCGGCGATGTAGCCGATGGGCAGGCGGCGCATCAATTCCTCGTGTTTTTCCTGGTTGTGCACCACCCGCTGCATCAATTCGGTCAGCACCGGGCCGGGTGCAACGCAGTTGACGCGAATACCCTTATCGATCAGGGCCAGACCCATGGCTGTGGTCAGTTGGTTGACGCCGCCCTTGGCCGCGCAATAGGCCACCTGGTTGCGCAGCGCCATCTTGGCCATGATCGAGGAGATGTTGACGATGTAACCCGGCTTGCCTTGCTCGACCATGACCCTGGCCCCGGCCTGGCTCATCAGGAACGCGCCCTTCAGATCCACGCCCATCACCCAGTCCCAGTCTTCCTCGGTGATGGCGAAGAAATCGGCGGCGTGGTTGACGCCGGCGTTGTTGACGACGATATCGACCGTGCCGAAGGCCCGCAGGGTCTCGGCGATGACGCGATCGACATCGACCTTCCTGCTGACATCGCAGGGCACGAAGATACTTTCGCCGCCGGCGGCGCGGATTTCCCCGGCTACCTGCTCGCCCAACTCGAGCGAACGCCCGGTCCCGACCACTTTGGCGCCTGCTTTGGCGTATTCCTTGGCCAGGGCCACGCCGATGCCCTTGGTCGTGCCGGTGATGATGGCGACTTTGTCTTTGAGTTTCATCGGCTTCTCGCCTTCCTGGTTACTTTGCCCACGGGCTGTCTGGCAGCGGCTCGGTTTCCAGGGGGTTGACGCCCGGCGCATACCTGGCGCGGATGTCCTCGATCAGGTCGGCCATGTAGCCCACCACCGTCGTCACCATGCGCTCGCCCTTCTCGACCGTGGCTTTGGTGGCGTCGCCGATGATGCCGTTCTTCAGCTCCCGCACTTCGGGCCGGGCAAAGGTGCCCTCGAAGTGATACATCATGCCGGGGCCGGCGGGCAGGCCGGGGCCGATGATAAAACGCTTGTCCACCAGGGGGTTGCCGCCGCCCTTGTCGGCCTTGCTCATGTCCACGAACTGGGGATAGAGATAGAGCGCCATCGAGGTCTCGGCCTCATCCGCGTGCCACATGCCCGTCTCCAGGATCGTTTTCTGGTCGCGCAGGAAGTCGTACCAGTGCAACGACAGGGTGAAGATATTGGCCAGGCCCAGCTTGTGCACGGCGACGATGGTCGAGGAGACCTGGCCGTGGGCGGAAAGGATGATGAATTTGTTGAAGCCGGCCACTTTGGCGCCGGTGATGATGTCCTCGATCAAGGCGATGTGGGTCTCGAAGCGCAGGGGGATGTTGCCCGGCATGCCCCAATGGTGGAAGGGGTGCGAACCGTACATGGGGCAGGGCAGCAGCATCACGCCCGTCTTCTCCGACAGCTTCTCGGCCAGGCCGATGGCGTTGAAGTCATCGGAGCCGCAGGGACAGTGCGGGCCGTGCTGTTCGATGGCGCCGATGGGCAGCACGGCGATGTCGTCCTGCCTGGCGTGGGCCAGCAGGTCGGGGGCGGAGAGGTTCTGCCACCAGATGGCTTGAGCGGTTGTCATGATTGACTCCTTTGTGGGGTTGGGGGGGGTGGTTATGGGTAATTGGTTATTGGTAATTGGTAATCTCACAATAACGATCATCTAATCACTAAACTAAAGTCACTTCGGGATCAGAAGTTTTGGCAATGACGATAGACCATAG
>CAYWPZ010000423.1:0-1843 GCA_964460135.1 uncultured Caldilineales bacterium | reverse complement strand
ACAAGTCTTCAGTTGCCAGGCGTTCAGGTCGTAGTAAGTAACGACCACATCTCCCTCGCGGGTAATGAGCATGATGTCGAGGCGGCCCGGCCCCCAGGCAGTCACGCCGATGCCCGCGCCGCGATCAAAGCCATCCGGCGGCGCGCCCGGCTCCTGGAACCAGGGCGAGAAATGGCGGTAATCGCCGCTGGCGGCCTGATCCGAGTAGGCGTGGTACATGCGGCCATCATCGCCGATGAGAAAGCAGTCCACCCGCTCTGGCCCCCACGAGGCGCAGGATGGATTGGTTAATGGCGGCGGCACAAGCGCCGGCGCAGATGCCGGCCTCATGGCCCCGGCCCGCGCCGCAGCGATGAGGCCGAAGCACAGGGCGAACATGGCCGCGAACGCCACCCACGCGGCGCGGCGGAACTGTGAGGCGAGAAGATGCATGAGAAGTCTCCTTGAGGTTGTCACTTGATCGAGTCGGCGCCCACAGCCCTTGCACAAATCAGGACGCGAGCGACGCAGACAAACGCTGAAAGATGGCCGCGTCGACCGCGGTTTCCGTTAGCCATTATACCAGCACCCACCACTTTCCCTGGACTCACAAGACCGTGCACCACTGCGGCTGGGTCTTCACCCTTTCGCCTGCGACCTCTCGCCCCTGGTGTGGGCGCTCAAACTTGGCACTCACGCTCGGGGCAGGGTGCACCATCCCGCCCCGGCATTTTGGCCTGGGCCATTGCCTGGCATACTATTGCAGCCGCGCCGCCTATGCGCCCCGACACCCCGCACCCCGCAACCCTTCGAGCCAAGTTCGTGCTACAACCACCCTTCCACACCTACCAGGCCGCCGGCGGCGTCGTCCTCGATGACAACAACCGTGTGCTGCTGCTCGAACGCGACCTCCTCCGTGATGGCGTCGTACAGCACGAAATCCGGCTGCCCAAAGGCCACATCGAAGCCGGCGAGACGCCCGCGCAAGCAGCCCTGCGCGAAGTCTGCGAGGAGAGCGGCTTCTGCCGTCTGGAGATCGTGGCCGACCTGGGACAGAACACGATCGAGTTCACGCGAGCGGGCGGGATCACACAGCGCCGCGAGCACTACTTCCTCATGCGACTGCGCACCCCCCAGCGCCAACCACCCCAGCCCACCAGCCCCACCGCCGACGAAGCCCTCTTCCGGCCGCTGTGGGCCGCCGACCTGATCGTAGCTGAGACCCTGCTGACCTACGACTCGGAAAAACACTTCGTCCGTCAGGCGCGGCAGAAATGTATGAGTGGTTACCGGACACTGACCAACGCCAGCGATCCTCGCCAATAACCACTCTCCAATCCCCCCCATGACCTACCTCCCCATCAACATCGGCGACATCGTCCGCCTGCGCAAACCCCACCCCTGCGGCGGCTACGAATGGGCGGTGGTGCGCACCGGCGCCGATATCGGCCTCGTCTGCCAGACCTGCAAGCGCCGGCTGCTGCTGCCGCGCGACGCATTTCGCAAGGCCGTGAAAACCTTCGTCCACCGCGCCCCTGAACCTACCCCTGAGCCTGCACCCGTGACACAAATCGATAACATATAGTTTTTTTGCCGGTATTGCGTATATATCTATGCACTTCGAGTTGGTATTTTTTTCAATGACACAGATAGGAAGAAACACAGATAACGCCTGATATAGCCTGTTGACAATACATCGCATAGAGAGACTTTCCCCGCCATCTGCCACCCGCTTCCCGTCTCCCGCCCTCATGCCCCCGCCCCCTCGCGCCGACGGCTTCCGCCCCATCCTCAGGCTCCGGGCCTTCCGGCTGATCTGGCTGTCGCAACTGCTGGCCCGCACCGCCCAGAACGGCATCCATTT
>CAYWPZ010000422.1:0-1876 GCA_964460135.1 uncultured Caldilineales bacterium | reverse complement strand
TAAATAAAGAATTTACCGCGGCCCGGTTCGCTGATAAGATACGGCAGCTTATGTCCGCGCCGGATGCCCTGGCCCGAATGGAGGAGGCCTCCCGGCGCCTGGCCAAGCCCCACGCCGCCCGGGAGATTGTGCAGGGGTGTTTGAACTTGGTGGAGGAAAAAATGTAGTGCGCACTGCGCACCATAAAAGCTTCCTTATAGAGGGGCAAACTTGTTGAGAAAAACGTAGGGTACGCACCGTGCACCTGTTAAGGCGCCTTCCTTATAGAAAAATGTAGGGTGCGCACCGCGCACCTATATACCATTCCTTGTAGAAAGAGGAGGTGAAGAGACAAAAGATATGCCCCATTACATCCGGGCGTGGGTTCCGGGTGGGACATTCTTCCTCACCATAGTGACTTTGGACCGAAGGAAGATTTTTCAATACTCCGGAGCCCGACGAATTTTGGGGAAAGCCGTTAACAGAATCATAAGAGACTACCTCTTTTCTCTGGACGCCTGGGTGCTGATGCCGGACCATATACACACCATCTGGACCTTACCGGAGGGGGATACAAACTATGGCAAGATTGGGGTAAATCAAGGCCAATTTTTCCAAAGCCGCAAAGAATTGGTTGCATGATGAATCATTGATGAATCCTTCGCGGCGGGACCGGCGGGAGACCACCGTCTGGCAGCGGCGCTTCTGGGAACACACGATTCGCGATGACCAGGATTTGGCCAAACATTTTGATTATATTCATTATAATCCGGTGAAGCATGGACTGGTGCAAAGAGTGCGGGATTGGCCGCATTCCTCCTTTCATCGTTTTGTTAAAGAAGGAATGTATTCGTTGGATTGGGGAGAAGGCATAGATTTCGATGCCAAAGAGAATTTTGGAGAATAAGGTCAAAAGAAATGATTGGCGCGCAGTGCGCACCCTACATTAATTGGATCGCAGAGGGTGATAGATGGCCTTTTGGATTTTTAAAAGCAATCCTGATCTTTTCAAATTAGATGAACGTCTAAAGCATCCTGAACCTCAGACAAGCTGGAAAGTTTCAAGATATAAAGTAGGGTGCGCACTGCGCACCATAATCCTTTGATATGACTAATAAGACTTCCTACCACTTCATCGGCGTCGGCGGCATCGGCATGAGCGGCCTGGCGGAGCTGCTGGTGCGCCAGGGCCACCGGGTCAGCGGCTCGGACCTGGCCGCCAATGCCCTGACGTCCCGCCTGGTGGAGCTGGGGGTGCGCTTCCGGGAAGGCCACGCCCCCGGGCACCTGGGGGACGCCGAGGTGGTGGTCCACTCCACCGCGGTGAAGGAAGACAACCCGGAGCTGGCCGCGGCCCGGGCCCGGGGTCTCACCGTGCTCCGCCGGGGCGAGATGCTGGCCCGCCTCATGCGTGACCACTTCCAGATCGCGGTCACCGGGGCCCACGGCAAGACCTCCACCACCGCCATGACCGCGGCCATCCTCCGGGCCGGCGGTCTCGACCCCACCGTGGTGGTGGGGGCCCAGTGGGACTGCCTGGGCTCCAACGCGGTGCTGGGCCGGGGCGAGTATTTCGTGGCCGAGGCCGATGAGAGCGACGCCTCTTTCACCCACATCAGGCCGCAGATCACCGAGATCACCAACCAGGACCGGGAGCACCTGGATCTGCCGGAAAATCGTTCTCGGCCGGGAACGGTGCTACGAGGTGTTCCCGTAAGCGGAAACGACCGCAGCGCAGCGAGGCCGGGCGCCGCGCACCGTTGCGCAACGATGTTCGGGCGCGCTCGCGCCCCGCAGAAAAGAAACCGGGGAAGGTCCCCCAACACCAATCGGATGGACCCGGATTCGGGCGATGAGCGGCGCGCGAGGCCGACTTCGTCGGCTCGACCGCCGGCAT
>CAYWPZ010000421.1:0-1909 GCA_964460135.1 uncultured Caldilineales bacterium | reverse complement strand
GCCTTACCACTCCTGACCCAAAGCGGAACCAATTTTATGTTATGTCCGGCCCTCTTAGTAGGGGATTGAAACTCGGCCCCGGTGAGGTCGGCCCCGGTGAGGTTTGTCCTGGTGTCCCAGTTTTTGCCCCGATTAGTAGGGGATTGAAACAACTGAGGTCAGCCATCTTCGGCTGGACCTCCATCGTCCCAGTTTTTGCCCCGATTAGTAGGGGATTGAAACTCTTTTGACTGGACGAATCACCAAGTATTGCCCAGGAGAGTCCCAGTTTTTGCCCCGATTAGTAGGAGAGTGTTGCAGAATTCGGCCCGCGTGGCAATGGCAGCGGGTTGTGAGGGTCGCCGCTGCTTCGTTATGGTAAGTTGTTGTGAGGAGGAGGCGGGAAAGAGAGGGGGAGAACGGTTTTAGGGTGAGTTGGGGCGAATTTTCTGCATGGGGAACCATCCCCGGCCCTGCTGCGTCTGCATTGGCAACGCAGTTCACACAGACAGTCGCCTGCGCCGCGACTGTCTTTTGCCACGCGGGAGGTTCCCATGCCACGCCGGCAACCCACCATCCTACTCATCCTGCTCCTCCTGCTCATCTTGGGCGGCATCCTCCTGCTCAGCAGCTGCCGGCCGCCCTTCCTACAGCCCGCCGCCACCGCCACACCCCCAAACCCGGCCACACCCACACCCCCGCCAGGGCCGCGCCTGACCCTCATCCCCTGGCAGGGCGGCGCCGGCGCCCCTGTCAGCGTCCAGGGTCACGGCTGGCAACCCAACATCGCCATCAGCATCTTCCTCTACGACCCCGCCAGCGGCCAGGTCTCGCACGCCCCCCTGGCCGCCGCCCTCACCGCCGCCGACGGCGCCTTCAGCGCCTCCTTCCTCTACCCCTCAGATCCTGCCTGGCTGCAACCATTGCAGGTGCATGTACTGGCGCTCAGCTCACAGACCGGGCAACAGGCCTCGGCGCCTTTCTTGCTGGCCCCAACCGCAACTTCGCCCACGCCGACAGAAACCCCGATCCCGCCCACCGCCACGGCGGCCGCCACGACAGCCGGCCCCCCCCAAGCCCGCGTCACCGCCTACGCCCTCAACCTGCGGGCCGGGCCGGGCGTGACCTTCGCCGTGCTGCGCGCCCTTCCCCGCTCCACCCTCCTCACCGTCCTGGGCCGGAACGCCGACGACACCTGGCTGCTGGTGCGCCTGGCCGATGGCAGCCAGGGCTGGGTTGGCCGCAGCTACACCGACTTCAGCGGCGTAGCGCCGATCGTGGCCACCCCCGCCGCCCCCACCCCCACCCCCCTCCCCACCCACACTCCCTCCGCCACCCACACCCCGGTCAGCGTCTACCCTGACTGGAAAGGCGAGTATTGGGCCAACCCCACCCTCAGCGGCCCGCCGGCCTTGACCCGCAACGACCTCTCCCTCGATTTCGATTGGGCCGCCGGCCCGCCCGCCCCTGGCCTCCCCGCCGATGCATTCTCCGCCCGCTGGCGACGGAGCCAAGCCTTCGAGGCCGGCGTCTATCGCTTCCACATCCTGGTCGATGACGGCGCCCGCCTGTGGATCGACGCCCAACCCCTTCTGGATGCTTGGCAAGAAGGCGGCGCCCGCGAATTCATAGTCGATGCCGCCCTGACGCAAGCGATACATACCCTGCAACTGGACTACTTCGAACGCTACGGCGCCGCCCGTGTGCGCCTGTGGTGGGAGCGCCTGGCCGCGCCCACATTCCCCGACTGGAAAGGCGACTACTTCGCCAACCCGAACCTGCACGGCCCGCCGGCCCTCACACGCAACGACCCCAGCATCGACTTTCGCTGGGGCGGAGACGCGCCCGCCGTCGGACTGCCGTCGGATGGCTTCTCGGCCCGCTGGAGCCGAGACCTCTTCTTCCCGGCCGGGCTCTATCGCTTGCAGGC
>CAYWPZ010000420.1:0-1928 GCA_964460135.1 uncultured Caldilineales bacterium | reverse complement strand
GCGCCCGAACCTGTCAACCCGCCCGCCGCCGGCAAACCCGCCCGCACACCTGCTGCAAAACCCGCGCCCGAACCTGTCAGCCCGCCCGCCGCCGGCAAACCCGCCCGCACACCTGCTGCGAAACCCGCATCTGCGCCCGCCAAACCGGCCGCCGCGCCCAAACCCGCCGCCGCGCCCAAACCCGCCGGCCCGTCGGCGCCTCCGCCCGCCGAGACATCGACCAAACCCCCGCGCACACGCAAACCTGCAGGCCCGGCAGCGCCGTCACCCGCGGCCCCGGCCAAGCCCAAAGCCATCACCCCCACCCCGGCCCCCAAAACGCCCAGACAGCCGCCTGCCCCGCCCGAGCAACTGCCCCTACCCGAAATCACCCAGGCCCAGCCCGGCAGCCTGGAGACAATCAAGAAACGGGCGAAAAAACCGGCTGCATCGAGCTAAACTGAAGTCGCTTCGAGCCATCCATAGACAGCCAGGCCGAAACGCCGCCCTACAGCTTCAACATCCCCACAACCCTCTCCAGGTCGGCCTGCGTCTGCTCATCCGTCCACCGGGGCCAGAGGGGGGTGGGGGACAAGGGATCGGTAAAGCCGTCCGTCATCTCGCGGCTGTTCCGGCCCAGGGCCAAACCGTAGGCCAGCAAGCCGGCGCGTTCTCCCTCTGCCAGCGCGGCGCCGGGGTCGCGTAAGAGGCTGAAGGCCAGGTTGCAACTGACGTAGGCGTCGTGCGCATCACCCAAGTGGTCTTGGAGCGAAGTCACGAAGTCGATCAGCGGCGTCGAAGCCGGTTCGGTGACATAGCGCGTAAACTCAAGCAAATAGCGCAACCGTTTGATCACAATCCTTAGGGCATGAAAGTGCTCGTCGGGAGTGTCGGCCTGCAGCGTCGCCTCGTACAGCCGGATCTCGGCGATGGCCGTGCGCATCAGTTCGGGCAGGATATGACCCAGCCGCACCTTGCTACGCAGCTTCATACGCGCAAACTCGTGCAGGGTGGCCTGCAAGCGCTTGTAGTCCTTGCCCTTGTAATAGGCCAGCATCGTCTTTCTGGCCCGGTCGCGCTCTTTTTCCAGATGCCGTCGCAAGGGCGCCTCGGCGGCCGGGGCCACCGCTTGGGCGTGGCGGTGGACGTAGATCAGGCTCACATCCAGGTCGCGCACCGGCCCCAGCGTCCTTCCCAACCCGCGCAATTGGCGGCGTAGCTCGTCGTCGATCCTTTGCGGCAGCCACGGCTCGAAGGCCGATAGCGCGCTGCGCATCCGCCGCGCCGCCACCCGGGCATCGTGTACGGCCTCGACATCCTCGCCGGCGATGACGCCGTGGTACTGCTCGTGCAGCCTGTCTGCCTGGACGGCGATGATGTGCTGGAGCAGGGCTGTGGCCGGCTCGTCAAGGGCAAAGCGGATGCCTTTGGCCGTGATCTGGGTCGGGGACGGGCCATCGTCCGGGGCAGCCGGCGGCGCCTCGTCGTCTGCCGGCGCCAGTCTCAGCCCGCGCTCGAATTTGGATGAAGTTTCAGGGCGCAGCCCCCACTCATCGACCAGCAATCGGTTGAGGTCAGAGAGATCGACATCCTCGCTCAATTCGATCTCGAACTCCCACCCCGTCCCCCTGGTCTCGCCCACCAGCCACTCCACTTCGTCCAGGCTGACTTGGGCGATGGCCGCGCCTTCGGCCAGCAGCGGCGCCACGCTCCGGGTCTGGCGAATGGTGAACAGGTGTTGCAGTTCCCGGTCGCCGACGATTTCGAGGGCAAGCGCGCGGGCGGGGCTATCGGGCCAGGCCGAAGGATGGGTGGGCTGGTCGGCGAGGGCGTGCAGTTCGCTGCGCTGGTGGAGATGGCCAGCGGCCGGGGCCAGGCTCTTAAGCTCGATCCTCCCGCCTTTCTCGCTCTGGCGGTAGCGGCAGGCGTAGCCGGCGCCGAAGAGGGCG
>CAYWPZ010000419.1:0-1993 GCA_964460135.1 uncultured Caldilineales bacterium | reverse complement strand
CCGCTTGCTGCCGGCGCCGTGCGCGTGCTGGTCTCGATGCGGGCCGACTTCATCAGCCAGGCCATCTCCTACCGACCTCTGGCCGACGCCATCCAGCAGGGCGGGCTGGTGCTGGGGCCGATGAACGGCGATGAACTGCGCCGTGCCATCGTCGAGCCGGCCCGGCGGCAGGGCGTGACCTTCGAATCCGGCCTAGTCGAACGCCTGCTCAAGGATATCGCCCACGAGCCGGGAAACCTCTTGCTGCTCCAATTCGCTCTGACGCTGCTGTGGGAAAAGCGCACGCAGGGGATGCTGCGCCATGCCGATTATGAGGAAACCGGCGGGGTGGCGGGAGCGTTGGCCCATTATGCAGACGGCGTGGTCGCAACCATGCCGGCCGGCGAACGCGAAGCCATCCGCCGCCTGTTCTTGCGCCTCGTGCAACCCGGCGATGACGCTCCCGACACCCGCCGCATGGTGGCGCGGGAAGCGCTGAGCGATAACGAATGGCAGTTAGTGCAACGTCTGGCCGACGCCCGCCTGCTGGTGACAGACCGCCGCGACGAACACGAGGTGGTCGAAGTGGCGCACGAGGCGCTGATCCGCAATTGGTGGCAGCTACGCTCGTGGCTCGAGGCCGACCGCCAGTTCCAGCTGTGGCAGTTCCAATTACAGGCTGCCGCCGAACGCTGGCTTGAGAGCGGGCGCGACCCCAATCTGCTGTGGCGCGGGACGCAGCTGATCCAGGCCGAGACCTGGATCAGCGAACGCGGCCAGGACCTGAACCCAAGCGAACGGATGTACATAGAAGCCGGGATAGGCGAGCGCGACCACAGGAGCAAAGAACGCGAAGAACAGCGCCAGCGCGAGCTGGCTCAGGCCCAGGCCCTGGCTCGGTTCGAACACGAACGGGCCGAAACCAAAGCCCGCACCACGGGGCGATTGCGCTTGCTCAGCGGCTTCCTCGCTGTTTCTCTGCTGGCCGTCCTTGTCATAGCCGTCCTCGCCTGGTCGTTTGCATCCGAGGCGCA
This sequence comes from uncultured Caldilineales bacterium, assembly GCA_964460135.1. Lineage (GTDB taxonomy): Bacteria > Chloroflexota > Anaerolineae > J102 > J102 > SSF26. The sequence goes on along the minus strand of CAYWPZ010000419.1, from coordinate 980 downwards.
ACGCTCGGCCCAGCGCGCCGCCGAAGCCAGAGCGCAGGCGGAACTGCAAACCGAACTGGCCAAGACGGAACAGCAGCGGGCCGAAACCCAAACGCAAATCGCCGAGGCCGAACACCAACGGGCCGAAGCCGCGGCGCGACGCGCCCTCAGTCGCCAGCTGGCAGCCCAGTCTACCGCCCTGATGGCCGACGACCTGCCCCTGGGCCTGCTGCTGGCCCTGGAAAGCGCCGCTCTCGCCACCCCCGCCGACAAAACCGATCTGTTGCTCAATCTCGAACTCAACCCGCTGGCGGCGCGCTTCCTGCATTCCGAGACCACCCCCGTCCATCAGGCCGAATTTCATGGCGCCGATAGGCTGGTCAGCAGCGCCGAAGGCAGTGTGCGGCTTTGGCATCTGAACAGCGGGCAGAGCCTCGCCCAGACCATGACGCTGCCCGAGGCCCAGTATGCCGCCATCAGCCCGGATGGACGCCGCGCAGCTACCGTCAAGGGGCCGCAATTGACGCTTTGGGATCCGCTCACGGGCCAAGCCATCGCGCCCGCCTTCGCCGATCATCCAGACGATATCGACTTCCTAACTTTCTCAGTCGATGGCAGCCGTTTGATCAGCGGCAGCCGCGATGGGTCGCTGATCCTGCGCGATGCCGCCAGCGGCAAGGCGCTGAAACAAGTGGCGTACGACGGCAGCGGGGGCATGGCCCTGGGGCCGGGCGGCGATCTGTTGGCCATGTTCGACGATTTCGACGGTCGCAGTGGCCTGGAGCTGTGGGATTTGGGCGCCGGCCAAGTGATCGCTGGCCCGGTGTTCGGGCACATGGGCGGCATCCAGAGCATGAACTACAGTCGTGATGGCGCGCTGCTGGTCACGGCCGGGGCCGACAAGACACTGCGGCTGTGGGATGGCCGCACCCTGGCGCCCATCGGCGAGCCGTTCGTGGGCCACAGCGCCCGCGTCCTGGCCGGGGCCATCAGTCCCGACA
>CAYWPZ010000418.1:0-2017 GCA_964460135.1 uncultured Caldilineales bacterium | reverse complement strand
CGGGAAAAGACGGGGAGACCACTTCCATTACGGCCTACGAATGGTATGCGCCGGGGGCCGGGTTAGTCAAGAGCCTGGCCACCATCAAGGAAAAATCCAAGGGGGGCGAGGCCAGCGAGACCCTGACCTACCAACTGGACAGTTTTAAACCTTAAAGATGACATTTAATCAGTTTGACTACAAACGGACGGGTACTTTAATGGCGAAGAAACCCTGGGGCGGGCGGTTTGCAGGGGAAACGGAGGCCGCGGTGGAGGAATTCACCTCCTCCCTGAGTTTCGATCAACGTCTCTTTCGCCAGGACATCGCCGGCTCCCGGGCCCACGCCCGCATGCTGGCGGCCCAGGGGATCATCACTCCCGAAGAAGGCGAGCAGATCATCCAGGGCTTAAACGAAATTTTGAAGGAACTGGAATCCGGCGACCTGGTCCTGGATCCGGCCCTGGAGGATATCCACATGGCGGTGGAGGCCCGCCTCACCGAGAAGATCGGGGAGGTGGGCAAGAAGCTCCACACCGCCCGCAGCCGCAACGACCAGGTGGCCCTGGACGTGCGGCTTTTCCTGGCCCAGGAGGTGGAGGGCCTGATCGGGGCCCTCACGGACTTGCGGAGGGCCGCGGTCAAGCTGGCCCACCGCCACCGGGACGCCATCATGCCGGGCTACACCCACCTGCAGCGGGCCCAGCCCATCCTCTTCGCCCACCACCTGCTGGCCTACGACGAGATGTGGCGCCGGGACGTGATGCGCCTGGCGGAATCCCTGGCCCGCATCCGGGTCTCGCCCCTGGGGGCCGCGGCCCTGGCGGGCACCACCTTTCCCATTGACCCCCAATTTGTGGCTTCGCAGGTCGGGTTCCCCGAAGTCTGCCGCAACAGCCTGGACGCGGTGAGCGACCGGGATTTTCTGTTGGAGTTTCTGGCCCACGCCGCCATCATCATGATCCATCTGAGCCGCCTGTCCGAGGAGCTCATCCTCTGGTCCTCCTCGGAGTTCGGCTTCGTGGTGCTGCCCGACGCCTACGCCACCGGCAGTTCCATCATGCCCCAGAAGAAGAATCCCGACGTCCCGGAACTCATCCGGGGCAAGACGGGCCGGGTGGCGGGGCACCTGATGGGGCTGCTGCTGACCCTGAAGGGACTCCCTTTGGCCTACAACCGGGACCTCCAGGAAGACAAGGAGCCCCTCTTCGACGCGCTGGACACGGTGAAGTCTTCGGTGGAGCTGATGGCGGGGGTGCTTCTGGAGCTGGAGGTCAAGCCGGAGAAAATGGCCGCGGCCCTGCAGGGCGGGTTCCTCACCGCCACGGACCTGGCCGACTACCTGGTGACCAAGGGGGTGGCCTTCCGCACCGCCCACAAGCAGGTGGGCAACACGGTGCGCTACGCGGAGGCGCAGGGAAAGGAACTGTGGAAATTGACGCTTGAAGAGATCAGACAATTCTCCCCCCAGGCGGAGGCCGAGGTCTTCGACTGGCTGAAGATTGAAAACTCCGTGGCCCGGAGAAACTCCCCCGGGGGGACCGCGCCGGAGCGGGTGGCCGAAGCCCTGGAGCGGGCGGAAAACGAACTGGGACTGAGCTTGCATGAGCAGAAGGTTTGACCGAAGCCAGGGGGCAGGGGCCAGGGGGCAGGGGTCAGGGGCCCAGGGGCAGGATCCGATTATTCCGGCTTGGCGATCTCCTCTGGCACTGCCGAAAACCGAAAACCGAAAACCGAAAACCCTTGCCTATTTTCTTCTCATCCTGGCGATGGTCCTGGCGGCGGTCTCCTGCGGCAAGAAAAAGACCCCCCTGGGGCCCGACGAGGTGCTGCCGGCGCCGGTGCGGGAGTTCCACCTGACCCAGGAAGGCGACGCGTTGGTGCTGAGCTGGCTGCTCCCCCGGGTCAACCTGCTGGGCCAGCCCCTCACCCAGGTAGCGGGCTGCCGGGTGTACCGGGCCGAGGTGCGGTCCGTGTCACCGGAGCCCCCTTGTCCTTTGGATTTTGTCCTATATGCCGACATCGATCTGGCCTATCC
>CAYWPZ010000417.1:0-2044 GCA_964460135.1 uncultured Caldilineales bacterium | reverse complement strand
GCCTCAGCCGCCGCCGGTTCATCGTCTGCCGCCGATTCGGGCGCGCCGGCCGCTATCAGGGCCAGCATCGCCATCTCTGTTGGGGTTTCGGACGGCGCCGGAGCCAGCGCCGCCTGGGATGCCGGGCTGGCGACCGGGGTCGCGATGCCGCCCACGTCCATCGCCAGCACTACCACCAGCGCCATCGCCACAGCCGCCGTCGCCAGCGGCATCAGACGTGGGGAAAGCCCATCCAGCCAGGCCCAGAACCCACCCGCGCGCCGGGCCGGTGGCGCCCCCTTTACCCGGCCGCCCGCTGCCAGCACCTGCGCTTCCGAGAGGACGAACGAGCGGGGTGCAGCCAGCCGCGGGGCCTGGCGCAGCAGTCCGACCGTGTGAGCCAGGGTCTCGAGCCGCATCGCCACCTCTGCATCCAGCGCCCGCGCCTGTTCGACCCGCGCCGCTTCGACGGCGGTTGTCTGTCCGTCCAGATAAGCGGAGAGCAGTTCGTCGCTGATGATAGGGAGGGGGGAACGGGGCGAAGGAGCGGTCATCGGTAGGGGGAGAGTCAGTGGATGGGTTCGGTGCTTAGACGATAGCGATGGGGCAGAAGTTCCTGTTGCTGTTGCAGCAGGTCGCGCAGCTTGGCCCGCGCCCGGCTGAGACGAGACTTGACCGTGCCAAGCTGGGCGCCGGTGGCGACGGCGATCTCGTCGTAGGAGAGGCCCTCGATATCAGACAGGACGACGACGGCGCGTTGGTCATCGGGCAGCTGTTGGATGGCCCATTGCAGCAGGCGGCTCAGCTCCTCCCGTTCGGCGTGCTCGCCTGGCCCCTCGCCCGGTTCGGCCAGCCGCCAGGAATGGTCTTCGCTTTCGGCCAGCAGGTCGTCCAGGCTCGTAGCCGGCCGGCGTTGTTTGGCCCGCAATTGGTCGTAACAGGTGTTGGTGACGATCCGCATCAACCAGGCGCGAAACGATTCGCCGCGCAGACCGTCCAGCGCCTTGTAGGCTTTGATGAAGGCATCCTGGGCGGCGTCGGCGGCCGCGTCCGGGTCGCCCATGATGCGATAGGCCACGTTGTAGGCCATGCCCTGGTAGCTGAGCACCAGTTGATTGAAGGCTGCCAATTCTCCTGCCCGCGCAGCCTGCACCAAACGCGTCTCATCCATCAGGCCTCCACCCCCTCGGCGGCAGGCCAGATGGCATTCGGGCAATGGGCGCAAGACCCAATGTGGGAGCCGAGCTTTCTTGACGTGGTCATCGACGTTCGTTATACTCTCGTGCTGCGCCGAAGTGGCGGAATTGGCAGACGCGACGGTCTCAAACACCGTTGGAGATAGCTCCATGTGGGTTCAAGTCCCACCTTCGGCACTCTGACTTCAGGGCAGCCCACAAACAGGGCAACCTGACTTCATTATAGCAGACATCATTTCAACCACGCCAGAGGGAAACTTGATCGAATGCCACCCGCGCCCGCGGCCCTGGCCCTCGTGAAGTCTCCCTTTTTTGTCGCCCAATCTCCAATCTCCACCAACCAGTTATTCGCGATTGGAGCGTAGAGATTCCCCCTCATGCCCACCACCTATGAACAGACGACGTGACCTCAGCTGGCTGATCGCACTCATCGCCATTGCCGCCGGCTTACTGATCGGGCTTTGGGCCGGTTCGCAGTGGCTGCCGCGGCTGTCGGGCGCCGAGGTGAGCGACCTCACCCCCGCACAACAGGATGAATATGTGACCCTGGTGGCCCTGGGCTTTGCCCAAACCGGCAACCTGGAGCAGGCCCGCCGCCAGATCGAGGGCCTGCAGGCCCCCAACCCGGGCCAGATGGCCGCAGGGGTAATCGAACGCCGGGCCGCAGCTGGGGCCGGGCCGCAGGAACTGGCCGCATTGGCGCAGCTGGCGGCTGCTCTGGGCGTCTCGAACAGCGCCCTCCTTGCCTATCTGCCCACCCCCACGCCTCCCCCCACGCCCACCCCCGTCCCGCCCACCCCCACGCCGCCGGCCACCGCCACCCCCGTCATCCCCACCTTTACGCCCACCTTCACGCCCGAACCGGCCAC
>CAYWPZ010000416.1:0-2066 GCA_964460135.1 uncultured Caldilineales bacterium | reverse complement strand
CTGGTAGACGCCGGTGCCGCCCACGGGGTGGCCGCGGGCCTTGAGTCCGCCAAAGGTGGAGATTGGCACCCGGCCCTGGCGCCGGATCTCGCCATCGGCGCCCAACCACAGCCCCTGGCCGGGCTGGGCAAAGCCGGCGCCTTCTAGCGAGAGCACGGCCATGATCGTGAAGGCGTCGTGCAGTTCGAACAAGTCGATGTCGGCAGGCGTCATGGCGGCCTGGGCAAAGGCCCGCCGGCTGGAAGCGACGGCGCCTTCGAGTGTGAGCAGGTCGCGACGGTCGCCGATGCCGACGCTGTCGGTGGCGCTGGCCGAGGCAGCCACACGCACCCTGGGGTGGGCGCCATTGCTTGTGGGCAGGCGATCGGCCGAGGCCAGAATCAGGGCGGCGGCGCCATCACAGATGGGCGAGGCATCGTAGAGCCGAATTGGAGCCTGTACGATGGGAGAGTCTTCGTATTTCTCGACCGTGATCGCTTTTTGGAAGAGGGCGTTCGGGTTGGTAGCGGCGTTTTCGTGGGCGTTGATGGCAAAGGCGGCAAACAACGACCGGTTGGCGCGGTGACGCCGCAGATATTCCTGCATGATCACGGCGTTGAGAGAGACAAAGCTGTGGCCGTGCGCGCCCTCGGCCGGCCAGTCGCTGGCTGTGGCCAGGGCGCGAGTTGTTTCATAGCGGTCGGTGTGGGTCATTTTCTCCACGCCGCAGACGGCCACCAGGTCATAGGCGCCGCTGGCAATGGCCATGTAGCCCCAGCGCATGGCGGCCGCGCCCGACCCGCAAGCGGCTTCGGCCGTGGCGGCCTCGACCCCGCGCAGCCCGGCGGCGTCGGCAATCAAAGCCCCAAGATGTTGCTGGTGCGAAAGCATACCCGAAAGCATGTTGCCGGTGTACAGGGCCGCGACCGATTCGACGCCGGCATCGGCCAGGGCCGCCCGCACCGCCCTGGCCGCCATTTCGCGCAGTGGTTCATCCTTGTCTTTGCTGACAGGGATTTGTCCAACGCCAAGTATATAAACTTCTTTCACAGGAAGCCTCCTGAGGGGTCGGAGAGCGGAGATTGGGGTCGGAGCGGTCGGAGCGCTCGCAGCGCTCCGACCGCTGATGGTAGTATAGAAGCTATGACGCAGTGTGTCAATTGGATCTGCGCGCTGCGTTATGGGGTGCAGATTGGCAAGGGCCGGGATTGCAGAGCGACAGGGCGGACGTGGTATGCTGGGAGAGATGTTTGCGAACGGTCAACAGCCAACAGTCAACAATCAACGATCGCTGACCGGGCGTTTGTGGCCGCTGGCGCTGCTGGTGGCCGCCAGCCTGGCCTGCGGCGGCTTTGCCCCGCGCCCGGTGGTCGAGCCGACGCCCTGGCCGACCTGGACGCCGCGCCCCACCGCCACCGCGACCCGCCCGCCCACTCCCACCGAAACCCTTACGCCTGTCCCACCCACGCCCACCCTGGCGCCGCCTACCGCCACGCCCATCCCCGGCCAACCGCTGCTTGGGGCAAAAGCCCGCGTGGTGGCGCGAACAGGCGTCAATATCCGCCAATCGCCCTCGACCACGGCGCCGCGGCTTGGTCGTTTTGGGGCCGGGGTGTTGGTTGCGGTGCGGGAAGGGCCGGTCGAAGCGGACGGTTTCAGGTGGTGGCGGGTGGAGGATGGCCAGGGGCTGAGTGGTTGGGTGGCGGAGGGCGATGCCGTCGATCGTTGGCTGGATGCGCGAATCGGCGCCCCGCGCCCGGTGAACCGGCCGGTGCGCTTGGGCGATACGGTGTCCGTTACCGTGCCGGCCGGTATCGTGCTGGCGATTCGTTTCGAGCCAAGCACCAACAGCCTGGCGGCGCGGCGCCTGGCGGCAGGGGCGATTTTGCAGGTCGAAGAGGGGCCGGTGGCGGCCGAGGGTCTGCGGTGGTGGTTGGTGTCAGCCGAGGGTGGGCGGCCCATCGGTTGGGCGGCGGAGGCCGATGCCGATGAGCGCTGGCTGTCGCCGGTGGAGTGAGAGCCAGACCCTAAACCTGTTTTTCGCACTTTACCAGACGAATAAAGAGACAGAGAAGAGACAGGAGGCG
>CAYWPZ010000415.1:0-2073 GCA_964460135.1 uncultured Caldilineales bacterium | reverse complement strand
CCCCGTCCGCCGCCAGCAAATCGTTGAGGAAGTTGGGGTCGTATGGGCCGCCATCGGTCGTCCAATACTCATAGCTCAGGCCGCCGATGGCCACCAGCGCATTGGGGTTGGCGGCTTTCATGGCCGGATAGACGCGTTTCAGCATTTCGGCATAGGCAGCCCCGCCTGCGCCTGGCGCCGGATTCGGCCCAATGCCCCAGCATCCCCCCACCCAGGCCTGGTTGATGGCGTCGCCGTTGTCTGGCTCGTTGCCCAGCTCGAAATAACGGATGTTGTGGGGCGCGCTGCCATAGCGCTGCACCACCGCAGCCATGAAGTTGGCGAATGTCGACAGGTGCTCGGCCTTGATCGGCCCGCATTCGAAATCCGCCGCCCAGGTGGGGTTGTGCATCACCGCCAGGATGACATCGAAACCCTCGGCTTTGGCATCCTGGATTTTCCTATCGGCCGCATTCCAGTTGTAGACCCCGGGACTGGTTTCCGTCGCCGCCCAACTGATGGCAATACGCACCCAAGAGGCACGGGCGGCGCGGATGATCGGCGATGTGTCGCTACGTGTCTCCAACAGCCAGACGCCGATGTGTTTGTTCGCCGCCAGAGCCGAGGGGCTGAAGGCGCTCGTGATTTGCGGTGGATCTTCCACCTCGGGCGCCGCCGGAGCCACGGCGTTGGCCGCGCTCGCTGCTGCCAGGAACAGCGCCAGGCTGACAAATAGCAGGGGACTGAAGCGAAGAAGGTGGGGTAGGCGAGACGGCATGACCTGCTTTCCTCCAAACACGTTCGCCAACTGGCGAACCCATCGGCGAATGGATGAACGTCAGTCAAGCGAAGGGTCTTTCTTGAGAAACCTGGGGGAAAGAGCGCACAGAGACTGACCGGAATGGGGCGGTTCCAAAAGGGCTGGAACATCCTGCCTGTCAGCCATGACAAGCGAGGACGAGGGACAACGGCAGACGCAGCGAATACAAAGACAAGCGGTGGTTGCGCTGCTGGTTCGCCATCGAAGCCCAGGAACAACCAGACCCACGCCGTAGGAGCGCCAATGCGCCGAAAGCCGCAACGATGAGGGCGCCAAGCCTACAAACCAGAGGCGCCCGAAATGCCTTGACCAGTGAACGAGAACGGCAATGAGAATCGAAGCAACGCCCCAATGATATAGCAGAGCGTGTCGTCCGTCAAAATGACCGCGGAGGCGTCGCTCACAGCGTGGGTGGGGTATTGTCAGAGCTTAGGACGACAAGCGCCTGCGGATCGATACGCCAGGCGTAGGATTCGCCCAGACGAAGATCGCCGGCGTCGCCGGGCAGGACGAACTCCATGAGGGTCGAGTCTGGGGCCTGCAGACGCACCGATGTCTGCGAACCGCGAAATGATCTGCCCACCACTGGCATCGTCAACGAATCGGCGTCAGCAGCGGCTGCCGGGCGCAGGCCCTCGGGGCGGATGACGACGAGGGCGGGCTCGCCCGGACGCAGGCCGGCCGGCAGATCGGGCGGATGCAGCCGCCCCAACGCCGTCTCGACCATCGGCGCCGGCCCGGTCTGGAGGATGCGGCCGGGGGCGAAGTTCTTGAAGCCGAGGAAGCGGGCGACGAAGGCCGAGGCCGGCCGCCGATAAAGCTCGCCCGGCGGCCCTTCCTGTTCGATCCGACCCTCGTTGATCAGGATCACCCGGTCGGCAATGGCGAAGGCCTCGAGTTGATCGTGAGTGACATAAAGCGCGGTCTGGCCCAGGCGCTCGAGCAAAGCCCGCAGGTCGGCCAGAAGCTGGTCGCGCAGGACGCGGTCGAGCGAGGCCAACGGCTCATCCAGCATGAGCAGCCGCGGCTGCGGGGCCAAGCTGCGGGCCAAAGCCACGCGTTGTTGCTGCCCGCCGCTCAGTTCGAACACCCGGCGTTGGCCGATCTCCGGCAGATCCACCAGCTCCAACAGCTCAGCCACCCTCGCCCGCACCCTCCCGGCCGGCCAGCCGTGCATCTTCAGGCCAAAGGCGATGTTCTCGGCCACCGTCAGGTGCGGGAAGAGGACGAAATCCTGGAACATGAGGCCGAAATCGCGCCGGTGCGGCGGCAGC
>CAYWPZ010000414.1:0-2096 GCA_964460135.1 uncultured Caldilineales bacterium | reverse complement strand
GTAAGCGGCGAGGGACTCCAAGGCCTCCGGGGTCATCCCCGTGACTTCCGTCCGTTTCGCCTGGTTGAACTTCCCGATGAAATGATGCACCAAGAGTGGGATATCGCTTCGCCGTTCCCGGAGGGGGGGGAGTGTGATGGGGATGACGTTCAACCGGTAAAAGAGATCCTCCCGAAACCGCTTGTCTTTTACGGCTTGCTCGAGGTCTTGGTTGGTTGCGGCGATGACTCTGACATCCACCGTGATGGTTCGATTCCCCCCGACCCGTTCAAATGATCGTTCCTGCAAGACCCGCAAGAGCTTGACCTGCAACGGAAGACTCATCTCGGCGACCTCGTCGAGGAAGATTGTGCCGCCGTGCGCCAGCTCGAACCGTCCGAGCCGCGTGTGGGCCGCTCCGGTGAAGGCGCCTTTTTCATGGCCGAAGAGCTCTGATTCGAGGAGATTTTCGGGGATCGCTCCGCAATTGACCGGCACGAGCGGACGGTCTCTGCGAAAGCTGTTGAAATGAAGCATGCGGGCCACCAATTCTTTTCCGGTGCCGCTTTCTCCCTGAATTAGGATCGTGCTATCGCTGTCGGCGACTTTTTCGACGAACTCCAGAATACGCTGCATCGGTTTGCTCTGCCCGATCAGATGATCGAGTCGATATTGGTCCCGCACGGCTTTGCGGAGGAGGTGATTTTCCTGGCGGAGCTGTTGGTATTCGACCGCCTTCTTCACGACGACGGCAACGGTGTCCGGATCGAACGGTTTGGTGATGAAGTCGAAGGCTCCCGCCTTCATCGTTCTTACGGCATAGTCGATCGTCCCGAAACCGGTAATGACGATCGTCACGATCTTGGAATCGATCCTCGTGACGCGGTTTAAGACTTCAAGGCCGTCAATACCGGGCAATTGCAAATCCGTGATCACCACCTGGGTTGGGGTATCCTTGACCGTCTGCACACCAGATGGTCCGTCCGCGACGGTGGTCACCAGGAAGCCCTCTCCGCCCAAGGTATCGGATAGGACTTCCCGTATGGCGGGATCGTCATCGATAATGACGATGTGTGGCTGACTCATCGGGATTCTAGTAAGGTTCCTTCCGTCGCGTTGAGATGCATCGAACTGACTTCGGTTGGAAAGCTCTTGTAAGGTGTGATGCTGCCGGTGCTTTATACGGCGAAATCCATTTCGATGCAAGGATGAGCTGGATTGTACGAAGAGTATGCCGCAGCGCTCGCGTGGCTTGACAGGTCGAATCTGCTTTTGTAGGGTTCCGGTCGGGGCTTTATTTCCAGAGACCGATTCCCCCGAGCGTGGGCGAGGGCTGGCGTAGCTCAATCGGCAGAGCAGTGGTTTTGTAAACCACCGGTTGGAGGTTCGATTCCTCTCGCCAGCTCCAAACCTCGCTTTCGCGGCCGCGCGCTATACATCGTAGTACCGAACATGATGTGCGCGGATAAGACTCTCCAGTGAGTCCCTTTCCTCTCACCAGTTCAAGTCGCGCTTGCGCGACCCGGAGCACACCAAGCTAGCTCGACCGCGAGTCTATTTTTCAGTTCTCGTCGTTGAGGCGAGCGGATAAGAGCCACTAGTGTTCTCCGGGCCTCAGGCCGCAGTCGACTAGCTTAATTCCTGCTCGACCCTGCCCCTTTCTAGCAGCTCTAGGCGACCGGCTTCTTTCTCGACCCTCCTGCCCCGCGAAAGGACCGTCTCGTTCCCTGCTAAAGGTGGATACACGATCGATCTCGATGGGGCGATAATCAGGCAACGAACGCGATAGTGTTCCTTCTGGCGCCGCTTATACAACGTTATGACTGGGGAGGCACGCTATGGAACTCTGGTTTTCACAGGATGTACGGGCCGGGATATTCGTCGTGTTCATGGCCGTGCTCACGTGGATAGCCGCGATTACCATACTTTCTTCGGTCATGGCCCGGAGCGTCGGTACCATCGTGGCGTATCTCCTCAATTAGCTCTGGAATGTACGGTTTCCAAAGATTGACGACGAAGACCTACAAGCGGTTCCCAGAGACATACGGGACCGACATATCTCCTTACGATGAGCGGTCGCGTCCATAACATCGGTCCTAGTGGCAGTGGCTTCATTC
>CAYWPZ010000413.1:0-2108 GCA_964460135.1 uncultured Caldilineales bacterium | reverse complement strand
CCAATTCGCCCTTCAGGTCAGCGCCAACCACACCCACGAACTCGGCTTCGCCCACCAGCCCCTGCCCACACCCACGCCCACAGCAACGACCCCACCCCCGCGCCGCCTTTGGTTCCCGCTGGTGAAAGAGTGAGGATGCTCGCGCGATTTGGCACAACCCGGTCTTGACGGATGGTCGGGGATGCGGCACAATGAGGGCCTAGCTACCATCCGCCTTGATCCTCATCCCCACGGAGTAACCCCAATGGGCCAAGCCATCGCCGCCTTGTGGAAAGGCATCACCTACCGGGGACGCGAAGGACATTATGCCTTCATCCTCCATCGCGTCGCCGGGCTGGGCGTCCTCTTCTTTCTGGTACTGCACGTCTTCGACATCTTTCTCATGGCCTTTGGCGAAGACATCTTCAACGACTTCCTCGCCCTCTATACCCATCCAGTGGCGCGAGTGATGGAAGTGGCGCTCATCTTCGGCGTCGCCTACCACGCCTTCAACGGCTTGCGCATCATCATCATCGACTTCTGGCCTCGCACCACCGTCTATTCACGGCAGATGTGGCGGTTGGTGATGGTTGTCAGCCTGGGCCTCACCGCCATCGGCGGCTACTTCACCCTCGCCCCACTGTTTGGTTGATTCAGGAGACGAAGACATGGCAACTCGTATCGATAGCAAGACCTTTGGCCGTCAGCGGCCCGTGCGCGGCGGCGGCTTCGAGACCTTTTCCTGGTATTTCATGCGCGTGAGTGGGGCGCTGCTACTGGTGATCGCCGTCCTGCACCTCATGCTCATGCATGTCTACATCCGGGTCGAGAACATCGACTACGCCCTGGTCTCGGAGCGATGGACTGGCGCCTGGGGGCCGTTCTGGCGTGTGTTCGACCTGGCCCTGCTCGTCTTTGCCTTGCTCCACGGCTTCAACGGCCTGCGCTGGGTGATGGATGATTACATCCACAGCTCAGGCTGGAATGTGGCGCTCAAATCGGTGGTAGGTATTGCGGCGGCGGTCGTGATCTTCATGGGCGCCTACGTCATCTTCAGTTTCTAAACGCAAGGAGCGGATCATGCAATACCATCGCCACGAAGCGATCATCGTTGGGGCCGGCGGGGCCGGGCTGATGGCTGCCCTCCACGCCAGCCGCGGGGCCGATACGGCTGTGATCACCAAATTGTATCCCACCCGTTCGCACACCGGCACCGCCCAGGGTGGCATTGGCGCCGCCCTCGGCAACATCGAAGAAGACCATTGGCAGTGGCACGCCTTCGACACCGTCAAAGGCTCTGACTGGCTGGGCGACCAGCCCGAGATCGAGGCCATGTGCCGCGAGGCTATCGATGTGGTCATCGAGCTGGAGCACATGGGCCTGCCTTTCGACCGCACCGCCGACGGCCGCATCTCGCAGCGACCCTTTGGCGGCCATACCAACAACAAGACCAAAAAACCCGTGCGCCGCGCCTGCCATGCCGCCGACCGCACCGGCCACATGATCCTACAAACGCTCTACCAGCAGTGTCTGAAGAACAAGGTCAATTTCTACGACGAGTACCAGGTCATGGACCTGCTGATCGATGATGGCAAGGTTTGCGGCGTGGTGGCCTATGAGATCGACAGCGGTGAATTGCACGTTTTTCATGGCAAGGCGGTGCTGTTTGCCACCGGCGGCTTTGGCCGGCTGTGGAAGATCACCAGCAATGCCCACGCCCTCACCGGCGATGGCAACGCCATTTGTCTGCGCCGCGGCATCCCGCAGGAAGATATGGAGTTCTTCCAGTTCCACCCCACCGGCATCAAAGGCATGGGCATCCTCATCACCGAGGGTGTGCGCGGCGAGGGCGGGGTGCTGATCAACGGCCTGGGCGAGCGCTTCATGGAGAAATATGCGCCCACCGTCAAAGACCTGGCCTCGCGCGATGTCATCTCCCGCGCCATCTACATGGAGATTGCCAGCGGCCGGGGCGTGAACGGCGAAGACTGGGTGCTGCTCGATGTCCGCCCGGAGACGGTGAACAAGTACTTCGACATGGACGGCGTCAAGAACCCAGACGGCACGCCCCGCCGCCTCACCGCCCATGACGTAGAGAAGAAGCTGCCCGACATTGCTGACTTCTGCCG
>CAYWPZ010000412.1:0-2110 GCA_964460135.1 uncultured Caldilineales bacterium | reverse complement strand
GCGCGCGATGTCGGCAGCGATGACATCGACATCAACACCTTCTACGCCTGCCTGGCGGCGACGAACAAGCATGTGATGGGCGGCTGCTACTTCGCCCGCAAGATCGCCGAGATCAAGAAATTGGTGACGCTGGTGGCGGGCAGCGAGGAAGCCTATCTGACCCGGCCGTTCCTCTCGCTCAACCTGGGCTGGATGGTCAGCCCGCTGCGTTTTGCGCCGGAGACGACCGAAACCCTGACCGAGGCCGTGCGGGCGGGGATACCGGTCTCGCTGGTGTCGGCGCCGCAATCGGGGGCCACCTCGCCGGCCTCGTTGGTGGGGACGCTGGTGCAGGTGGTGGCCGAGGAGCTGGCCGGGATCACTTATGTGCAGTTGCTGCGGCCCGGCCATCCCATCCTCTACGGCGGCATGCCGCTGGTGTCGGATTTGCGCACGGGCAATATGAGCGGCGGCGGGGCCGAGCTGGCGTTGATGAACGCCGGTTCGGCGCAAATGGCGCAGTTCTACGGCATGGCGATCTACAGTTCTTCGGCCCTGACCGATAGCAAAATCCCCGACATCCAAGCCGGCTACGAGAAAGGGCTGACCACGGCGGCGGTGGCGCTGGCAGGAGCGCAGTACAATCATCATTCGGCCGGGATGCTGGAATCGATGCTGGCCGTGGCCTATGAGCAGTATGTGATCGACGATGACATCAACGCCCAGGCGATGCGGCTGGTAAAGGGGCTGGAGGTAAGCGAGGAGTCGCTATCGCTGGCTGTGATCGAAGAAGTGTGCAACGGGCGCGCGGGCGAGGCCCCGGCCGGGCACTATCTCGGCCATCCGCAGACGCTGGCGATGATGCAGAGCGAGTATCTGTATCCGCACACGGCCGAGCGTGCCACCCGGCAGGATTGGGAGCAGGCTGGCGGGCTGGACATGCGCGAGCGGGCGCGGCGGCGGGCGCGGGCAGTGTTGGGGGCGTCTTTCCCTGAAATCATACCCGACGCCGTCGACCGCCAGATTCGCAACGAGTTCAACATCCTCCTCCCGCGCGAGGTCATGCTTCCCGGCGCATATCCGTGAGTGAGCAAGTCATTTTCATCACGAATGACACGAATGAACGAATGGCACGAATGGAGGTTGATAAATGAATAGCAAGATCATCTATCCTGAATTGTCGTATGAAATCCTCAATGTCGCGTTCGAGGTGCATAATGCATTAGGACCTGGTTTCATCGAAGAAATATATGAGGAGGCATGGCGCATGAGTTCGATCTACGCGGTATATCTTATGAGCGATAGAAAGAGATGATAGTGGTTTATAAGGAGCATAAAGTAGGTAAGCATCGAATGAATTTCATTATCGATAGCAAGATTATCCTCGAGTCAAAAGCTGTTTCCGAGCTCACGGATGTTTTTCGGCAAACAACGCTTTCTTATCTCAAGGCCACGAGTCTCAAACTCGGTCTTCGTATCAACTTTGGTGAACCACGCCTCAGGCACGAACGCATCGTCAACTAATCGCAAATTCGTGTCATTCGCCATTCGTGTCATTCGTGTTCTAAAGAGGTATCGAAATGCTCGGCGGTACATACGGCAAAATCCTTCACATCGATCTGACTTCGGGCGACATTCGCCTCGAGAACCCGCCCGAAGAACTCTACCGGCTGCTGGTGGGCGGGCGGGCGCTGGTCGCCTACCTGCTGCTGCGCGACCTGCCGCCACGAACCGACCCGCTCAGCCCTGACAACCTGCTCATCTTTGCGCCGGGCATCATGCAGGGTAGCAATCTGCCGGGGGCGGGGCGGCATGGCGTGGGCGGCAAGTCGCCGCTGACGGGCGCGCTCGCCAGCGCGGAAGCAGGCGGCTGGTGGGGGCACGAGTTCAAGCGCGCGGGCTTCGATGCGCTGGTGATCCGCGGCCGAGCAGAGAGGCCGGTCTACCTCTGGATCAAGAACGGCGAGGTGGCCATCCGGCCGGCCGAGCACCTGTGGGGCCAACAGACGCTGCCCGCCCAGCTTGCCATCCAACAAGAATTGGGGGATGAGCGCGTGCGCGTGGCCCAGATCGGTCCTGCCGGCGAGCACCTGGTCAAATACGCCGCCATCATGCATGATGTCAACCGGGC
>CAYWPZ010000411.1:0-2155 GCA_964460135.1 uncultured Caldilineales bacterium | reverse complement strand
TTTGCCGAGGCGGGCTGGCTCGGAATTGCCATCCCCGAGGCATATGGCGGCGCGGGTGTGGAAATCACGGAGGCGTGCATCCTGCTTCAGGAAATTTGCGCGTCGGGTGCGGGAACCAGCGGCGCCTCGCTCTGCGGTCCGCGCTGGGTGGGCGATGAGGAGGGCGTTGCGGCAGGCGGCGGTGCCTGCGTGGTGGTCGGCATCGCGGTCGCCGGCGGGTTGATCCACACGACCGTCGGTGGCGTCGGATGGACGGGGTTGCCGTGCACGAAGCGCTCGGGATGCGCGCGGTGAGCCGCGTCGAGAACGACCTGGCGCCGGGCGATGATGGCCGGCGCGGTGCCGCGATGGACATCGCCCGGCGTGAGGAGCGCGATGCCGCTGTGGTAGTGCTTCTCGTTGTACCAGTGGAGCAGGCCCGCGAAGTAGGAGCGCGCGTCCTCGATGGCGCCGAAGCGGTCGGGGATGCCGGGTCGGTACAGGAAGGTCTTGAAGGCGGCCTCGGAGAACTGGGGCCAGGCCCGGGAAGAGCTGGAGGCCTTGAAGGTGCGGCTGGCCGAAGAGGCGGCGGTCCGGGTGGTGGAAGAGGCCCTGAAGTCGGGAAAGGTGACCCCGGCCCAGAGGGTCTGGGCCCTGGAGTATCACCGCCGGGATCCCCAGGGCTTTCAAACCTACCTGGCCGGGGCCCCCAGGCTGGTCCCCGCGGGGGAGGAACTGGAGCTGTTGCGGGAAACGCAGTCTGAGGGCCTTCTCCCCGAGGAACTGGCCCTGTGCCGGTCCCTGAACCTGGCTCCCGGCGAATATCTGAAGGCCAGGGCCCGGATCGGGTGATGGCCGTCGGAATTGCCTCCGGAGAGGCAGCGGGAATCCGGTGCTAATCGCAGACTGTCTCGGCCCGGGGGAACCCCGATGGCCGTTAAAAACCATGAAAAGCGGAGGTGAAGCAACATGTCAGGATTGACCCGAGACCGGGCTACGGCCTACCGGGAAGGCATTGAGGTGGAATTTCCGGTGGCCGCGGCCACCAAGATTTATGCCGGCTCCCTGGTCTGCCTCAACGGCGACGGCTTTGGGGTGCCGGCGGCGGATGCCAGCGGCTTCCGGTTCGTGGGCGTGGCCATGGAGCAGCAGGACAACGGCTCCGGGGCCAACGGCGAGAAAGTGGTGAGGGTGCGGCGCACCGGGGTCTTCGAGTTCGACGCGGCCTCCATCACCCAGGCCATGGCGGGGGACGCCATGTACGCGCTGGACGACCACAGTTTCGACGACGCCGCGGGCGCCACCAACGACGTCAAAGTGGGGGTCCTGGTGAAGTACGTGTCCGCCACCAAGGGCTGGATCGACATCGCCAGGTAACTTCAAGGAGGCACGCATGATCATCAACGCTGAAGGATTGGCCCGACTCTACACCGCGTTCACCGCGGTGTTCAACGCCGCTTTCCAGGAGACCGAGACCTGGTTCGAACGGGTGGCCATGACAGTGCCGGCCAGCACCCGGATCATGGATTACAAGTTTTTGCTGGACTTCCCCATGGTGCGGGAATGGATCGGCGACCGCCAGATCAGCAGCCTGGAGCCCAAGGCCTACCAGGTGGAGACCAAGGACTGGGAAGCCACCATCGAAGTGGACCGCAACGACATCGAAGATGAGCAACTGGGGTTTTACAACCCCATCGTGGCGGCCCTGGCCCAGGAAGCCCGGAAGCATCCGGAGCGGCTCATCGCGGACCTGCTGGCCGGCGGATTCGCCACGGCCTGTTTCGACGGCAAGAACTTTTTTGACACCGAACACCCGGTGGGCTCGGCCACGGCCTCCAATTTCGGCGGGGGCAGCGGCACCGCCTGGTTCCTCCTGGACACCAGCCGGGCCATCAAGCCCTTCATCTTCCAGCTGCGGCGCAACGTCCAGTTGGTGCGCATGGACCGCCAGGAAGACGAACACGCCTTCATGCGGAAGAAATACCGCTACGGCGTGGATTACCGAGGGGCGGCGGCCTACGGGTTGTGGCAGCTGGCCTACTCCTCCAGGGAGACCCTGAACGCCACCAACTACGCCGCGGCCCGAACCGCCATGATGTCGCTGACCAACAGCGAGGGCCGGCCCCTGGGCATCAAGCCGGGCCTGCTCTTGGTGCCACCCAGCCTGGAAGCCCAG
>CAYWPZ010000410.1:0-2157 GCA_964460135.1 uncultured Caldilineales bacterium | reverse complement strand
CTGCACAAGGCGCAACGGCTGGCGACTACCCGGCCGTATTGGGCAGCGACAGCGCCATCGGCGGCGTTGTCACCGAGGCGCCGGATGATGTGGCGAACCAGACCGAGGTGGCGGGCGTGGACGGGGTCGATGTCGCCTTCGAGCCCCTGTTCACCCACGGCTCCACCTTCCGCAACCAACCCCTGCCCGCGGCCACGCTGCTGGCTCTGCCGCTGGACGAGAGCAGCCGCAGCGATAGCCCCGACCAGAGCTTTGCCGACCTCTCGCCTGCCCACCCGAACCCGGCCACCTGTGTCGCTCCCGCCTGTCCGCTGGCCGGGGCAGAGGGTCGCATTGGGCAGGCGCTGGCCTTCGACGGCGTCGACGACGCCCTGGCGCTGCCGCCCACGCCCGCCATCAATGCGCTGAGCAACGATTTCACCATCGCCGCCTGGGTCAAGCCCGATTCTTTCCCCCATTTCACCCGTTTCGTCAGCCTGGCCCGCACCAACGGCGCCAACGGCTTCGGTTTTGGGGCGCGCGACCGCCGCCTGATGATGACGACCTATGGCGTCAAGGACTACTTTGGCGCGACCGATGTCCTGTTCCCTGGTGTGTGGCAGCATGTGGCCGTGCATCTGAATGCCAACAACGCCGCCGAGTTCTATGTCAACGGCCTGCTGGTCGAGACGATTCCCGGCAGCGCCCCCGCCAACCCCGACGCCGACGACCGACTGCTGATCGGGGCCACGACCGAGGCGGGCGACCCTGCCACTTCGCAGCACTTCCACGGCGCCATCGATGAGCCAACCATCCTGCGCGGGCGGCCCACCGCCGCCGACTGGGAGCGGATGTTGGGCGCCAACCCCACCCTCCACCTCGGCTTCGAGGACATCTTCATCCTCCCCAACACCAAACTGAGCAACGACGCCGGCCTCGGCATCGGCGACACCGTTTATCTTGTCAACAACCTGCCCCCCGACCGAAACCTGCGCGTTCCTGGCGTGGTGGGGGCCGGGGCGCTGCAGGTGAACGAAAGCGAGGGCGCCCTGATCGGCGGGGCTGCGCCGGGCGTGCTGCCGCACCAGAACGGCGCCTTCACGATCGCTTTCTGGCTCGCCCTCACCGGCGCCAACGACCGCATGGTTTTCTGGCTCGGCCATCCCAGCGGGGTGCAGAACCGCGTCATTGTCACTGCCGCTGCCGTCACCCTCGAATTCACGGGGCAACCCAATCTGGTCGTCCCAACCTCGCTGGCGCTCTACGCCTGGCATCACGTCGCCCTGACCTACGAGGGCGGCAGCCGCGTCCTCTACCTGGACGGGCAGGAAATTGGGCGCGACGCCATCCCGTCCAACGCGCTCGATACGCTGAACGGCGGCGTCTTTGTGGCCGGGGGCACGGGTTATCTGGACGATCTGCGGGTGTATCGCTACGCCCTGAACGCGTTCGAGGCCCAGGCCCTGGCAAGAACCGGCTGGCTGCCGGCGCAGACGGCGTTGGCGCAGGCGGCCCAGGCCGAGGCGAGCTGGACGGCCTCGGTTCCCGGCGGGTTGGAGGGTTTCTACGAGCTGAAGACGCGCGGGCGCGATGCCCTGGGCAACGTCGATGCCGAGCCAGAGGAGATTGTGACTTGGCGCGGGGTGGTTGATTCGTTGGCGCCGCGCCTGCTGAGTTTCTCGGCCACACCGTCGGCTACGGGCGTCGATTTCGCCCTCACGGTCGAAGATTTCGACCTGGCCGTGGAGGCGATCCAGAAGCCGCTGGCCCGCGCCGGGGCGAACACGACCGTAACCCGCACGCTGTACGGGTCGCCCTGGTATCTGTCCGTGGCCAGCCAGACAGCCGACCCTGGGCAGGCGGCGCAGGTACGGAATCGCGCTTTTCGGGCGACGCTCCAATGTCAGGCCAGCTTCGCCGTCACTGGCGATGCGTTTACGGTCTGCGATATGGCCGGGAATTGCACCCAGGCTGTCTACACCGGCCCGAATGTGGGGATGCCGTCCTGGCGGTTGTATTTGCCGTTCATCGGCCGCTGACCAGTCAGAGATGCCAACTTATGGGATCGTTGGCATCTCTGACTGTCGCCCCGCGCTTGTCATCCTCTCAGGCTTGGAGCACAAGATTGGAACAGTGACTTTGTGCTGAAAATCCGTGTGAATCGGCCTTGATCCGTGT
>CAYWPZ010000409.1:0-2169 GCA_964460135.1 uncultured Caldilineales bacterium | reverse complement strand
GGGCATCGCCCTGCTCGACGCCGACGGCCGCTTCGGCATCGCCGCCGCCGCCGGCCTCTACCGCGGCATCCTCGACGACATCGAGGCCAACGACTATGATGTCTTCAGCCGTCGCGCCCATGTCTCCACCTGGGGCAAACTACGGCGGCTGCCTGCCTTGTGGTGGCAGACGCGCTGATGACACGCGCTGGGGTTGAAACCATCTGAAACCTGCTAAAGCAGGTTGCCAGCCAGGATCACACATGCCCAATCTCCCGCCCCAACCCACCGCCAACGCCGGCCTGGCCGCCCTGCGGGCCATGATCGGCCGGCCCGGCCTGCCGCCGCACCCCGACATGTTTGCGGCCCTGGCGGCCTT
The DNA here is from genome assembly GCA_964460135.1 of uncultured Caldilineales bacterium. GTDB lineage: Bacteria > Chloroflexota > Anaerolineae > J102 > J102 > SSF26. The sequence continues at coordinate 1,811 of CAYWPZ010000409.1, read as the reverse complement.
CCATGCCCACGCCGGCGATGTCTTCCAGATGGGCGCGCCGCGGCTGAACATGACCGTGCTCTGCGGGCCAGAGGCGGGGCGCTTCCTCTATCTGACCGAACGCCAGCGCTTGCAGTGGCGGTGCGAGGGTGACGCCATCACCCGGCTGTTGCGCCAGGGCTTGTTGGTCATCGATGGCGACGAACACGACCGCCTGCGCCAACTGATGGAACCGCCCTTGCGCCAGCGCCAGTTGCCCGCCTATCTCCCGGCCATGCTGCGCTACACCGACGCCATCGCCGACGGCTGGCGCCAGGGCGAAAGGCGCGACATGCTGGCCGAGATGCGCCGCATCGCCGTGCTCATCGTCATGGACACGCTCTTCAGCAGCGATTTGACGACCGAGATCGACCGCCTCTGGCCCTCCATCCTCGCCGCCGTCCACTACATCTCGCCCGGCCTCTGGCTGTTCTGGCCCGACATGCCCCGCCCGCGCTCGCGGCGGCACCTGGCCGAACTAGACGCCTGGATCTTCGCCTTCATCCGGCGCCGTCGCTCCTCGCCCCCCACCGATGGCCACTCCCCCGACCTCCTCGACCTCCTCCTCGCCGCCGGCCTGGACGACGACCTCATCCGCGACCAGATGCTGACCATGCTCATCGCCGGACACGACACCAGCACCGCCCTGCTGAGTTGGGCGCTGTGGCTGTTGGGCCGCCACCCCGACATCCAGCGCCAGGCTCAGGCCGAAATCGCGCAGGTGGTTGGCGACAATCCCCCGACCGCCGACCACCTGCGCCAGCTGCCCCTGCTCGACCAGATCATCAAAGAAACCCTCCGCCTCTATCCTCCCGCCCATGCCTCACAGCGACGGATCATCGGCGACGACCTCACCTTCGCCTCGCCCGCCGGCGAATTCCTCCTCCCCGCCGACCGCCGCCTGCTCTATTCGATCTACCTCACCCAGCGCCACCCCCAGCACTGGCAAGACCCGAACGAGTTCCGGCCCGAACGCTTTGGCCCCGAGCACAAAAAACCAGCTTCCTTCAGCTATGTCCCCTTCGGCGGCGGTCCTCGCACCTGCCTGGGCGCGGCCTATGGCTCGTTCGAGGCCCTGGCCGTGCTCGCCCGGCTGCTGCAACGCTTCAGCTTCGATCTGCCTGACCCGGCCATCCACCTGCACATGGGCGCGGCCATCGAACCCCGACCGGGCGTATTCCTGAAGGTGCGACGCACTCTCTGAAGACGATAGACCATAGACCATGGACGATCAGCCCACATGAATGGGGAAACTCGCTATCGTCTACCGCCCATCGTCCCAAGTTAACCCATGCCCTACTTCACCTTCCTCGCCCTCTTCCTCGCCCTCCCCCTCGCCGCTCTCGCCCTGTTCACCTGGCGCGACCGGCGCCGCCAGAGACACCTGCCCGATGGCCTCACCGGCGCCCCCTTTTGGCTGGTGCTGGTCGGCCACGTCATCGTCGCCCTCGTCTACACCACCCCCTGGGACAACTACCTGGTGGCTACCGGCGTCTGGTGGTACAACCCCCAGCTCGTGACCGGCTTCACGCTGGGCTACGTGCCGATCGAGGAATACACCTTCTTCGTCTTGCAGACGCTTTTCACCGGCCTGTGGCTGCTGTGGTGGGCCAAACGCGTGCCCGACCCACCGGCCCAGGCTGATTGGCCGCGCTTGCGTCTGATCGCCGCACTCCTGATCGGACTGCTCTGGCTTGGCGCCGTCGCCCTCCTTGCCTCTGGCTGGCAGCCCGGCACCTACCTCGGCCTCATCCTCGTCTGGGCCTTGCCGCCGGTGCTGATCCAGATGGCCT
>CAYWPZ010000408.1:0-2182 GCA_964460135.1 uncultured Caldilineales bacterium | reverse complement strand
ATCTGGCCGCGGCCGACGCCCTCGCCATCGGCTCGGGAACCTGGACGATCGACCCTGCCCAGTCGCTTGGCCTCTATCTGGCGGGCGTGCTGCCCATCGAAGAATTCGTCTTCTTCCTGATGACCAATGTCCTCATCGTCTTCGGGGTCACGCTGGTGCTGGCGCAGGCAAGCCACCGGCGCCTGAGCGAAATGCGGGCGCGCCGGCAGCAAGCCCCGGCATGAAAGCGACCATGATCGACATCTGGGCCTACCAGTCCGCCCTCACCCGTCGCCTGCTGGCCTGGAGCCTGTTCAGCCTCATCGCCGGTCTGGTCATGCAGATGGGCGGGGTCGTGTTGCGGGCGGCAGGGATGCAATTCGTTGCCTGGGGTGCCATCGACGCCGGCATCGCCCTGGTGGGGCGGAACCAGAGTCGGCAACGAAAAGCGAGCGCCGACGCCGACACCCCGGCCGTCCTCGCCGCCGAGACCAGCAAACTGCATCGCCTGCTCTGGCTTAACACCGCCCTCGATGTGCTCTACATGGTCGCCGGGCTTGCCGCCGCGCGGCGTCGAGGCGATGAACGCTGGCGGGGGCATGGCCTGGGCATCGTCGTCCAGGGCGGCTTCCTCTTCATCTTCGACCTGCTCCATGCCTTGCCGCTGGCGCCAGAAAGGCACTCATCGCCCTAAGCCAATGCTTCCCCCATTCAGCGCCTTCCAGGACGAAAGCCATCAGCCCTTCCTTTGGAATGGCGCGGTCGATGGCCGCCGGCCTCGCCCTGCCGCCCTGCTCGTCCACGGCTTCCCCGGCACACCCGCCGAAATGCGCCCCCTGGCCGCTGCCTTTCACGACCACGGCTGGACGGCGCAGGGCCTCCTCCTCCCCGGCTTCGGCCCTGAGATCGCCGCCCTGGGCGAGCGCACCACCGCCGACTGGGTTGCTGCCATCCACCAGGGTCTCGCCAGCCTACGCCGCGATCACCACCCGTTGCTCTTGGTCGGCCACTCCATGGGCGGCGCCCTCAGCATCCAGGCCGCCGCCACCGCTCCCGTCGATGGCCTCGTCCTCCTGGCGCCGTTCTCGCGCTTGCAGGGCGCCCTCCCCGCCCTTTGGCCGCTCATCCGCCTCGTCGTGCATCAGTTCAAACCCTTCCGCCTCTTCAAACCAGATTTCCACGACCCCAAAGTACGGGCGAGCATCCGCGAATTCCTGGGCGAGATCGACCTCGACAACCCCGCCGTACAGCAGGCCATCCGCGAGTTCACCATCCCCGCCGGCCTCATCGACCAACTCTTTCGGGCCGGCAAGTCGGCCTACGCCCTTGCCCCCCACATCACCGCCCCTGCGCTCATCCTCCAGGGCCGCAACGACCCCCTCGTGCGCCCACCGCAGAGCCAACGCCTGCGCCGGCGTTTGGCCGGAAGCGCCAGCTACCACGAATTACCGGCCGGCCACGACCTCCCCCAGCCCGATCTACCGGCCTGGCCCGAAGTTCGACGCCTGACCCTGGGCTTTGCCGAAACCCTGAGGAACGCCGCCCCATGACCCGGCGTTTTCGCTCGCCCCACCTGCCGCTGGCCTGGGACACCTCCCCCCTGCTCGGTCCCGCCGGCCTCCTGATCCTGGCCTGGGTGCTGGCCATGATCGGCCTGCCCATCCTCCGCTGGATCTCCGGCGACGCCGTCCTCCCGGCCGGCGTACTCGTGACCGTGCTGCTCCAGGCCGGGGCCGTGCTGCTGCTGCTGATGCGGGCCTGGGGGCCGGGGCGCAGCTTGCGTCTGGCCTTCCTCATCGCCACCCTCGCCTGGGCCATCGAAGCCCTCGGCTCGACCACCGGCTTCCCCTTTGGCTCCTATCACTACACGAAAATCCTCCAGCCGCAGCTGTTGGGCGTTCCCCTCGTCGTTCCCATGGCCTGGCTGATGATGTTGCCGCCGGCCTGGGCTGTCGCCCGCCTGATCACGGGTCGTTACCGCACCCCGGTTTTCATCCTCGCCAGCGCCCTCGCCTTCAGCGCCTGGGATCTCTTCCTCGACCCGCAGATGGTCGCCTGGAAGTTCTGGGTCTGGGAACATCCCGGCGGCTACTTCGGCATCCCCTGGATCAACTTCCTCGGCTGGCTGCTGGCCGCGGCCCTGCTCACGGCCCTCGCCCGCCCTACCGACCTGCCCCTGACCCCGCTTCTGCTCGTCTATGCC
>CAYWPZ010000407.1:0-2206 GCA_964460135.1 uncultured Caldilineales bacterium | reverse complement strand
CGCAGTGCGGCGGGGAAAAAAGGGTGTAAGCTGGAGAATCAGCGGCCAGGATTGCTTCGGCGGCGATGGCGTCCCCTCCCTCGGGGGCTGTTGTCGGCAAAAGCGAGCTCGTTGATCGTAGCGTCCGTAGGCGGAGCGCAGGTCAGGTTGAGGCGCAATCGCACAGGACGCAACCTAACAGTCGCAGGCGCGGTGGCATGGAGGCTGGAGCGGCCTGCACGACTCGGAGGAAGAGGAGAGCACTATGGTTCACAACCGAGGAAGGACCGGCGACGAGCGTCTGCGGGCGGCCTGGGAGGAATTGACCGCCGAATCGCAGGACAGACCCTGGCTGCTGAAGCTGCTCGCCCAGCGCGGCGCGACTATGGCGGCGCGCTATGCGCTGTGGAAAGAACGGCTAAGGCGGCTGAGGCCGGGGCAGCGGAAGCGCTTGCAGCGGCGGCTGGGCGTGGGCCTGGCCGGGGCGGCGCTGCTGCTGGCGCTAGGCGCGAGTAGCCATGCCGCGCCGGCCAACGTGATCACGGTCAATGGCAGCTGCACGCTGGCCAACGCCATCACTGCCGCCAACACAGACGCCGCCTCGGGCGGATGTCCGAAGGGCGCGGGCGTGGACGTGATCCAGTTGGCCACCGACGTCACCCTGACCACCAGGCTGCCCACCATCGCCAGCAGTATGGTGCTGGATGGGGTGGGGCACACGATCACGCGTAACCCCGGCTCGTCGCGCTTCCGCATTCTGGACGTGAAGCAGGCCATCCTGACGCTGAAGAACTGCACCATCTCCGGCGGTTACGCGGCGCAGGGCAATGCCTGGGATGCGTATGGCGGCGGTCTGAATATCGAACGGAGCAGCGTCAAGATTCAGAACTGCACAATCACCGGCAATACCGCCGAGCTGAAGGGCGGCGGCATCTATGCTCGTTTCGACAATACGACGCTTACGATCGAAGATAGCACGATTTCTAACAATACAGCCTGGGTTGTTGGTGGGATCAGGGGATATGGTGTGGAAATGACGTTGCGCCGCAGCACTGTTTCGGGGAATAGCTCGGATCTGGACAGCGGCGGCATCGCCATCACTTCTGGTAATCAGTATACAAAGCAAAGCCGGCTGAAGGTCTATGACAGCACGATCAGCAATAATAGGACTGCCGGCGGCGCTGGCGGCGGCATCGGTTTTGGCGGCGAATATCTGTACATTGGCGGCAGTACGCTTTCTGGCAACTCGGCTGAAAATGGCGGCGCTATCGCCGCCCCGGGCCACTTTACCGACAAGACAAGTACGATCAAGAACAGCACCATCCTCGGCAATACCGCCAGCTATGAGGGCGGCGGCCTCATGGTAGGACGAATGGTCGTGATTGGCAGCCTCATCTCTGGCAACGCCACGCTGCGCGCTCACCCGACGTTGGGGGCCTATATCCACGGCCAGGGCGGAGGGATGAACGTCCTGGCTTCGGTGACGCTTGTCAACAGCACCCTCTCCGGCAATTCGGCCTTTGGCGAGGGCGGCGGCGTGTATGGGACGATTGCCAACATGGAAAATAGCACGATCAGCGGTAACACGGCGCGGGTGCAGGGCGGGGGTGCAGCGGCAACGTCATTCGTCTTCACCAACGCCGCCTGGGCGCGCAGCATTATCGCCGGCAACCAGGCCCCGTCTGCCTCCGAGATCGTTGTGATCGAAAAGATGGCTGGGGGGCAAATCAGCACCAACAGCTTCAACCTGTTTGGGCATAGCGGCGAGACCGGGGCGCAGGCGTTTGCCAACTTTACGCCGTGCAGCGGCGCCGGCTGCACCGATGTGGTCGCCACCCAGGGAGGCAGCCTGCCCACCGCCCTGGCCGGCCTCCTGGGTCCGCTGGCCGACAACGGCGGCCCCACCCAGACCCACGCCCTGGCGGCCGGTAGCCCGGCCATCGACCTGGGCCCCTCAGCCGCCTGCCCGACCACAGACCAACGCGGGCTGCCGCGCCCGCGCGACGGGGACGGCGCCGCCACGACCAACGAATGCGACGCCGGCGCCTTCGAGGCGCAGAACCCGCCGCCCGCCACGGCGACGCCTACGCGCACACCCACCCGTACGCCAACCCCCACCCGCACACCCACGCGCCCGCCGACGCCGTCAGCCCCCCCCCCCGATAACGCCCCCCCCACCATCACGCCCCCCCCAACCCCAACCCCGCCCCCCACACCCACCCCCCCC
>CAYWPZ010000406.1:0-2210 GCA_964460135.1 uncultured Caldilineales bacterium | reverse complement strand
GCATGGCTTCTCTGTGGGCGGCATTATAGCAGGCGGCGAGTTGTTCTCACCACACGCGGGTCTTGGCTTTGGCGTGGGCTGGCTGTAAACTGAGACGTGTGACTCGTCGCTCTCCACACCTGTCAGGTTTGAAAAACCTGACAGGTGGCTTACTTGCCCAAAGGACGCCCTATGAAGGTCAGCAAAGCCGTGATCACCGCCGCCGGACGAGACCAGCGCACCCTGCCCTTGCAGACCGTGGTCGACCGTGACGGCGTCCCCAAATCCGTTCTCCGCATCCTGGTCGAAGAAGCCCTGCGGGCCGGTATCGACGACATCGGCGTGGTCGTCTGTCCCGGCGACGAAGCCGCCTTCGCCGCCGCCGTGGGCGATTGGGGGCGCCGGCTGAGCTTCATCCCCCAGGCCGAGCCGCGCGGTTATGGACATGCCATCTCCTGCGCCAGGGAGTACACGGCCGGCCGGCCCTTCCTGCACCTGGTGGGCGATCATCTCTGGGTGGGCAAGGGGGCGAAGGGCTGCGCCGAACAGGTGGTGGAGGCGGCGGAGGCAGAAGATTGCAGCATCTCAGCCGTGCAGTCGTCGCGCGAGACCATGCTCCGCCATCATGGCGCAGTGGGGGGACGACGGTTGGCAGGGCGGCAAGACCTCTATCTGGTGGAGGATGTGATCGAGAAGCCGACGCCCACCGAGGCCGAGCAGCGGCTGCTGGTTCCCGGCCTGCGGGCGGGGCACTACCTGTGCTTCTTCGGCATGCATGTGCTGACGCCAACCGTGATGGACATCCTGGCCGATCTGCTAGAGCAACCGCCCGCCCCCGGCCTGTTTTCGCGCGCCCTGGCCGCCCTGGCCCGACGCGAGCGTTATCTGGCTGTGGAACGGCCCTGGCAGCGCTATGACGTGGGCATCAAGTACGGGTTGTTCATCGCCCAGCTTGCCCTGGCTCTCAGCGGCAGCGAGCGCGACCAGGTGCTCTCTCAGCTTCTGGAATTGCTGGCTACTCGCGAATGGCGGGGGGAAGAGGAGTAAGCAGTCCCCCGCCTCCCCACCCGCCTCTCCCCACCCGCCTCTCCCCACCCGCCCTCCCATGCCCGGCGCGCTCATCGAGATCATCACCGCATCTGACCCTGCCATCCGCAACCGTTCGGTGGATGCCTACTGCCGCACAGCCGACCTGAGCCGGCTGTTGGTCGATTGCGCCGAGCTGGAAGCATTTCGCCGCCGGAGCGACAATCTCTACCAGCGGGTGCGGGCGCTTTTCTTTCTCTACGCCATCCATCGCTTTCATCTGCCGCAGAAGGCGGGCCTGCGACCGCTGGGTCTGGTGCCTTTCGAAGGCTACACCTTTCTGCTCAACCGCCGTTTCGAGGAGGCGATCGAAGTCTTCCTGCGCGGCCAGGAGCAGCAAGGCGCCAACGAGGCCATCTCCAGCGCCCTGGCCGCGGCCTACCACCGCCTGGGCTTCCAGACCCTGGCCGACCAGGTGCGGCGCAGCGTGCGCTCGGTGCGTGGCAATCAGTGGATGTTCCGCATCGGCCACCCCGCCGACCAGCCCCTGACCGTGCGCCCGGAACTCTTGCGCCGTGACTCCGCCGATGCGCCTTATCCGATCCTGCGCGAGACGACCCCGGTGCGGATGGATTTGTCGCACAGCGCCTGGAGCGACATCTTCTTCCTGGGCATGGATTTTCCCGAAGGGGCGCGCGTGCTCAATGTCTCCATCGATCTGGGCGTGCACGGGCGCGATCCTGCGCCGCGGCCGCCGGTCGAGGCCTATTTTCGGGTTATCGACGAGCCGGTGTTGCGGTTGGCCAGCGTCGATCTGGGCGCGCTGGCCGAGATCAGGAGTCTGGCCGAGGTCTTCGATTTTGCCAGGGACTATCTCGGCCTGCTCAAGGCGGCGCTCATCGCCTCTGGCCTCACCCCGCCCGGCATGGAAGGTTCGGAGCAGAGCCTGGCCGACTTGCTGGCGCAATTGGTGGGGCCAGGGCGAGGGATCGAGTTGGTCAGCAATGTCAACGGCATCCCCAAAGGCTCGCGGCTGGCCGTCTCGACCAACCTGCTGGCCTGTCTGATCAGCGTCTGCATGCGCGCGACCGGGCAGGCGCGCGGGCTAGAAGGAGCGCTGGCCGAGCACGAACGCCGTCTGGTGGCGGCGCGCGCTATCCTGGGCGAATGGCTGGCCGGGTCGGGCGGCGGCTGGCAGGATTCGG
>CAYWPZ010000405.1:0-2214 GCA_964460135.1 uncultured Caldilineales bacterium | reverse complement strand
TCTATGGTCTATCGTCATTGCCAAAACTTCTGATCCCGAAGTGACTTTAGTTTAAAGTCATGGCAACGACAATGATATCTTCCGATCGCTGGTTGTAGCTGTCATTCGAGACAATGATGACAGGTCGGCGCTTGTAGGAGGACAAGTCGGTGAAAGGAATGGCGAGAAGGAAAAAAACCCGCTGCTCAAACATCGTTCCAGTCCTCGTCATCATACGGATTATCCCAAAAGCCGAGGCTGGTTTCCGCGGTCTTCAACAAATCGTCAAACAAGTCTTTGGTTGGAAAAACATAAACCGTCAATTGCATCCCGCGCTCAAAGGGAACGGGTATCGTCAACTTGCCGTTTTCCTTCAATAGCGGTTAGGGCTTCCATGCGCGACTCCTTGGCTGATTGCAGTTGACTCAGGATAGCACAAACCGCGGCGACTGCTAAGCGCCTTCCCAAGCCCCCCCCAAGCCTGCCCCATGCACTACACCGGCTACCTCGATTTTTGGTTCCGCGACCGCCCGCTGGTCGAGCGCGTCCGGCCCTTCGTCGATCTGGGCATTCGCCACCTGAATTGCTTTTTCTGGCGACAGGCGCCGCTGGCCGAACTGGTGGCCGAATGCCGCCAACATGGGGCGCGGATGTACTCCACCTTCGATGGCGACATGGGCTCGCTGGCCGATCCCGGCGACAACGAAAAAACCTATCGCTCCTGGGCCGAATCGCTGGACATGGCCGAGCGCTTCGGCATCCCCGTACTCTACATCTTCTCCAACCAGATCGAGCCGGCGGGCGGGGTGGAGTGGGTGCGGCGGCTGTCCGGGAATTTCAGCGAGAGCGAGCAATACGCCAACCTCCTCGACCAGACCGGGCGCATCCTCAAGCTGGTGGAACAGACGCAGGTCGAAGTGCGCGTGGAATGCCTGAATCGCTTCCATTTCGTGGGCAAAATCCTGGTCGATAACCCGCAACTGGCCGCGGACTGGGTGCGGCGCCTGGCCCACCCGCAGTTCCGCCTCACCTTCGACACCTACCACCAGCAGCGCGGCTCCGGCGAGCTGTTGTGGACGCTGGAAACCTACTTCGACCTGATCTCCGCCGTGCACATCGGCGACGTCCCCACCCGCCAGGAGCCGGGCACGGGCGAGATCAACTTCGCCAACATCCACCGCAAGCTGCGCGAACTGGGCTACGACGGCGAGATCGGCCTGGAATTCTCACCCTCGACCACCGAAGCAGAGGCCCTGGCCCGCACACGGGCAGTTTTTCCTCTCTGGTAGATGGGTAGATTGGTGGCGATCTCGTACCCATCTACCCATCTGCCACCCCACCACCCCACCACTCACCCACCCCCCATGCCCCCCACCCTCCTCGGCCTCGACATCGGCACTACCTCGATCAAAGCTGTCCTCTACGACCTGGAGGGCCGCGAATTGGCCACCGCCAGCCGCGGCTATCCCGTGTCCACACCGCAGCCCGGCTGGGTGGAGCAGGATGCCGGGGAGGTGTGGCAGGCGCTGGCCCAGACGCTGGCCGAGATCGCGCCGCGGGCGGGCGGCCGCCAGATTTTGGGCCTGGCTCTCGCCGCCCAGGCCGGTTCGATCATCCCCTGCGACGCCCAGGGCGAGCCGGTTTACCCCATGATCACTTTCCTCGACCAGCGCAGCCGGGAGATCGTGGCGGCGTGGGAGCAGGACGGCACGGTGGAGCACCTGCGGGCGCGGAGCGGCTGGCGGCCCTTCCCCGGCCTGCCCCTGCCCTCGATTGTGTGGTTGCAACGCCATCGCCCCGACATCCACGCTGCCGCCCAACGCTGGCTTGGCCCCGCCGATTTCTGCATCCACAAACTCAGCGGCCGCTTTGCCACCGATTTCTCCGCCGCCGCCGAGATGGTGCTGGTGGATGTGCAGACGCAGGCCTGGAGCGCCGAACTCTGCGATCTGGCCGGGATTGACCCCGGCGGGCAGGCGGAATTGGGGTGGGCGGGGCGGCAGGTGGGGGCGATCACGGACGAGGTCGCCCGGCTCACCGGCTTGGCCGCGGGCACGCCCGTCATCGCCGGCGGCCACGACCAGTGCTGCGCCTGTCTGGGCATGGGCATGCTCGACCCCGGCGGCGTCATGCTCTCCACCGGCACGGCCTGGGTGCTGACCGCCGTCAGCGCCGCGCCCGACCTGACCGCCATCCCCCACCCCATGAACCTCAACTTCCACGCCGCGCCGCAGC
>CAYWPZ010000404.1:0-2222 GCA_964460135.1 uncultured Caldilineales bacterium | reverse complement strand
TCCGACCGCTTCTCCTGCATCACCCAATCACATCCGCCCCCACATAGGGCCGCAGCACCTCCGGCACGAGCACGGATCCGTCGGGTCGCTGGTAATTCTCCAAGATGGCGATCATCACCCGCGGCAAGGCCAGCCCCGAACCGTTGAGCGTATAGACGAAGCGGGGCTTGGCGCCTGGTTCCGGGCGATAGCGGATGTTGGCGCGGCGGGCCTGGAAATCGGTGAACATCGAACACGAGCTGACCTCCAGCCACTCGCCGCAACCGGGCGCCCACATCTCCAGGTCGAACTTGATCGCGGCCACGAAGCTGAGGTCGCCCGTGCACATCTGCACGACGCGATAGGGGAGCTCGAGCAGGCGGCAGATGTCCTCGGCATCCCCCACCAGTTGGTCAAGTTCGGCCCGGCCCGTCTCGGGAGTGCAGAACTTCACCATCTCCACCTTATCGAACTGGTGGCCGCGCTTGATCCCGCGCGTATCCTTGCCGGCGCTCATCTTCTCACGGCGAAAACAAGGCGTGTAGGCCACATGCTTGATCGGCAACTGCTCGGCTTCCAGGATTTCGTCGCGATAAAGGTTGGTGACGGGCACTTCGGCGGTCGGGATCAGCCAGAGATCGTCCTCGATGTCGCGATAGAGGTTCTCGCCGAACTTGGGCAGGTTGCCGGTTCCCACCAGGCAGGCCTCGCGCACCAGGAAGGGCGGGTACACCTCGGTGTAGCCGTGCTGCTGGGTATGCACATCCAGCATCCAGGTGATCAACGCCCGCTGCAGCCGCGCGCCCAGACCCTTGAGCACATAGAAACGGCTGCCCGACAGCTTGACGCCGCGCTCCAGGTCCAGGATGCCCAGGGCCTCGCCGACCTCCCAGTGCGGTTTCGGCTCGAAACCCAGGTCGCGCGGCGCCGCTGGTATCCGCACGACCACGTTTTCGCGGTCGTCCCTACCCACGGGCACTTCCGGCAGCGGCAGGTTGGGGATGGTGAGCATGGCCAGGTCGAGATCGGCCTCCACCTGTTTCAGTTCCGCCTCCAGGCCGGCGATGCGTTCGCCCAGAGCGGCCATGGCCTGTCGCTGCCGCTCGGCCTCGGCCTGCTTGCCCTCGCGCATCAGCCCGCCGATGCCCTTCGACCCGGTGTTGCGCTCGGCCTTCAGCGCCTCGACCTCGACCAGAATCTCCCGGCGCCGCTGGTCGAGGGCGATGGCCGCCTCGAGCGGGCCGGGGTCGGCGCCCAGATCGCGCATCGCCGCGGCCACACGCTCAGGTTCTTCACGGATCAGACGAATATCTAGCATAAGAGCATCTCCTGTTGGAAAATGTTATTGGTAATTGGTAATTGGTTCTTACCAATTACCAATTACCAACAAAAACGCCCCTCATCTGCCAGGACGAGGGGCGGTCGTGGTGCCACCTGGATTTGTCGCTCGCGTTCAAACGAGCAACCTTGCAGCCGATAACGGGGCGACCCGGCGGGTTTTAGTCGGTTATTGGTAACTGGTAACTGGTTATTAGTAATTGGTAGACGCCCAAATAACCAATAACTAATAACTAATCTCCAACAACCTTTCCAACCAGCAGCTCGGGAGTGGATTTCGGCGGTTCGTCGCCATTGCCTCGCACCTGCCGGCAACTCTCTGAGGGAGCGAACAGCCTACTTGTCTCCGTCGGCGCTGTTGCGGATTCAAACTGGCGTCACTATACCATGCAAAGGCGCCAAGCTGCAAACACCTCAAATGACGTGCCTCTCCCCATCCAGTCGACCTCCGGCAAAACGATCGAAGCTCAGCTCGCCAACATCGACCGTGGTTGCCGCCCCATCCAGGATCATCTCGGTCATCAGCAGCCCGCAGATTGGCCCCTGCATAAAGCCGTGCCCGCTGAAGCCAGTGCAGGTGTAAAGTCCCGCCGCCAACAGGGGGCCGATGATTGGCTGGCTGTCCGGCGTCACCTCATACAACCCCGCCCACTGCGTCAGCAGTTCCGCCCGCTCCAACAACGGGAAACGGGCGATGGCGCGCTCGAAATGGTGCAGCGTCCAGTCGTGGTCGACGTCCAGCTTCTCGCCCGGCGTCTCGTTCGGGTTGGACATGCCGGTCAGGATGCCGCCGGTCTCGTAATGGAAATACAGGCTCTGGTCGAAATCGATCAGGAAGGGCATGTCGCGCGGGATGCCCAGGGGCCGGGTGACGGCGATCTGGCGGCGAAGCGGGACAACAGGCA
>CAYWPZ010000403.1:0-2256 GCA_964460135.1 uncultured Caldilineales bacterium | reverse complement strand
CGCCATCACCAGGGCCATGCCGGCGCGGATGTCGGGGCTGGTCAGCGACTGGCCGTACAGGCGCGAGGGGCCGACCACCACCGCCCGGTGTGGGTCGCAGAGGATGATGCGAGCGCCCATCGTGATCAACTTATCGACGAAGAACAGGCGGCTTTCGAACATCTTCTCGTGGATGAGCACCGTGCCCTGGGCCTGGGTGGCGGCCACCAGCGCCACCGAAAGCAGGTCGGCGGGAAAGTGCGGCCAGGGGCCATCGTCGATCTTGGGCACGGCCCCGCCCACATCCGCCGCCACCCGCAATTCCTGCTGCTCGCCCACCACCAGATCGTCCTCGTCTAGCCAGCAGTTCACCCCCAGCCGTTGTTGGAAGACATACAACACCATGCGCAGATCGGTCGGGTTCACGCCCTTGATCCGCAACTCGCCGGGGGTGACAGCTCCCAGGCCCAAGAACGACCCCACTTCGATCAAATCCGGCCAGATCGTGAATTCCCCGCCGTGCAGATGGCCATCGCTGGCGATGGACAGGCAATTGCTGCCGATGCCGTCGATCTGCGCCCCCATGCCGCACAACATCTGGCACAGGTTCTGCACATGCGGTTCAGAGGCGGCGTTGCGGATGACCGTGCGGCCGCGGATGGCGGCGGCGGCCATGAGGGCGTTTTCGGTGGCGGTAACGCTGGCCTCGTCCAGGAGGATGTCGGCGGGGCGGAGGCCGCGGGGATCATGGCTGCGGATGCGGATGAGGTGGTTGGCGGGATCGACCTCGACCTGGGCGCCCATGTGCTCGAAGGCCAGCAGGTGGGTGTCGATGCGGCGCCGGCCGATGACATCGCCACCGGGCGGGGGCAGCTCGACCTGACCCGAGCGCCCCAACAGCGGCCCTGCCAGCAAGATCGAAGCCCGCACCTTCTGGCACAGTTCGGGCGAGAGGTGCTGCGAAGTTACCCGGTCCGCCTGTAGGGTGATGGAACTGCCGCCGTTGGCCAGCACGCGCACACCCAGATGTTTCAACAATTCCAACAGGATGCCCACATCGCCGATGCGAGGGACATTGTGCAGGGTCACGGGGTGCTCGGTCAGCAGGCAGGCGGCGAGCATGGGCAGGGCGGCGTTTTTGTTGCCGGCCGGCCGCACCTCGCCCTGAAGAGGGCGACCGCCTTCGATGATAAAGAAATCGCTCATGACCCCATTCTCGCGCCTTTCTTCACGATCTTGTTTGACTCATTCCTTACTGTTTCCTAACGTTGGTTGGGCGCTGAAGCGTGCGCCCCTCCCCAGACCCAACACGGCCCCGGCATGGTTGTTGCGCACCCCCACCTCGATCAGTCCCTCGCTGCCGCCCAGAACCACCGCTTGATTCACCGCCACCCGGCCGTAGGTGCTGTGGAAGCCGTCGATCACTACCCCGCCGATCTCGAATCGCCACTCGGCCCGCCCGCCTAACCAGGCCACAGGCACATTGCTGATCAGATTGCCAAAGTGATCGACATAAATGATCTCGCCGCGCAGACTGCCATCGGCCAGGCGCTGCGGTTGGGGGATGACGAGTCGAACGGGGTCGGCCACCTCTGGCCCCAGGCTGTGGGGTGGGATGCCGCCGGCAATGTGGGCGGCGGCGGGGGCGAAGATGTCGCGGCCGTGAAAGGTATTGCTGATCAAAGGCAGGCGATAGGCGGGGTTGGTCAGCTGGCGGATGCTCTGTACATTTTCATCGCCGTAGACGCGGCTAAAGACGCCGTTATCAGGGCCAATGTAGACTGCCCGCTCGGTCAACACCGCCAACGGCCGGCGCTCGGTGCCCACGCCCGGATCGACGACTACAACATGCACGGTTCCGCGGGGGAAGTAGGGCGCGGCCGTCGCCAGCACGTAACCGGCGTCCAGGATGGCCTGCGGGGCGATGGCATGGCTGATGTCGACGATCTGCGCCCAGGGCAGGATGCCGAGGATGACGCCTTTGATCACGCCGACATAGCCATCGTCCAGGCCGAAGTCAGTAGTGAGGGTGATGATGGGTGCGGGCATAGCGCAGCAGGAAGAGAGGCCAGCCTCAGGTCGGGGCGGCTTCGGCGGCGCAGAAGCCGCAGCCGCGCCGTTCTGCCTCGACGATGGCTTGGTCGGAACTCCAGAAGATGTTGTCCTCGCCGATCTGTCCGAGCAAACCCCCGCGCTCCAACATCGCCCGCACGGGGTCGGTCATTCCCGTGACCATCAAGGTGCTGCCGGCCTTTGCCAGGCGTTCGTGCAGGTGGC
>CAYWPZ010000402.1:0-2260 GCA_964460135.1 uncultured Caldilineales bacterium | reverse complement strand
TCAACAATCAACAATCAACAATCAACAATCAACAATCAACAATCAACAATCAACGACCAACCCGCCCCCCGCCCCCCTGCGACCTGCGACCTGCGACCTGCCACCCCCATGCCTCGCTTCCTCGCCGTCATCCTCGCCCGTTACCTGGCCGTGGGGCTGATCTATGCCTTTGCCACGCCCATCTTCGAGGCTTCGGACGAGATCTGGCATTACCCGGTGGTGCGCGAGATCGCCGAAAACCACCGCCTGCCGGTGCAGGACCCGGCCATCCCCACAGCCTGGGCGCAGGAAGGCAGCCAGCCGCCGCTCTACTATTTCCTGGCGGCGTTGCTCACCGGTTGGATCGACACAGGCGATTACGCCGCCAACGCCATCGCCAACCCGTTCCCCAAGATCGGCGTCCCCGGCGCCACCGACAACCTCAACCTGGTAGCCCATCCTCCCGGCCAGAGCCTGCGTCAGGGGGGGACGGTGCTGGCCGTCCACCTCATCCGCTGGTTCTCGCTGCTGCTGGGCGCGGCCACCGTCTATCTGACCTATCGCCTGACTCTGAGCGTCTTCCCTGCCTGGCCGCAGGCGGCTTTGTTGGCGGCGGCGCTGGCGGCCTTCAACCCGATGGTCCTGTTCATCAACGCCTCGGTCAACAACGACAACTTGCTGATGTTGCTGACGACGCTGGCCTTGTGGCTGTTGGCCGGGGAAATGCAAGCGGGCGGGCCAGGGCTGCGCGCCGGCCGGACGGCGCTGATGGGCGTCATCGTCGGCCTGGCTGCCCTCAGCAAGGTCTCAGGCGCCGTCCTGATCCCGGTCGTTGGCCTCGGTCTCATCCTCGGCGCCGCCGCCCCGCCCCGCTTGCCGCGCCAGGCGCCCTACCGACCCGTCTGCCTGCGCCTGGCCATCTTCTCCCTCGTCGCTGCCCTCGTCGCCGGTTGGTGGTACTTGCGCAACCTGCGCCTCTATGGCGAAGTCCTCGGTCTGCAGCGCATGGCGTTGATTGCCGGGCCACGGCCGCCGGGCTTCGGCCTGATCGACCTCTGGCCGGAGTGGCGAGGCTTCTGGTACTCCTTTTGGGGCGTCTTCGGCGCCTTCAACCTCCTCGCCCCGCCGTGGTTTTACTCTCTGCTGGGCGGGCTGGCAGTGCTGGCCGGGGCCGGGCTTGTTCTTCTGCTTGTCCGCCGCCTGGCGCCCAGGCAGAGCCTGGCCGCCTGGCCCACCCACGTCGTCCTCCTGACCTTTCTCGCCCTCAGCCTGGCGGGCGTGGTGCGTTGGACGCTGCTCACCACCGCCTCGCAGGGCCGTCTGCTGTTCGGCGGCATCGCCCCTATCTCCCTCTACCTCGCCTGTGGTTTGCTCGTCTGGATACCTGACAAACACCGGGCGGCGGCGACTCGGCTGCTCTCGCTGGCCCTCGCCGTCCTCGCCGCCCTGCTCCCGTTTCGGGTCATCGCCCCCGCCTACCGTCCGCCCGCCCCTCTTGCCTCGCTTCCTGCTGGCGCTACTCCGCTCGACATCCGCTTTGGCGACGCCATCCAACTGGCCGGCTACCGGCTGGGCGCCGCCTCGGTCGCGCCGGGCCAAACCCTGCCCCTCATCCTCTACTGGCGCAGCGACCGACCCCTCGACCGCAACTACCAGCTCTCGCTCAACGGCTACGGCTACGACATGGCCGCTGTCGCCAAACTGGACACCTGGCCCGGCGGCGGCCTGCTCCCCACCTCTTTCTGGCAGCCCAACCGCCTCTACCCCGACTCCTACCAACTCACCATCGACCCGGCGGCGGCCTCACCCTCGCTGCTCAGACTCGGCGTCACCTTCAACACCGACCTGCTGCGCCCGAACGAGAACGAAGCTCTGCCCCCGGCCAGCGCCGGGCAGCCCCTTGCCAATGTCTTTCTCGCTGCCGGGGCCGTAGCCGCGCCCGTGGAAGCCGCTGGCGCCGTCGATCCGCCCATCGCCCGGCTGGAGCATGGCCTCCGGCTCGACCGCTTTGAGCTTGTTCGCCATCCGGGCCGCCTCGAACTCGACCTCAAGTGGTCGGCAGAGCAGACCATCCCCGCCGACTACCAGATCTTCGTTCATCTGGTCGATGCCGCCGGCCGCCAGCTGGCCCAGGGCGACGCCCCGCCCCGCCGCGGCTTCTGGCCCACCTCTCGTTGGCGCCCCGGCGAGACTGTCGCCTCTGAGCATAGCCTCCCCCTCCCCCCCGGCCTGGCGCCCGGCCCCGGCCGGGTGGAAGGGGGGGTGTTCGACCGGGGTACCG
>CAYWPZ010000401.1:0-2268 GCA_964460135.1 uncultured Caldilineales bacterium | reverse complement strand
TGCCGACTGGCAATTCCACATCGTTCCCAGACCTGACGGCCGCGCAGTCATCACAAATCAAGCGCCTGCTCAGGGAAAGGCAGGCCCGCGACGCTGAGGGCCTGTTCGTCATGGAAGGCGCCAAGCCAATCCGCGAACTGCTGCGCATCAAATCGCCGGCCATCGAATCCATCGTCGTCACGCAGGCATGGCTGGACGCCTGCGAGCCCGCGGAGCGCCGCCTGCTCGGCTCGCAATCGGTGCATCTCTGCCGTAGCACGCTGTTCGAAAAACTCTCGGATGCGATCACGTCGCAGGGGATTCTGGCCGTCCTGAAAAAGCCGGCCTGGGATCAGGCGGCCATCATGAAACGGCCGCAGATGCTCGGCATCTACGGGGAGAATCTCCAGGATCCGACCAACGTCGGAACGATCGTCCGCACCGCGACTGCGTTTGGGCTGGACGGACTATGGCTGTCGGCCGACTCAGCCGACGTGTTCAATCCGAAAATCGTCCGCGCCACGGCCGGCACGCTTCTGAAGCTGCCGATCTTTTCCGTCGCCGGCTCGTCGGTGTTCACGACGCACGGCTGCGCGATTCTGGCCGCCGATGCCTCGGGCAAGCGCACGAAGCGACTGGATGAGATCGAGACGACCCCGGCCAAATCCGTCATCGCACTCGGCAACGAAAGCAGGGGACTCTCGCAGACGACACTCGGCCACGCTGCCGTGCGTTTCCATATTCCCATTAGCAAGGATGTGGAGTCGCTCAACGTGGCCGCCTCAGCCGCAATTGCGGCCTATTACTTCAGCAAACTGTCGCGCGGCGCCTGAACAGGCATCGCACCGTTGCTTGACACCCTCAAACGGGCCTTGTTATCGTGCGCCGCGTGCCGAGGTAGCTCAGTTGGCAGAGCACAGCCCTGAAAAGGCTGGTGTCGACAGTTCGATTCTGTCCCTCGGCACCATACCACGCGCGGCATGGCATTTCACGTCTAGCCCCTGCCTTAGCGCCGCGCTTCTTGGCGCGACCGAAAATGCCCAGGCGGCAATCCGGCAGACAGTGCCGCGCCAGCATTACCGGTAGGCAACCGCGTTTATTCACTAAATTTGATGTCGCTACGCGACGTATGTCGTGACGCGGACGGAGAAGCCCCTCCAGTAATTCATCCGCTATTTTCCCTCGTCCCTTGACGCTCTTTCGCAGCACGGAGTATTCTGCCTGCGAGGTTGCATGAACGACACGTCTGCATCGGACACACAGGAACAGAGAAAAGATATCGTCGAGGCCGACAAGCCCGAGCTGTCGAACCAGGACTACGTTCTCGACCTGGCCAAAAAGGCAAGGGCGTCGTCGAGCAAGCTCGCCACGCTCTCGACCGCCATCAAGGACCAGGCGCTGACGGCGATGGCCGACGGGCTGGAGGCCAAAACCGACGATCTGATCGCCGCCAACGAAAAGGATCTGGAGGCTTTCGAGCAGGCCAGGGGCGGCAAGGCCATGGCCGACCGTTTGAAACTCACACCCGAGCGCATCAAGGAAATGGCCGACGGCATCCGGCAGATCGTGAAGCTGCCCGATCCGCTCGGCGAAGCGCCCAAAATGTGGACGCGGCCGAACGGCATGCAGGTCGGAAAAATCCGCGTGCCGATCGGCGTGATCGGCATCATCTACGAGTCCCGGCCCAACGTCACGGCCGATTCGGCGGCGCTCTGCCTGAAATCCGGCAACGTCTGCGTGCTGCGCGGCGGATCGGAGGCCATCCATTCCAATACCGCCATCGCGGCCATTCTGTCCGAGGCGGCGGAACAGGCGGGCGTGCCGGCCGGTTCGATCACCTTTGTCGAACGGACGGATCGGGAGGTCGCCCATCTCCTGTTGAAGCAAGACAAATATGTGGACCTGATCATCCCACGCGGCGGCGACACGCTGATGAAGACGGTGATGGAGCAGTCCACCATTCCGGTCATCAAGCATGACAAGGGCATCTGCCACATTTATGTGGATCAAAACGCCGATCCGGCCATGGCGGAGCGCATTTGTCTCAATGCAAAGATCCAGCGACCGGCCACCTGCAACGCGATGGAAACGCTGCTGGTCCATCAGCAGATCGCGCGCACCTTCCTGCCGACGCTCATCACAAAACTGGCCGAGGCCACGGTGGAGGTGCGCGGCTGCCCGAAGACCTGCCAATTGGCGCCCGAAGCCAAGCCGGCGTCCGAGAGCGACTATGGGCAGGAATTTTTGTCGCTGGTCCTCGCCGTGAAAGTCGTCAGGAACATGGACGAG
>CAYWPZ010000400.1:0-2324 GCA_964460135.1 uncultured Caldilineales bacterium | reverse complement strand
ACGGCAGATCAAGTTGATGATGGTCGATTTGCCGCTACCGGTGGGGCCAACGATGGCGATGGTCTCGCCCTGGCGCACGCGCAGGTTAAAATCGCGCAGCACGGGTTTATCGGCGCTGTAATAGAAATCGACGCCCTCGAACTCGATGTCCCCGCGCAATGCGCCCGGATCGAGCGCCCCCGGCCGGTCTTGCACCTCTGGTTCGGCGTCGATAAGCGAGAATACGCGCTCGGCCGAAGCGATGGCGTGCTGGGTCTCGGAATAGACGCGGGCCAGGTCCTGGATCGGCCACATCATGAAGGTGATGTAGGAGACGAAGGCCTGGATGCCGCCGATGGTCATCACCCCCACCGCCGTCGTCAGCTCGGCCTGCAAGCCGCTGATCACCACCACCGCGCCCACGGCAAAGGCGCTGATGATCTGCACCGCCGGCAAGAACAGGGCCGATAGCCAGGCAGCGCCATAGCCGGAGCGAAAACGCTGCTCGGACAGAGCCGAAAACTCGTCCAGGTTGGCTTGCTCGCGACCCAGGGCCTTGACCACGCGCACGCCGGTGATGTTTTCGTTGTACTGGCCGGTGATCTTGGAGTTGAACTTGCGCACCAGCCGGAACTGCACCAAGATCCGCTTCTTGAACTGCACGGCCACCACCAGCAGGATGGGGATGATGGCTGATACGACCAAGGTCAGTTGCCAGTTGATGCGGGCCATGAAAAAGAGGGCGGCGCCGATGTTCATCACCCCCCACACCACATCCAGCATCCCCCAACTAACCAACCAGGCGATGCGCTCGGAATCGGAGGTCAGCCGCGACATGATCCAGCCTACGGGCGTGCGGTCGTAGTAAGAGAAGGAGAGGTCTTGCAGGTGGTCGAACATCTGGCGGCGCACATCGTATTGCACGCGCTCGCCCAGCACCCCGGCCAGGTAGATGAAGACGAAGACCGCCGCCGCCTGCACGACGATGAGGGCGCCGTACCGCGCCACGATGCCCACCAGCGCCTCGCGGTTGCCGGCCACGATGCCCTCGTCCACCATCCGCTTGCTCAGATAGGTGAAATACGAGTCCGTGATCGAGACGAGGGCGATGGCGGCGAGGAAGCCGGCCACCATCGGCCAGTGCGGCTTCGTCTGCGCCAGGGTCCGCCAGAACGTCTGCCCGTTGAACTGCGAACTAAATTCTTCTTCTTCGAATTCGTGTGTATCGGCCATTTTCTTTCAGAATGACACAATAGGAGGAAACACAAATGGGGTGTTTCCTGAGAGATGGGTGGAAGCAACTCAAAATGCCCCCATATTTCGCTCATCCCTGATCAAATCGCCATCAGCTCCTGTTCCAGCGCCTCCTCGATCTGCGTCTGCACCTCGAAAATGCGCCGGTAGATGCCGTCGGTGTGGGCCAGCAGGTCGGCGTGGCTGCCGCCCTGCACGATCCGACCCTTGTCCAGCACCAAGATCAGGTCGGCAGTCATCACCGTCTGAATGCGGTGGGCAATGATAAACGTGCTGCGCCCGGCCATCAGCCGGTTCAGGGCTTCACGGATGCTCCCCTCGGTTTCGGTATCCACCGACGAGGTGGCGTCGTCGAGGATGAGGATGCGCGGGTCGCGCAAGAGGGCGCGGGCGATGGCCACCCGCTGCTTCTGCCCGCCCGAGAGCGTGATCCCTTTTTCGCCGACCAGCGTGTTGTAGCCATCGGGGAAGCTGAGGATGCTGTCGTGGATGGCGGCAGCCTTGGCGGCGGCGATCACCTCCTCGTCCGAGACCTCGCGGCCGACGCCATAGCTGATGTTTTCGCCGATCGTGCGCGAGAACAGAAACGGCTCTTGCTCGACGATGCCGATCTGCGAGCGCAGGAAGTCGCGCGGGTATTCTTTGAGTTCGACGCCGTCCAGCCGGATGCTGCCGGCGGTGTAGTCGTAGAAGCGGGGCAGCAGGTTGACGAGCGAGGTCTTGCCGGAGCCGGTGGAGCCAAGCAGGGCGATGCTCTGGCCAGGCGCGCAGTGGAAGCTGATATGGTCGAGCACCGGCGCGGCTGCGGCATCGTAGGCAAAGCCGACCTCCTCGAAGACGATGTCGCCCTGGACGTGCGTTGGCGGCCGGTGGCTGCCGGCGGTCAGCGGCTCCCGTTCTTCGGCGATGATCTCGGAGACGCGGCCAAACGAGACCAGCCCGGTGGAGGCCTGGACGATCAGCCGCGAGGAGTTCGAAGCCTACACGGGCAACGCGGGGATGACCCTCGAACGCTGGTACCATCGCGCGGCGATTGTCGTCTGGCCGCAGAGGAACCATTTTCAGGTCCTGTGCAGCGCCGGGACGGACGC
>CAYWPZ010000399.1:0-2328 GCA_964460135.1 uncultured Caldilineales bacterium | reverse complement strand
CAATCGTCCCCACGTTCACATGGGGCTTCTTGCGCTCGAATGCTTGCTTGGCCATTTTGAACTCCTTTGACGAGCGGACCCACAGGGGGCCCGAAGGAAACAAGATGAAAACTACTCTTTGTTCAGAGACAACAAGAAGAACCCGGAGTAGCTGATGGCGCTTGCTGTGGCCATAAGGCTCCGCGCTCTTCTGATGACGACGATTACTTTGTCCGTCCCTGCACCCGACCTTGTTGCGACAGCACGTCCCCACACATTCCGCCCCCCTCGCGGTCGTACTCACGACGCCTGGGGGAGCCGGCGGAACTGAGAGGAACGCACTGGCCTGGCAGTGGGTTCATCAGGGTTCGGGCGGGCGGGGCATTGGTCTGTTGCCCGTACCGCAAACTTTGCTATTTTAGCAGACACTCCTGAGAATGCAAAATCGCGCAGGCGTTTTGTGAAGGATTCGCCAACATCAGCGGCCGCCGTTGAGCACCGTTTTCGAGATGCTCTCCGGCACCGGGGCGTAGTGGAGGAATTCCATGCTGAACGTCGCCCGGCCCTGGGTCAACGACCTCAGGCGGGTGGCGTAGCCAAACATCTCGGCCAGCGGCACCTTCGAACGCACAGACTGCATCCCTTTGGAGTGGAGTTCGAGGCCTTCGATCTGGCCCCGTCGGCTGTTGATGTCGCCGATGACATCGCCTAGCTGTTCTTCGGGCACGACGACCTCCACCTCCATGACCGGTTCCAGCAGGATCGGTTTGGCCTTGGGCACACCCTCGCGCACTGCCAACGATCCGGCAATACGAAAAGCCATTTCCGAGGAATCGACCTCATGATACGAACCGTCGTAGACGGTGGCCTTGAGATCGACGATGGGATAGCCGCCCACGACGCCGCCCTCCAGCGCCTCGCGGATGCCTGCCTCGGCCGCTGCCACATATTCGCGGGGGACGGCGCCGCCCACAACCGCGTTCTCGAACTGGAAGCCCGCGCCCGGCGACAGAGGCTCGAAGCGCACCTTGACATGGCCGAATTGCCCGCGGCCACCCGTCTGGCGAACGAAGCGACCTTCGGATGCCACAGCCTGGGTGATGGTCTCGCGATAGGCCACCTGCGGCTTGCCCACGTTGGCGTTGACCCGGAATTCGCGCACCATGCGGTCGGTCAGCACTTCCAGGTGCAGTTCGCCCATGCCCGAGATCAGGGTCTGGCCGGTGTTTTCGTCCACCCGCACGCGAAAGGTGGGGTCCTCGTCGCTCAGGCGGCCCAGCGCCTCCGAGAGTTTGTCCTGGTCGGCCTTGGTGCGCGGCTCGATGGCCACGCTGATCACCGGTTCGGGGAAAGTGATGGCCTCGAGCAGGATGGGTTTGCTGGGGTCAGAGAGTGTTTCGCCGGTGAAAGACTGGCGCAGCCCGATCAGGGCGGCAATATCGCCAGCGCCGATTTCCTTCACTTCCTCGCGTTTTTCGGCGTAGATGCGCATGAGGCGGCCGATGCGCTCCTTGCGGTCGCGGGTGACGTTGAGCAACATCTCGCCCGTGCGCAGGACGCCCGCATAGACGCGCACATAGGCCAGCCGGCCCACAAAGGGGTCGGCGATGATCTTGAACACCAGGGCCGTTACCGGCTGATCGAAATCGGCCGGGCGGGTGAGGGCCTGCTCGCCATCGGGGCTTAGGCCGGTGATGGCCGGACGGTCGAGCGGCGAGGGCAGGTAGCTGACAACGGCATCGAGGAGGGGCTGGACGCCCTTGTTGCGCAACGATGAGCCGCACAGTACGGGCACTAGGGCGCCCTGGAGGGTGGCCTGGCGCAGGGCGGCGGTCAGTTCAGCGATGGCGAGGGTTTCGCCATCCAGATACTTGATCGTAAGCTCTTCGTTGGTCTCGGCGATGCGCTCGATCAGGTGGTCATGCGCCAATTGGGCGGCGTCCAGCAACTCGGCGGGGATGTCGACCTCTTCTGGGTTGGCGCCCAGCTCGTCGGTGTAGATGAGGCCGCGCATCGTCAACAGATCGACAGCGCCGCAGAAGCCGCTTTCGGCGCCGATCGGGATTTGGATCGGCAGGGGGTTGGCGCCCAGGCGCTCGCGGATCATCTCGACCGTGCGCCCGAAATCGGCGCCGGTGCGATCCATCTTATTGACAAAACAGATGCGGGGCACGCCGTAGCGGTCGGCCTGACGCCATACCGTCTCAGATTGGGGTTCGACGCCGGCAACGGCGTCAAAGACCACCACGCCGCCATCCAGCACCCGCAGGCTGCGCTGCACCTCGGCCGTGAAGTCGATGTGGCCGGGGGTGTCGATGAGATTGATCTGAAAGCCCTTCCATTCGCACG
>CAYWPZ010000398.1:0-2359 GCA_964460135.1 uncultured Caldilineales bacterium | reverse complement strand
TGATGGCGACCAGCTCCGGCGTCAGGCCGAACTCCAGGCAGAGCAGATTGATGTGCAGCACTTGCAGCGGGTCAACCGCATCGTATTCAGCAATGCGAATCATCGGTGCGCCTCGTGGGGGAGGATGTCCGGGCGGCTGTGCCACCACTCGCGAAAGCAGCAGCACAGCCCCTCGTCGTCGAATTCGGCCAGGAAGATGCAGTCCAGCGCCAGCGCCGCGCCCGTGGCCTTGACCAAAAAGCGGGAGCGCCAGCGGGCGATGCCCAGCTTCTCGCGCACCGCCAGAATCTCGTAGGTCGAGCTTTTGTCGGTCAGATTCTGCGCGCCCGCGGCCCAGTAGTCGTGCATGGCCGGACGCCCGACCAGCGGCGCGTCGAAGGGACTCTCGTAGTAGCGGGCGTCCGGGCTGAAGAGCCGGGCCGAAGCCAGCGGGTCATCGTCGGCGCTGGCCTGGCCGTAGGCGGCCAGCCAGCGGTCAAAGGCGGCGGCGGTCAAAGAGGTCATCGGCCCTCTCCTCACGGCTGGCTGAACTGGATGAAACGGGTCAATCTGGCGTCGCGGAAGCTGCCGCAGCCGCCGCCCTGCCAGTGTTCGGCGTCGTAGGCGATGCGGGGATGGCCGCCGGCGTCCAGGGCCAGGGCCGGGCGCACGCCGCCATCCCAGAAAGAGGCGGTGCAGGGCGGCGTCGGCGGGTTGCACTGGGGGAAGGAGCAACCGGGCCAGGGCGGGATGGGCAGTTCGGCGTCAACGTCCTCACTGGCCTCCATCTCCTGCGCCTGCCAGCCCTGGGCAGCGGTCGCGCAGTCGTTGGCGTTGCACCAGGCGTAGAAGAGGCCAAAGCCCGCGGCCAGGGGCGCGTGATAGGCAATGCGCGGCCGGTTCTGGCTGTCCAGGGCCAGGGCCACGCCCTCTTCGCCCTGGGTTGAGTCCAGAAGCCTGAGCGCCGACCAGACCTGATCCGCGGCGCACTGGGCCGCGTCGCAGGCCAGATAGTAGAGGCTGTTGGCGGCCAGGCTGCCGCCCACGCCCGTGCCTGTGTACAGGGCCAGGCGCGGCCTGCCGGTCAGAGCCACCGCCAGATCGAAGACAGCCCAGTGGCTGACGCTGGCCGAGGCGGTGTCGGCCACGACGATGGCCGACCAGTTGGCTACCAGGTGGCAGTTCTGTTCGCACTCGGCGTAGACCAACTGCTGGGTGATCGTCTCATCGTTGAAAGTAGTCCAGGCCAGGCGGGGCTGGCCGTTGGGGCCGAAAGCCAGATCGAACTCGCCGGCGTGGATGTCGTCCAGCAGGCGGGTCTCCTGCCAGTTGGCCGCGGCCGTGCAATCGGCGTTGCAGAAGGCGTAGAACGCGCCCCAGTGCGGGTCCTCGTCATCTGCGCCGGCGTCGTAGTAGACGAAGCGGGGCCGGCCCTGATTGTCCAGGGCGAAGGCGTGGATGAACTCCTCCATCCAGCCCACCTGCCGGGCATAGGCGGCGCCGATGTCGCCGGAACGCCACTGGGCGGGGCTGGTGCAGCCGCCGTCGCACTGCCAGAACTGGAAGAGATAGGCGGATTGCGCCCGTTTGCGCAGCAGCAGACGGGGCTGGCCGGTCGGGGTGAGGGCCAGGCTGGCGAACTCCACGCCGTCGCCCAGGGGGATGCGGGTGAAGGCGGCGGGGCTGGTGCAGTTGGCTGGGCAGTAGGCGTAGTACGCGGGCCGGGTCGGGTTCTCCTGGGTGGCGCTTTGGGGGGTGAAGGCCACGTGTACGCCCCCTGCCGGGTCCACCGCCAGCGTCGGGTGCGAGGTGGGCAGCTCGATGTCGGGCGTGGGGATGAGGAAGAAGCCGCCCGTGGCCGGGGGCGGCGGGGTGTACTCTGATCCCCCGCGCAGCAGGGGCAGGAAGACCCGCGGGGAGAGCGTCCCCGCGCCGCCGCTGGCGACCGGGCCGTCATCGGCGATGGCAGCGGCCTGGGCCAGCAGCAGGACCAGCAGCGTCAGGCAGAGGATCAGAAGGGTGCGCAGTGTGTGCTGGTTCATCAGAATCCACCTCATAGGACTACGGCGTCACCACCAGCCGGCCTTCCATCCCGGCCTGGCGGTGACCTGAAACGGTGCAGAGGTACGAATAGACGCCGGCGGCCCCAGCCGTGAAGGTGAGGGTGGCGGCGCTTTCCTTGCCCAGGGCCAGCGGCGTCTGGCGGCCCAGCTCGGGCAGGGCCAGGTCGTGGGAGGCGCCGTCGCCGTTGCGCAGCTCGATGCGCACCCGCTCGCCCGCCTTCACGGCCAGTTCGGGATTGACGAGGCCTTCGATGGCGCCGCCCACGCCGATGTAGGCCATGCGCCCCTCGACGATGCCGGTGCGCAGGCTGAAGACC
>CAYWPZ010000397.1:0-2397 GCA_964460135.1 uncultured Caldilineales bacterium | reverse complement strand
TGCGTGTTGCCATAGGTCTGAGAAGCTGGCAACACGCAGCAGGCATAGGCAGCGCCCCACATGCACCGTAGCCAACTTCTCCCCCGGTTTCTCATCCTGGCCCTGGCCGCCCTTGTCTTGCCGCGCACGTTGGCAGCGACAGGGCCGGCCAGGGTCGGCGTCTATGAGGTCAGAAGCGTCGATGCCGGCATCGCCAGCATCGGCGATTAAGTCTGGAGCGACCGTGATGGCGATGGTCGCCAGGATGAAGGACCCGACGCCGGCCTGGACGGAGTCGGCGTCCGACTTTTTCGGGATGATGGCGACGGCGTGTTCGAGCCGGGCGCCGGCGATGAGCAGACGGGGGCCGCCGCCACCGCCAACGGCGGCTTCTATCACTTCGATCTCGAATCCGTGGGCAGCTACTGGGTCGAGGTCAATCCCGACCTGACGCTGACGCGCGGCTACATCGCCCACGCCGGCCCGCAGAGCAGGGTCTCACCCCATCTGGTGGCGGCGGCCGCAGGCAGCATCGCCAACGTGGACTTTGGCTACATCCGCCGCGGCGACATCGGCGGCGTCGTTTTCGTCGACGCCGATCGCGACGGCGAGCAGAGCCTGAGCGAAGTGGGCCTGACCGACGTCGAACTGCTCCTTTTCAGCGACGCCGGCGGCAACGGGCGGATCGATGAAGAAGATGTGCTCCTGGCCCGTACGTTTTCGCAAGCCGACGGCGCCTACATCTTCCGCCACCTCTTGCCCGCTGATTACGTCCTGGCCATCACCATCCCGCCCGGCGCCGCAGCCACCACACCCGTCTTGCAGCCAGTGCACCTCGTCACCGGCGAGGTTGCCGGCGCTTTCCACCGCTTCGGCGCCTTTCAATCTGGCAGCCTGCGCCTTTTCGCCCCGCGCATTCGCGGCTAACGCAAGTGCAAACAAAGCCGTGAAAGATTTCGCAGCATACTTTCGATCATTCCGGCTCGTTCATTATCCAGCACTTGTGTCAAGATGCTGGCAGTAGCTCTTTCGGTCATCTCCCGCCGAGAGTCACCAAAGTAAAGGTTCTCCAATGAATATCTCGCCCCGAAGTTTCACTATCAAGCTGATGGTGTTGGCCACATTCCTCGTGGGGGGCATTTTTTTGTTTTCCCAAACAGTGGCGCGCGGCGACCCGCAACCACCCGCATCCGATGCGGCCGTCGATGGCAGCAAGAAGTTCAAAGACGATGAGTTGTTGGTGAAGTTTGCGCCCGAAACAACCGCCGAGTCGATCCGGGCGCTGATGGAGCGCTATCACCTCAAAGAAAGACGTTATTCGGGCGAGATCGGCGTCCATCTGTTCAAGACCAGGAAGGGCGAGGCGACGACGACGGCGGCGGCGCTGGCCGCGGAGCCGGGCGTGGCGTGGGCCGAATTGAACTACCTGGTCGAAGGGGCGCTCGACCCGAACGACCCCGACTACACCAACCCGGCCCTGGTCTATGCGCCCCAGCTGATCAACGCCCCGGCCGGTTGGGACATCACCACCGGCGGCCCTGGCGTGGTCGTGGCCATCATCGACTCCGGCATCTCGCCCACCCACCCCGAGCTGGCGGGGCGCATTTTGGCCGGGCACAACTTTGTGCCCGAGCCGGAGAACGACAACACGGCCGATGACAACGGTCACGGCACCCATGTGGCCGGCATCGTCGCCGCGGCCATGAACAACGGCCAGGGTTCCACCGGCATCGCTCCCGGCGTCAGCCTGCTGCCGGTGAAGGTGCTGAACGCGGCCAACAATGGCAGTTGGGCCGACATCGCCGCCGGCATCCTCTATGCCGTCGATCACGGCGCCCAGATCATCAACCTCAGCCTGGGCGGCCCGGTCTATTCGCAGACACTCTACGATGCCATCCGCTACGCCCATGACCACGGCGTCTTTGTGGCGGCGGCGGCAGGCAACGCCTACAACAGCAATCCCTTCTATCCCGCCTCTTTCGCCGAGGCGATGTCCGTCACTGCCATCGACGCCGAGAGCAGCCTGTGGCCCTACAGCAATTTTGGCCCGACGGTCGATGTCACCGCGCCGGGGGCGGAGATCTGGAGCACTTACTGGCGCACGAGCGACCCCAATTCCTACAACAAGCTTTCGGGCACCTCGATGGCGACGCCGCATATCAGCGGCCTGGCGGCGTTGCTGCTTTCCATCCGCCCCGATCTCAAGCTGGCCGACTTGCGGGCGCTGATCGAGGGGACGGCCGTCGATTTGGGTAGCCCTGGCCGGGACGACTATTACGGGCATGGGCGCATCGATGTCGGCGCGGCTTTGGCGGCCGGGCAGACATGGGTTCCTTTCACGCCCACGCCGATCCCAACCGACACCCCCCCCCCCCCCCCCCGGCCCCCCCCCCCCCCCCCCCCCCCCCCCCCCCCCCC
>CAYWPZ010000396.1:0-2423 GCA_964460135.1 uncultured Caldilineales bacterium | reverse complement strand
GGGTGCGATGCCATTCCATAGGGACTCTGTGGTTGAAATCTTCTTTTCTTTGCGTTCTTTGCGTCTTTCCGGTTAAAGTCTTTCCTATCACCAAAGTCACCCATGTGCCTCAAGGAGATCGCCACCCATGAACACCCCCAACAAGTACGGCTACCGCTTCTCGTTTGGCCCCTGGAACATCCACGAAGGCGCGGATCCGTTCGGCCCGCCCGTCCGACCACCCGTCCCCTTCGAGTCCAAGCTCGAAGCCTATAAACGCCTCGGCTACGATGCCGTCCAGTTCCACGATGACGACGCCGTGCCCAACCTCGACGGCAAATCCCCCCAGCAGATCGAGCAGGAAGCCCGCGTCATGGCCCAGAAGCTCCACGACCTCGGCCTGGCCGCCGAGTTCGTCGCCCCCCGCCTCTGGGAACATCCCCTCACCATCGACGGCGCCTATACCGCCAACGATCCCCAGGCCCGCGCCTATGCCCGCGACCGCTCCCGTAAAGCCCTCGACATCGCTCAGGCCCTCGGAACCGACCTGATCATCCTCTGGCTCGCCCGTGAAGGAACCTACATGCGCGAAGCCAAGGACGCAGTCCAGGCCGTGGATCGCCTCGTCGAGGCCATCGACGACATGCTCGCCTATGCCCCCACGCTCCGCATCGCCGTCGAACCCAAGCCCAATGAACCCATGGACCTCGCCTACATCCCCACCATCGGCCACGCCGTCGCCCTCGGCTATAAAACCCGCGACCCCCAGCGCGTCGGCGTCCTCGTCGAATCCGCCCATGCCATCCTCGCTGGCCTCGATCCCGCCGATGAGATGGCCTTCGGCCTCGCCTATGACAAACTCTGGAGCGTCCACCTCAACGACCAGAACGGCCTCAAGTACGACCAGGATCGCGCTTTCGGCATGGTCAATCTGCGCCGCGCCTTCGATCAGGTCCTCGTCCTGGACGACAACCGCTTCTATGAACGCGGCATCGTTGGCATGGACGTGAAGACCGTCCGCACGCAGAAAGCCGACGCCGCCGAGAAGCATCTCGCCCACAGTATGCAGGTGTTCTTATGGTTGGTGGAACGCGCCCGCAGCCTGGATCGCGCTGCCCTGCGCCAATGCCGTGAAGCCCGCGACTACGAGGCCCTGGATCGCCTCATCGTCGGCCATCTCATGGGTCACCGCCCCGTCGAATAACCCATCGCCGACCCCAGCCCGTCTTCACAAGAGGATCGAACCTGTCTGACCTCTTAAGCCCCCTCCCTGCGAAGCGGGGAGGGGGTTGGGGGTGAGGTTCACCAAACCCCCAACCCCCTTGGATTGACCTGTCTTCCCGAACCCCGCATCCCCGCTCCGGCATCACCGAACCGGCAGCAGCGACACATCGCCCCGCAAGCTGACAGGCGCGGCCGGTATCCAGCCGATCTGATCCCCGTAGCGGACATGCAGCCAGAACGTCCCGCCGTTCTGTACGGTGCGTCCAACCACGATCAGTTCAGCGCCAAGCGGAATGGTGGCAATCGGCTGCATCCGCCCTGTCGGACGCGGACGCAGGTCGATGATGGCGCGCGTGGTGGCACGCACCCCCACATCCGGCGCATCATCGATCTGGTCGAAGATGCTCCCAGCCAGCGACGCCAGGCTCTCGGTCCCCGAAATGCTCAGGTAACGTCCAGAGACCCAGCCCTGCTGGTTGTTCCCGAAGGCGATCAGATACCAGGTGTACTCGCCTTCATCCTGGTTGCGTGCCAGCACCGTATAGGTCGTCCCTGGACGCGCCACCCCAATCAGCGTGGCGTTCAGATACGGACCGGTACGGATGGCAAGACCGCGCACTTCAACAACATTGCCTGTCGGCGGCACTGCCGGCGGGATCGATGTTGGAGCGCCAGTGGGCAGCGGCGTCGGACTAGCGACAAAACCGATTGGCGTAGCTGTCGCGGTCGTTTGGGCTGCGCCAATGTTGCAGATCACGCTGTACGTGGCGCTGAAACCGGATGCGCTGTGGAACACCTGCATCACCGAAGTGAATACACCGCTGATGGGTGAGGCGCACTGGATCGACACGACCTGTGTAATGCCCGCTCCCAGGTTGAAACTGCCGGATGAGATCAGCGAAATCTGCGGACTGCCTACCACGTTGATGGCCGAAACCGTCAATGTGCCGCCACCGCTGTTGGTGATTTGCAGCGTACCGATGGCCGTCTGTCCTGGTTGCCCGTTGATAGTGATGATCCCGCCCGGTATCGGGTTGGAGCTGTAGACTGGCAGCGGAATTGGTGTATTCGTCGGCGGCGGGATCGGCGTACTGGTCGGCGGCGGGATCGGCGTATTGGTCGGCGGCGGAATTGGCGTATTGGTCGGCGGCGGGATCGGCGTATTGGTCGGCGGCGGGATCGGCGTATCGGTCGGCGGCGGAATTGGCGTATTGGTCGGC
>CAYWPZ010000395.1:0-2492 GCA_964460135.1 uncultured Caldilineales bacterium | reverse complement strand
GAACAGCAAACGCTCGCCCTGGCTCCGGCTTTTCGTCGTCCTGGTCTATGCCTTTCTCTACATCCCCATCCTGGTGCTGGTCGTCTACGCCTTCAATTCCTCGCGCACCAATATCGTCTTCGAAGGCATCGTCAATCGTGGGGCGTGTGGGCCGTTCTATTGGTTCTGCGAGCTTTTCCGCAACCGCGAGGTGTTGGCCGCCACCCGCAATACGCTCGTCATCGCCGCCGCCTCGACGTTCGGCGCCACCATCATCGGCACCATGGCGGCGCTGGCCCTGCAACGATATAACTTTCCGGCCAAACGCTTCTCCGAGGCCTCGCTCTACATCCCCATCATCATCTCCGAACTGGTGATGGGGATCGGCATCCTGGTCTTGTTCAGCGCCCTGTTCCGGGCGCTCAACGCCGCCCTGGACCTCAGTCTGGGCATGGGCTTGCCCACCGTCATCGTCTCGCACATCGCCTTCAGTATCCCCTTCGTCATCCTGGTGGTGCGCGCCCGCCTGACCGGGTTCAATCGCTCGATCGAGGAGGCGGCGCGCGACCTGGGGGCGACGGAATGGATCACCTTCTGGCGGGTGACGTTGCCCAACATCGCTCCCGGCGTCATGGCCGGCGCCCTGCTGGCCTTCACCCTCTCGCTGGACGATTTCGTGATCACCTTCTTCACCACCGGCCCCGGCGCCACCACGCTGCCGATCTATGTCTACGGCCTGTTGCGGCGCATCATCACCCCCGAGGTCAACGCGCTCTCGACCGTTTGGATCCTGCTCATCCTGTTGGTGCTGCTGCTGACGCAGCGTTTGCAGACGCAGGAGAACGGCTGAGGCGCAGGCGAGACCATGTTACACATCACCGAACCCCAATTCACCTCCCGCTTCGTCGCCATCATGCTGGCCGGGCAGGGCATGCCCAAAAAACAACCCGACCGCCAGATCATCTTCGTCAGCGCCATCCTCCATCTCGACCCCAAACGCAGCTACACCGAAAGCGAACTCAACGACGCCTTGCGCCGCTGGACCGGCCGCTTCGGCGAAAGCTGCGGGCTGGATCACGTCACCTTGCGCCGCTATCTGATCGACGAAGGCTACATCGCACGGGACAGCGCCGGCGCGGCCTACCGCCTGACCGTCGAAACCGCGCCCACCACCTTCGATCCCTCGATCAGGGACCTGCATCTGGATCAACTCCTGATCGAGGCCCGAATCGAGCGGGAAAAGCGTAAACAAAATTACATAAGATAGTCACTGCCTTGCCAATCCCGTTCATTTGGTGAACAATACGGCCGCACCACACCGTCCCCCGGATTCACAAGCAAACCACCACTGCCCAACCGTTCCCACCACCTGCCAAAGGAGAGAAGCCATGCGCGCCCCGACTCGTCTCATCCTTCTTCTCATCGCCCTCGCCCTGTTGTTGGCTGCCTGCGGCGGTAGCGGCGGCGCCGCTACCGGCAAGAAAGTCACCTCCTCCGGCTTCGAATGCCCGGCGCCAAACCCCAAGCTGGAAGTAAGCTCGAAGGAACTGAACCTGTTCGTCTGGACCGAATACATCCCCGAGGACATCATCAATTGCTTCGAAATGGTTTACGGCCTCAAAGTCAATCACGATGAATACTCGGCCAACGAAGAGATGTACGCCAAGCTCTCGGCCGGCGGGGCCAACTATGATCTCGTCATCCCCACCGACTACATCGTCCCGCTAATGGGGCGGCAGGGCCTGCTGCAAAAGCTGGACAAGAGCAAGCTGCCCATGGCCAACTTCGACCCCAACTATCTGGGCCTGCCCTTCGACCCCAACAACGACTTCACCATCCCCTACCAGGCCGGCACCGACGCCATCATGGTGAACACCGACAAAGTGGCCAACCTGCCGACCTCCTTCGCCGACCTCTGGAAACCGGAATACGCCGGTCGCATCGTCTCCATCGACGACTCGCGCGCGGTCATCGCCTTCACCCTGCTCACGTTGGGCTACGACCCCAACACCAGAGACGCCGCCCAATTGGAAGAAGCCAAGGCCAAGCTGGCCAAACTGACGCCGAACATCAAACTCTTCGACAGCGACAGCCCCAAGACGGCCTTGATCGGCGGCGACGTCGACCTCGGCTTCATCTGGACGGGCGAGGCCGTACTGGCCCAACAGGAAAACCCGGCCTTTGTCTACATCTATCCCAGCGAAGGCCCCATTGTCTGGCAGGACAACTGGGCCATCCCGGCCAGCGCCCCCCACCTCGACGCCGCCTACGCCTGGCTGAACTACAGCCTACAACCCGACCTTTTCTGGATGATGCTGCGCGATTTCCCCTACAGCAACCCGAATAAGGCCGCTCTTGACTATGCGAAGGACAAGCAACCGGAGCTTTACAACGCCTACATGGACTCGAACATCACCAACACCCCGGCCGATGTGCTCCAGAAAGGCCATCGCATCGAGGATGTCGGCGAAGCCACCCCCCTCTACGACCGCATCTGGACGGAAGTGAAGGGG
>CAYWPZ010000394.1:0-2515 GCA_964460135.1 uncultured Caldilineales bacterium | reverse complement strand
GCCGCTGCGCCCAACCGTTACGGCGATGACAGCTTTGGCGATATCGACCAGGATGAACGGGGCCACGCCAAGCTGGAAAGCCCGCGCGACCGAAACATCGAGCGTCAGCGCCAGCCACGCTGCCCCCACCAGGTAGATGACGGCGACGCCCGCCAGCCCGGCCGCAAAGCTGCGCCCGCGCGCTGCTCTGTTCCCGACCAGCCCGCCTACAACCGCCGCCGCCAGCGGGAAGCTGACGAGATAGCCGGCGGTGGGACCGGCGAAGGCGGTGGGGCCGCCGATCCAGCCGGCAGCCAACGGCGCGCCAGCGGCAATCAAGCCGAGATAGGTGAGTTGACTGAGGAAGCCATCGACGGGGCCGAGCAGCAGGCCGGCCAGGATGACGGCCAGCACTTGCAGTGTCACCGGCACCGGCGTGAACGGCAGCGGAATGCGCACCTGCGCCGTCAATCCGGCGAACAGGGCAAAGCCGCCGATGAGCGCAACGCGCATCGACCAACGAGAAGAAATGAGGGCTTGGGTTTGCAACATGAATCGTTCCTTTCGAGTAGATAGGTAGATAGGGAAACAAGGAAACAAGGAGACAAGGAAACAAGGAAACAAGTAGATAAGAAAACAAGGAAACAAGGAGATGATTCGATATATTGACTTGTCTACTTGTCTACCTTTTCGACAATATCAACAAAATTCTGCAAAATCCTCAGCCCCACCTGCTGGCTTTTTTCCGGGTGGCATTGGATGCCCCAGATGCGGCCATGCTGGATGACGGAGGGGTAAGAGAGACCGTACGCGGTCGTGGCCAGCACATCGGCGGGGTCGGCGGCGGCGCAATAGTAGGAATGGACGAAGTAGGCGTAAGCGCCATCGGCGATGCCGGCAAGCAGGGGATCGGAGCGGGTAGGATGGAGTTGGTTCCAGCCGATCTGCGGCACGCGCAGGTCGCCCTCGAAGCGCCGCACCCGCCCCGGCAGCAAACCTAGCCCACGCCACTCGCCCATCTCTTCGCTGAACTCGAACAACATCTGCATGCCCACGCAGATGCCCAGCAGCGGGATGCCCTCGGCCACGGTTGCGCGTACGACCGGTGAAAGCCGCGCCGCCTGCAGATTGGTCATGCAGGCGCCAAAGGCGCCCACACCTGGGAAAATCACGCCGTCGGCGCCCAGAATCGCGCTCGGGTCAGCCGTCAGCCTCACCGTTTGGCTGCTGCTGGCATCGGCGATGGCGCGTTCGACGGCCTTTTGCACGCTGCGCACATTGCCGATGTTGTAGTCGAGGATGGCGATCATGGTGGTAATTGGTCATTGGTAACTGGTTGATTGGTGATTTCTCGTAGAATCGCCAATTACCAGTTACTATCTGCCTTTTTCTAGGCCGTCAGGGTGCCTTTGGTCGAGGGCACGCCCACGCGTCGGGGGTCTTGGCGGGTAGCGGCGTCAAGGGCGCGGGCAAACGCCTTGAAAAGGGCTTCGCATTGATGGTGGTCGTTGCGGCCATACAGCACGCGGGCGTGCAGATTCATGGCAGCGTGGATGGCCACCGACTCGAAAAAGTGGTGGATCAAATCTGTGCCCAGGCCGCCGATGCGCGGCGTATGCCATTCGGCCTCGAACACGCAGTACGGGCGTCCGCTGAGGTCGATGGCGACGAAGGCCAGCGCCTCGTCCATGGGCACATAGCTGTGGGCGGTGCGCACGATGCCTGCCCGGTCGCCCAAGCCCTGGTTGATGGCCTTGCCCAGGCAGATGCCCACATCCTCGACCGTGTGGTGCTCGTCCACATGCAGGTCGCCTTTCGCCTCCACGCTCAGGTCGAAGAGGCCGTGGCCGGCGAAGAGCGTGAGCATGTGGTCGAAGAAGCCGATGCCGGTGGCGATCTGCGCCTGGCCGCTGCCGTGCAGGTCGAGCGAGAGGGTGATGTCGGTTTCGCGGGTGGCGCGGGTAATGGTAGGCACGGCCTGTTCAGTGGGCCAGTTCGATGCCCAATTCGCGGCATCGCTCGATGACGTCTGGCTCCGCCCCTAGCGTGATGAACACACCCCCAACCGACTTGTCTGGATTGAGGATGCGCAGAAGTTCCACCTTCTCGGCGAAATCATCGACATCATCCGGTTCGGCGGCGCTTTTGACCTCGAAGGCGAGGTACTCGCCATCGTGAGCAATGAGATCGATCTCTTTCTGGCGGCCTCGGGGGAAGATGCGTCCCTCGATATCGGTTATTCTTTGGCGCAGGCGAATGCTCTCCGGGCGAATGTCGGGCCGGTTGAGCGTGATGCGCATGGCGCCGGCCACCACATCCTCCAGCTTGCGGCCAGAGCGCACCTGCAAACGACCTACAACCAGTTCAACCCAGTCGCGCAAGGCTCGAAAATCACTCTGTAGTGATGTCAATCGACCATCGATGCCATCGAGTCTATGGTCGACTTGCTCGAAGCGCTGATCGACTTGCTCGAAACGCTGATCGACTTGCTCGAAGCGCTGATCGACTTGCTCGAAACGCTGATCGACTTGCTCGA
>CAYWPZ010000393.1:0-2524 GCA_964460135.1 uncultured Caldilineales bacterium | reverse complement strand
CGTCCCCCCTCCCTGCGCCCCCCCCTCAGCCATGAGCCGCGTCTACGTCGCCCTCGACCTCGAAACCACCGGCCTCTCCGCCGAACGCGACAGCATCATCGAACTCGGCGCCGTCCGCTTTCGCGATGGCCAGGTGCTCGACACCTTCAGCCAGGTCGTCAACCCCGGCCGGCCCATCCCGCGCGGCATCCAGCAAATGACCGGGATCAGCCAGGCCGAGGCCGACCGCGCCCCCAGCCTGGGCAGCGTGGCCTCGCGCTTCCGCAGCTTCATCGGCGATGCGCCCCTGGTCGGGCACAATATCAAATTCGACGTCGATTTCCTCAAGAGCAACAACCTCTACCGTTACAACCCCGAGATCGACACCTGGGAGCTGGCCGTCATCCTGCTGCCCGGCCTGCCCAGCTACAAACTCGGCCGTGTGGCCGAAGTCTTTGGCCTCAGCCTGGAAAACGCCCATCGCGCCTTCGACGACGCCGAAGCCTCGTTCCGCATCTTCGAGGCCCTGCGCCATCGCGCCCTCGACCTGCCCCCTGCCACGCTGCAACAGATCAACAAGCTGGCCGCCAACTCGGACTGGGCCTTGCGCGATCTTTTCGCCGAATGCGAGCGCGAGGCGGCGGCGCGCTGGGGGCGGGGCCGGCCGGCCGAGAAGAAGAAGGACGCCGGGCCGCTGTTCGACGATCTGCGCCCGCTGGAGCAGGTCGCCAAGCCGCAGCCGCTGGATGTGGAAGGTCTGGCGGCGATGCTGGGGCCGGAGGGCCGCTTCAGCCAGGTGATCGAGCACTACGAACACCGCCCGCCGCAGATCGCCATGCTTCGGGCCGTGGCCGAAGCCTTCAACCGCAGCCGCCATGTCCTGGTCGAGGCCGGCACCGGCACCGGCAAATCCGTCGCCTACCTCATCCCCGCCCTGGCCTGGGCCAACCAGACCGGCCGTCGCGTCGTCGTCAGTTCCAACACCATCAACCTGCAAGAACAACTCTATCACAAAGACCTGCCCGACCTGCACGCCATCTTGCCCTTCGACTTCAAGGTGGCGGTGATGAAAGGCCGCAGCAATTACCTCTGCCCGCGGCGCCTGCAACACCTGCTGGAGCGCCCCGACCTGGGCGCGACCGAGATCAGCGTCCTCGCCCGCATCCTCGCCTGGCTGCCCGGCACACAAACCGGCGACCAGGCCGAGATCACCCTTGTCAACGGCCGCGAGCGGGCCGTGTGGGGGCGCCTGTGCTCAGACGCCGCCACCTGCTCGCCCAATCGCTGCAAGGACGCCTCTGGCCAGCCCTGCTACTACTACCGCGCCCGCCGCCTGGCCGAGGCCGCCCATGTCATCATCATCAACCATGCCCTGCTCCTGGCCGATATTGCCGTCGAAAACAACGCCATCCCCGCCTACAACCACCTCATCATCGACGAAGCCCATCATCTGGAAGACGCCGCCACCAACGCCCTCACCCTGACGATGGACCACCCCAGCTTCATCGCCAGCCTGCGCGAGCTGGCCCCCAGCAGCGGCGAAACCCGCGCCGTCGGCCTGCTGGCGGATGTGGCCACAGCCGTGCGCAACGCCTGCCCGCCCGACAAGGCCGAAAAAATCGTCGCCTTCACCCGCGAACTGCACGAGGCCATCCCCAGCCTCGACCTGCGCAGCTTCGAGTTCATGGACGCGATCGAGCGTTTCATCAATGATCTGCTCGGCAAGCGCAGGTCCGAGGACAACAAATACGACATCAAACAGCGGCTGACCAACAGCGAACGGGTGCAGCCGGCCTGGGTCAACGTCGAGATCACCGGCGACAACCTGAGCGCGCCCTTCAAGCGCCTCCTCGCCAACCTGGGCGGGCTGTTGGCGGCGCTGGCCGACCTGGGCAACTACAACATCGCCAAACTCGACGAACTGATCGGCTCGCTCACTTCCATCCACCAGGCCCTGACCGAGACTTACCACCTGATCGAGGCCGCCGTCTTCAAACCCGACCCCGGCGTCATCTACTGGATCCGCTACAACCAACAGCAGAACGCCATCTCGCTGCACAGCGCCCCCCTCCATGTCGGCAACCTGATCCAGACCGGGCTGATGCTGCCGCGCGACACCGTGGTGCTCACCTCGGCCACCCTGCGCACCCAGAACAGCTTCGACTACCTGCGCAACCGCCTGGCCATCGACGCCGCCGAAGAAATCGTGCTCGAAAGCCCCTTCGATTATCGCACCCACGCCCTCGTCTACATCCCCACCGACATCCCCGAACCGAACGACCCCGCCTACCAAAGCCAGGTGGAAGCGGCCATCCTCCGGCTCGGCCTGGCCACCGAGGGCCGGCTGATGGCCCTCTTCACCTCCTACGCCCAGCTCCAGCGCACGGCCGAGGCCCTGCGCGATGCCCTCGCCGAGGCCGGCCTCACGGTCTACATCCAGGGCGAGGGCGGCTCACGGCAGCAGATCCTCGACGCTTTCCGCAAGACCGAAAAGGCCGTGATCATGGGCACGCGCAGCTTCTGGGAGGGCGTGGATGTGCAGGGC
>CAYWPZ010000392.1:0-2567 GCA_964460135.1 uncultured Caldilineales bacterium | reverse complement strand
GGTCGCGCTCCTCGTAACACATCTTCATGGCGTCGGCCAGACCCACCATGAACTCGTAAAGGGTCTGGAAGATGGCCGCGTACAGCAGCATCACGCCGATGCCTGTGCCTTTCGTCGCTTGCTTGTACTCGCGGATGTACTGCAAGCGGTCGGCGATGTCATCGTCGCCGGGAGGGATCAGCGCTTCCCAGGCGGCGCGGCTTTTGACGCTGCGGTCCATGGCCGGGACCACCTTTCCATCCTGCAGCCGTTTCTTGAATGGCGTCCACAGCGCCTCGATCACCAGTACGTCCTGCCCGACCAACTGCGCGAATTCCACGAAATCCCTGGCATGCATCGGCCGGCCCGTGGCCTCGCTGGCGCCCTTGGCCGGGTCACCGCCAATGGCCAGCGTGTTGCCGGCGTAGCGGCCCAGCAATTTGGTCACGTGCTGGTCGTCGACCAGGTTCTCGAAATTCGGAACCCGATCCACCTTGTCGCCCCGCAGGACGGCCTTGAAGCGCCCGAAATCAGAGCCGCCGATGAAAGGCTCCAGCCTGACCTCGTGCACAGCCCTGCTCAGCACCTCGGCAATTTGGGGTTTTTTGAATGCGTGCACCTGCCCGTCCGCCCGCTCGGCCAGTCGCTCGTTCACCAGCCGTGCTGCTGTGCCAGCGTCAGCGGCGTAGATGTCGGCGCCCCATTCGTCGGCGTTGCGCTGTGACATCGGCGCGCCGCCTACTGCCAGCAGCCGTCCTTGGCGCAGGCCGGCGTCTTGCAACGCCTGGATCGTCCTGGGAACCTGCACCATGGTGGTGCTCAGGAGGGCCGAGAAGCCGACAACTGCCGGGTCGTGCTCGCGCACGGCCTCGATGAAGCGGCCGGGCGGCACATCCACGCCCAAATCGATCACCTTGTAGCCGCTGCCTTCCAGGGTGGCCACGACCAGATTCTTGCCGATATCGTGCACGTCGCCTTGCACCGTGCCGATGACCACCGTCTCGGCGCGGGAGACGGCCTCGCCCTCGCTCAGCAGCGGCCGTAGCGTGGTGATCGCCGTCTTCATCGCCTCGGCCGAAAGGATCAGGTCGGGCAGGAAGAAGTCGCCGGCCGCAAACAGGCGGCCAACCTCATCCATGGCCGGCCGCAGGGTATCCTGGATAATGACGGACGGCTGGGCGCCGGAAGCCAGCGTCGAGCGCAGCAGCGTTTCGATTTGGGTGCGTTTGCCGTTCAAAACGACTTCATAAAGTTCAGGAGATGGGCTCATGATGAATCACTCCGAGTTCGAGTACTTTGCCATCCTCCTCAAGAGGATAGTGCTCATCGATGTTTTCTTTGGTGATGACTGTATGTTGGACAAAGCTTGCCGGGGGAACAGCTTCGCCGCGCAGGATCTTGAGCGCCAGCGCCAGCAATTGCTCGCCGTACTTTTCCGGCGCGTAGCTCGTCGAGCCGATGAACGGAAAATTGGGGCGCCGCAACGCTGCCCGGCCTAATCGATCCGCATTCTGGCCCACGGCCGCCACCTGGTGCAGCCTGTCTGACCGTTCGAACGCGGCCAGCGCCCCCAGCACTGCCTCGTCGTTGATGCCGGCGATGGCGATGCGTGCGTCTGCCGGCAGGTCAGGCAGGATCTGCGAGATCAGTGGCGTGGATTCGTCCACCAGCACCGGGCTATCGATGTCGATGACCTGCTCTGGATCCAATGGGCCGATCACCGCCTCCAACCCTTCCTGCACACCCTGCACACGCGCCCCAGGCCCTGGCCCCACCCGGAATGCCTCCAGCTTGATCAGCTTGTCGATCTTGCCGGCCCAGTTCGCTTTCACCCAGTTCCCCAGCTCCTGCCCGGCCATCCACCCGGCCCGGTAGTTGTCGGCGCCAAAGAAGGCGGCGCCCGGCAGTGGAATGTCCACGGCGATCACCGGGATCCCTGCCCGATTCAATCTGTCCATGATCACATTGCCGGCCTGGGCATCGATCTGATACTCGATGAGTAGATCTACCTCTTGCGCTACGAACCATTCGGCGTTCTCCAGCGCCGTTTGGCGGTCGAGCGCGTTGTCGCGCAGGAGTAGCTCCACCGCGCCCTCGCGGGCGACCGCTCGCTCGAGGCTACGGCGCACCTGCTGTGCAAACAGCATCTTCTCGCTCAGATTGCCAAAGCCGATGCGATACCTCCGCTGCTTCTGCCGCGAGTGCCGAGGGGGGAGCGTCTGCGCTCCCGCTCGTCCCACCACCGTGATCGGGAACTCGCCCAGCTCCCGCAGCGCCCCCAGATGCTCAGCCGCCATCGCCTCGTCCACCACAAGATGGTGGATCTGGTTGAGTTCGGCAAAACGATACGTATCGATCCTGCCGAACTTAGAATGGTCGATCAGCGTGATCACCTCACGGGCCAACCGGATCATGTGCGACTTCGGCACGGCCTCATCCACATAGAGCTCGGTCAGTCCCTGGTCCAGCGAAAAACCCGAACAGGAGATGAAACACTTGGAGGCGTAGAAATGGTTGAGGATGTCGGGGTTGAGCCGTCCCACGCCCTGGTTCGGCCAGCCGTCGATTCTCGGGAACTCGAGCTCGCC
>CAYWPZ010000391.1:0-2575 GCA_964460135.1 uncultured Caldilineales bacterium | reverse complement strand
GGCGCGGGGTTCCAAACCACTCCTGGGTGAAGTCGCCGGCGAAGAGCGCCGGCGTCCTTCAGCGCTGGCCGTCAGCTCGTAGACGTACTGCCCGAACCGCCAGGGGCCGCGTCCGGCCGCCAACTCACGCCCCAAGTCCTTGTCGAACCAGTGTGTCAGGCCTCCGGTAGCCGCGTCAACCTCGATGTGATACCACTGATTGGCGATCACGCCTTCGCCCAGCCTGGCGTCGCCGGGAAGAATGACCGGGGCCGGGGCCACAACTTGGTAGCCGAAGGCGGGCAAGGTCATGTCCAGCAGCGGCGTTTCTTCGGGCCGGAAGGCCTTGGGGGTGTCGTGTGAGATATCGCGGGGATAGCTGTCGCGATAGTTGTCGGTCCAAAAGGCGTCAAGGATGTTGTCGGGGGCGCGGCCGCCGCCATCCGGGGGCACCGGGCAGACGAAGCGGCGGTTCCAGGACAGTGGATTGACCACGAGGAAGCGGTCGCGTTCGTCCGTAGCGAATGCCTCGGCCTGGCCCTGTGTCCACGCCCGCCAGGTTTCTCCCTCCGGCGCCTGCCCGGTGAGTTTACGCGCCAGTCTGCGCCCGCCTTGCGTCAGCAGTTCGTGCGTCAGGCCGAAGCCGTCGTAGGCAAAGCCGGCTTTGGCGTTCCATTGCGCCTTGGTCAACGGCGAATAGGGCTGCCCAATACTGTTGAAAGATCCCCAGGTGTGCTCGTCATAAAGCGAGATGTGGCGATAGGCCTCCTCGATCAGCGCCGGGTCGAGGTCGCCAACCTGTGTGGCCAGGAGATCGACCGCCGGCAGCAAGGCTTCGGTGGTGCGGGCGATGGCCGTCTCGTAGGCCGACGAACCGACGCCATCTGCCCACCAGTCGGCCCAATCCCCGCGCCACACCGGTAGGGGCGGGGTCTCCCCGCCCGAATTGGCGTAGCGTTTGTTGAGCATGTTCAAAAAGCCGTCGATGGTGGTGAAAACCATGGCCGGCGTGCGCCCAGAGTCATTCCACTCCCGGACGATGTCGGAGAGGATGGCATACGGCGGGCCGTTATCGACCAGAGCCGGGTGGGTGACCTGGCCATATAGGAAATCGAGCGGATAGTCGTCGCGGGCTTCGAGCCGCTGGATCACGCCCGGCAGCATCTTCTCGGCTTGTTGCACACTGCCCAAACCGTAGAAGAACAGACCGTAGGCGTAGTGCGGGCCGTTGAAGGTCAGGAGCCGGCGCCCCCCCGGCCCTTCCCACCAGAATGGGAACAGTTCGGGCCGCGGGCGTGCGCCTCGATAGGTGTTGATCGACATGGTCAGACCCTGGATGCCCATAGCCGGCAGCAGATCGGCCCACAGCCAGCTCACACCATCCACGTCGCACTGCATGGCCGAAACGACGCGCATGCCGTAGTCGTGGCGCAGGCGCCGGGCGGTGTACAGTGAACGCACCATTGCCGCCGGCGACAACATCGGCGTCCAGTGAAAGGCCATGGCGTTGACGGCAATTCGGCCTTCGTGGTGCAGCTTCAGAAAGCGATCGATTTGAGCCGGTTTGCGCGTGCGCAGGAAGTACTCGACCGTCGAGGCCAGCTCGCAGGTCCACTTGAACTGCGCCTCGGGCAGGTAGCTGGCTGTGGCTTCGCAGAGCTCGACGGCCCGGTCCAGATAGTCAGCGTGGCGCCGGAACAGCGTGGGCTGATGGTCAGTGTAGCCGATATCGGTATGGGTATGGCCGATGATATAGACGGTGTTGATCTTCGTCATGCTGTCGCTTCTCCGCTAACGATGCCGCGCTTACCGCTCAGCCCGAAATAATCTCGGATCACCCAGACCGTGCGCTCGTAGCAGGCCTTCTGGGCAGCCGTGATGCTGCCGGTCTGACGCAGCATCCCTTCATAAGCCTGGCGGATCTCGGTGCCGATGTTGATCTTGGCGATGCCCAGCCTTACGCCCGCCAGCACATCGTCCCGGCGCACCCCCGACCCGCCGTGCAACACCAAAGGGACGCCCGCGGCCTGACGCAGTTCCGCCAGATGGTCGAGGCTAAGCCGGGCTTCTACCTTTTTCTGATCCCTGGCCACGCCGGAGATGGCGCCGTGGATGTTGCCGACTGCAACCGAAAGCCAGTCGCAACCCGTTTCGGTGGCGAAACGCCGCGCTTCCTCGACGGCAGTGAACCCGCGGCCCGAAGCAAAAAGCTCTTCATAGGGCGGCAGCGGCCCAGCCTCGTGGCCCAACACTGCGCCGAGCTCTGCCTCGCAGGGGACACCGGCGGCATGAGCCAGTTCAACCGCCTGCCGCGTGGCAGCGATATTGTCTTCAAGCGACAGTCGCGAGCCGTCTACCATCACAGAGTGGTAGCCCAGGTCGATGGCGGACTTCAGCACACCCAGGAAATCCACGTGCAGATTGTCCTCGTCGACCACAGGCACGTGATCCTGGTGCAGGCGGACATGGCCGGGCTGCTGCCAGCGCTTGAACTCATCCATGACGGCTGCCTGGCTCTTAGCCTCGAACTTGATCCATTCCAGCCGGGCGACCTCGATCAACGCAAACGCGTCCTGATCGACCACAGCCTGGATCA
>CAYWPZ010000390.1:0-2585 GCA_964460135.1 uncultured Caldilineales bacterium | reverse complement strand
TGGGTTTGTGGGGGGGGGCGGCCGGGCGGGGGGGGCGGGGGAGCTGAGGGAGTTTTCCTGCTCGCCTGCCCTCTTCGCCGCCCGGCCCCCTGGCCAGGCGGCGATTTGCCCCGGAAAGGGGAGAGGGCTTACCATAAGCAGTGAGCATCTGCCGGTGCAAAATCAACAGCACGCCGGCCCCCCCTTCCCCAGACCCCGGAGGCCCGCCCATGACCG
Organism: uncultured Caldilineales bacterium; assembly: GCA_964460135.1. Taxonomy (GTDB): domain Bacteria; phylum Chloroflexota; class Anaerolineae; order J102; family J102; genus SSF26. Next base: position 2,369 of record CAYWPZ010000390.1, on the reverse strand, counting down.
GCGCCGAACCCGCCCCCACCTCTTTGCCCGACGACCTGCAAGCCCGCCTGGCCGCGGCCGGCGTGACCGACGACGCCAGCCTGGCGGCGGCGTTGCTGCGCGATCCGGCGCTGGCAGCCGACCTGCAAGCCTTCGTCGAGGCCAACGCCGAGGCCCTGGCCGGCGGCGGCATGGCCGCGCTGATCGAGGCATTTGTCGCAGTCGAAGATTCTGAGCAGATGATGGCCTTCTGGCACGGCGTGCCGGCAGAGTTGGAGGAGCCGCTGATAGAGGCCGTGGCGGCGCTCATCGCCCACGCCGAGCAGGCCGGAGACGCCGACACGGTCGCGCACCTGCGCCCCCGGCTGGAGGGCTTTCGCCAGATCCACGAGGCAGCCCAGCAGGCCGCCGAGATGCCGCCGGTGATGCGCGCCGTACTGGCCTTCGTCCAGGCCGAGGATGACGCGACAGCCGAGGCGCTGTTCGTTCAGGAGAAGACCCTGCTTCAGCCCTACGAAGCGCAGCAGGTCATGGATGCCCTGGTGGCGCAGGCGCCGCCGGATACGCCGCCAGAAGTGCGTGAGCGCCTGGCAGCCCGCAACGCGCTGCTCCGTCGCCTGCGCGGGGCCGCGCCGGCCGCTCCCCCGCCCTCCGCCCTCCGCACCCCGCTCTCCGCCCAAACCCAGGTGGACGGCGACCTCTACCAGGCCGGCCGCGACCAGTACCTCTTCTCGGCGCACGCTGAGAGCGGCGGCGTGGCCACGGTGGTCAATAACCTGTTCATTCACAGCCTGGAGCGCCGCTGGCTCAAGCCGGCGCCGCCGGCCTTGGAACGCGACGCCGTACCCCGCACGGTGGAGATGCAAGCCGTGCTGGACGCCCTGGCCGAGCGGGAGAGTGTGGCCATCACCGGGCAGGCCGCCAAGGCCCAGGCCCTGGCCGTACAGGGCGCGCCTGGCGTCGGCAAGACCACCCTGGCGCACCTGCTGGCGCTGCAACTGGCCAACGACGCACGGTACGCGGATGGCGTGATCTGGCAGGAGTTGGGGCCGGACTTCCAAGGCCCCGAGCAGGCGCAGGCCGTGCTGCGCGCCTGGGCCGGCTACGCCACCGGCTTCTTCGGCCTGCCCGACAACCTGGACAAGCTCTTCGTCTTCGAGCCGGAGGCCGTGCGCAGCCTGCTGGCCGAGCACCCGCGGCTGCTGGTTGTGCTGGACAACGTGTGGTCGCTGGCCGCGGTCAAGCCGCTGCGCGCCGCGCTGCCGGCCGGTGCGCACCTGGTGGTCACCACCCGTTTGCGGGAGATTGCCAACGGCCTGGCGGCCGGCCTGGTGGAGGTGGGACTATTGAGCCCGGCCGAGGCTCTGGCGCTGTTCAAGCTGCGTCTCGGCTGGCTGCCGCAGGAACATGCGCCGGACGATGCGTGGGCCTTCGACCTGGCGCAGGCCGTGGGCCGACACGCGCTGGGGCTGGACGTGGCTCTGGGCGTGCTGCGCAACCACAGCCAACACCTGGCCGATTGGCGGACGCAGGCGCAGCGGCTGGTAGACGCGGTGCAGGGCGGAGCGGTGGAACAATTGAACCTGGGCGAGGACGATCCTGGCCACAACGTCAAAGCCGTTGTTCTTTTCAGCTACGATGCCCTGCGTGACGACGAAACCCGGCGACGTTTTCGCACTCTGGCCGCGTTCGCGCGCGAGGCCGAGTTTAGCACCGCGCTGGCCGCAGCCGCCTGGGGCTGCGCGGAAGAGAGCGCCTACCAGACCCTGACCGGCTTTGCCAACGCCGCCCTGCTGGACCGGCTGGGCGGGGGCGCCTGGCGGCAGCATGGCCTGCTGCGGGCCTTTGGGTTGGCCCTGCTGCGCGACGCCGGCGAGCGGGATGGGGCGGCCGCGGCCCACGCCCGGGCCTACGGCGACGCGATGCGTGCGGCCGACGACGAGCAGCGTTACTACCAGATGCTGCCGGCCATGCCGCAACTGCGCCACGCCTTCGAGTGGGCGCTGGCCAACGACCTGGAGCTGGCGTTGGACCTCGCGGCCAACTGCGCCAACCTGCAGCAGCAGTTCGGCCTGACGCGCGAGGCCGGCCAGTGGTCGGAGCGGCTGTTGAGCGCAGCGCAAGCCGGCCGCGCCGGTCCGGCCACGCTGGCGCGCGCCTATGGGCACCGGGCCACCATCTTGAGCGCGCTGGCGACGCTGCCGGGCGAAGACCGGCGCCAGCGGCTCTACGACGCCCTGGCCGCCTACGACGACGCGCTGCGCTTCAGACGCCCCGACAACGCGCCCCTGGCCTACGCCACTACCCAGAACAACCGGGCCACCATCTTGAGCGAGCTGGCGACGCTGCCGGGCGAAGACCGGCGCCAGCGGCTCTACGACGCCCTGGCC
>CAYWPZ010000389.1:0-2605 GCA_964460135.1 uncultured Caldilineales bacterium | reverse complement strand
GCTGGGCGCCGAACAGGTGACGGTGAACACGACCGAGGTCGCGCCCGACCGCGCCGCCCTGCTGGCCGCCGTCGGCGCCGGCCTCTATACCTCGGTAGACGCCGCCTGCGCCGCCGCCATCCACATCACCGGCCAGACCCTGCCCTCCGCCCATTCCGTAGCCTACCAGCGCTGGTATCCCCGCTATCAGGCGTTGTATCCGGCGCTGGCGGGCGAATTCCGAGCTGTGGCTGATCTTTAGAGGCATCGACGAGAGATGACAATGGCTGTGGAGTCGCAGAGATCCATGTTGGAGGAATATCGGGATCGGTGGCAGTTGGTCGCCGCTTTCGAGGCTGAAGAGCAACGACAGGCCTCGTTTGTGCAGCGCTGGCAGAAGCTCAACGCGCTTCTGCGCATGGCGGCAGCGTTGGGTTTGCAAGCAGACGACAGCGATGATCAGGATGAAATGATCTGGCAGAGGTGGAATCGACTCAGGACGTCGCATCTTGCTCAGGCTCAAGTGCAACGATGAGTTCCATGCATCATCTCGAGTCACTCGAAGGCCCAATCGCTGCTGTGCAACGCTTGATCGAGCGTCTCAACAATCAGGGCGTGATCATTGGCGGTGTTGCGGCGAGTGTGCTGGGACGACCGAGACTCACTGCTGATGCAGATGCGGATGTTGATATTTCACTGGGTCTGTTGCCGTTCGAGGTTGAAACTGTCGAACGCAGCCAGGAAATTGACGTCGGTTCACTGCGCATTCGCCTGCCTGCCCATGCCCGACGACCTGATCATTCTCAAAGCGATCGCTCACCGTCCGAAGGATTTGGAAGACATCGAAGCGGTAATAAGTATGCAAAGATATCTGGACTATGAGCGGGTTGAGTTTTGGGTGCGACAATTTGCAGAAGTGCTGGAAATGCCGGAATTGTGGGATGATCTCGAAAAAATCATCAATCGCCAGGACAAGACCTGGCATCGGTAATTTCTTGAGAGGACATTTATGAACAAGCACGATTACCGCTTCTCCTTCGGCCCCTGGAACATCCACGAGGGCGCCGACCCCTTTGGCCCGCCGGTGCGGCCGAGCGTGCCCTTTGCCCGCAAGCTGGAGACGCTGAAGGCGCTCGGCTTCGACGCCATGCAGTTCCACGATGATGACGCCGTGCCCGACCTGGATGGCAAATCCCCGACCCAGATCGCCGGCGAGGCGCGGGCCATGCGCCAACTGCTGGCCGACCACGGCCTCGTCGCCGAATTCGTCGCCCCGCGGCTGTGGGAGCACCCGATGACCGTCGATGGCGGCTTCACGGCCAACGAACCGGCGGCGCGGACCTACGCCAACGAGCGGGCCAGAAAGGCCGCCGACATCGGCCGCGAGCTGGGGACGAATCTGATGGTGCTGTGGCTGGCGCGCGAGGGCACCTACCTGCGTGAGGCCAAGGATGCCGTCCGGGCCACAAACCAACTGCTCGAGACCGTGGATATGCTCCTCGCCCACGACCCCGACCTGCGCATCGCCATCGAGCCAAAGCCGAACGAACCGATGGACATGGCCTATCTCCCTACCATCGGCCATGCCCTGGCCCTGGGCATGCAGGCCAGCGACCCGGTCCGTGTGGGCGCGCTGGTCGAATCGGCCCACGCCATCCTGGCCGGCCTCGACCCCTCGGACGAGATGGCCTTCGCCTTGGCTTTCGACAAACTCTGGAGCGTGCATCTCAACGACCAAAACGGTCTCAAGTTCGACGAGGACCGTTCGTTCGGCGCCGTCGATTTGCGCCGGGCCTTCAACCAGGTGCGGGTGCTGGATGAGAACCGCTTCTGGGAGAAGGGCATGGTCGGGCTGGATGTGAAGGCCATCCGCACCCAGCCGGCCGAGCTGGCGACCAAGCATCTGCGCAACAGCCTGGCCGCCTTCCTGCGCCTGCTTGAGCTCGTGCGCTCGCTCGACCGCGCCCAAATCGACGCCCTGCGCGCCGCTCGCGACTACGAGGAGTTGGACTGGCTGATTCTGAGCGCGCTGATGGGCTGAGATGCCCTCGCATCCTGTCATGCTGTGACTCAGCATGACACATCCACTTTTTGGAGAACCGCATGACATCTCCCGCCCTCTTCCGGGCTGAAATGATCCGCTCCGAGCTGGAGGAAATCGTCGGGTCAGAGCACATCCGGGTCGACGAACCCTCGAAGCTCGTCTACTCCACCGACTGGTCGTGGATGCCGCAGATGTGGCTCGACCGCGGCCAGCGCCTGACGCCGCCCGATTACATCGTCCATCCCGGCTCGGCGGCAGAAATCAGCGAGATCATGGACATCGCCAACAAATACCGCATCCCGGTCGTGCCGTGGGGCGGCGGGTCGGGTACACAGGGCGGGGCTACACCGGTCTTCGGCGGCATCCTCCTCGACCTGAAACGGCTGGACAAGATCATCGGCATCGACGAGAAATCGCTCACGGTCACGGCCCAGGCCGGCATCAACGGCCAGCAGTTGGAATGGGCGCTGAACGAGAAGGGCCTGACCCTGCCGCACTACGCCGCCTCGTCCAACTGCGCCACCCTGGGCGGCTACCTGGCCCCGCGCGGCTCCGGCACGATCAGCACCAAGTACGGCAAGG
>CAYWPZ010000388.1:0-2632 GCA_964460135.1 uncultured Caldilineales bacterium | reverse complement strand
CCCCCCCCCCCCCCCCCCCCCCCCCCCCCCCCCCCCCCCCCCCCCCCCCCCCGCGATGGAGGAGGTCGGCCAGGGTCTGGCGGCGCTGGATGAGGTTGAGGTGATCGCCTTCCAGCCAGTAGACGGGCGGGAGCAGGGCAGCGTTGTAGTTGCTGGCCATGCTGAGGTGGTAGGCGCCGGAGACGGGCACGGCCAGGATGTCGCCAGGACGGACAGGGGCCAGGGGGAGGTCTTCGATCAGGAAGTCGCCGCTCTCGCACAAGGGGCCAACGATGCGGGCCGAGCCGATGGGCGGAGCAAGGGGGGCGGCGGGCAAGCAGGCGGTGTAGCGGGCGCCGTAGAGGGCCGGGCGGATGTTGTCGCTCATGCCGCCGTCGACGGCGATGATGCGGCTGCCGTCGGCCAGATCGCGCACCGAGCCGACGGTGTAGAGGGCCACGCCGGCGCGGGCGATCAGCGAGCGACCCGGTTCGAGGACGAGCACGGGGGGCGCAGCGAACTGCGCTTGGGCGACGCCCTGATTGTAATACCTCCAGGCGGCGGCGCAGTGGCTGGCAATCCGGTTGGCAGCCTCGGCCAGGTTCAGTTGCGGATCGGCGGGGTGGTAGGGTTGGCCCAGGCCGCCGCCGGGGCAGAGGAAGCGGATGGCGTCGTGGCCGGCGGCGTGCAGGTGGGCGGCAAAGGCGATCAGGCGGTCGCAGACGACCAGGAATGGCTCCAGGTCGAAGATTTGCGAGCCGATGTGGCTGTGGAGGCCCTGCAAACACAGGCGCGGATGGCGGCGGATGCGCTCGGCGGCGGTCAGGGCCTCGTCGCGGCCCAGCCCGAACTTGGCCCCGTGGTGTCCGGTCTGGCGAAAGCGGTGGGTGGGGGTCAGGAGGTCGGGATTCAGCCGCAACCAGAGAGGAATGGCTGTTGCTCCGGCGGCCAGATGTTCCAGGCGCTCAAGCTCGTCCAAGTTGTCGACGACGATGGCGCCGATGCCGACCTCGATGGCCTGTTGGAGCAGGGCCGGGCTTTTGTTGTTGCCGTGGAGGTGGAGGAGGTGGGGCGAGAAGCCTGCCGCCATGGCGATGCCCAGTTCGCCCTCCGAGACGACATCCATCCCCACTTGCCGCCGGTGCAGGGCCTGGGCCAGGGGCCGGCTGAGCCAGGCTTTGGCGGCGTAGGTGAGCAGGCTGGGGCCGGGCCAGGCGCGCAAGCCCCAGCGATAGGCGGCGATGGCCTCGTCGAGGGTGGCGGCGTCGTAGAGATAGACGGGCGTCCCCACCCCTCGCGCCCACTCGGCCAGGGCCAAATGGTGCAGGTGCAGCCTGCCGCGGCGCAGGTGGGCGGTCAGCGGCCAGAGGTGAAAGGGGAAGCGTGACATCGGACGGTGGATGATGGGTCATCGGCGAGGGAGGGTTTTCTGGGTGAAAACGGCCGCCATCGTCCATCGCCGGCCGCCCCTCGTCAAGCGGGTTTCAGAACAGGACGAGGAGGACGCCGATCAGGGTGACCAGGGTTCCGGCCATCTCGTTGGCAGCCGGGATTTCGCCCAGAAACAGGACGCCGAGGAGGATGGCGCCGGCGACTTCGAGCATGGCGATGATGTTGGCGTAGGTGGCGTTGGTGTGGCGCAGAGCGGCGTTGTAGAGGGTGTGGCCCAGGGCCAATGGCAGCAGGCCGAGGGCCAACAGGCTGAGGACTGAGGCCGTGGTGTAGCCGTGGGGTGTGAACGACAGGGCCGCCGGCGCCAGCGACCACAAGGCAGCGACGCCGTAGACGGTGAAAGCGTAGGTGAGCAGGCTGCTCTGATGTCGCTGCGCCCGGCCGATGACGCTGTAGAGGCCGTAGGTGAGGGCAGACCCCAGGGCGAGGAGATCGCCGAGAAGCATCGACGGCGTCGCTTGGGGCTGGAACCCGGCCAGGATTGCGACCCCAACCACTGCCACGACAATGCCCAGCCATCGGCGCCGCGAGAGGGTTTCGTGCAGGAAGAGAGCCGAGAGGATGGCGACGAAGATGGGGGCGGTGTAGACGATGGCGAGGGCGTGGGCGATGGTGGTGAAGCGAACGGCGGCGGCGTAGAAGAGAAAGTGCAAGGCGGCGACCAGGCCGAAAGCGATGAAGCGGCCCCATTGGCGGCGGGGGATGTCCCAACATTGGCGGCGCAGGATAGCGGCCAGGCCCAGGGCGGCGGCGGCAATCGCCAGCCGCCAAAAAGTGATCTCGTAACTGGCGAGGGCGCCAGCCCAACGGATGAAGATGGCGCTGGTGGAGAAGAAGAAGACGGCGACGCCGACGTAGAGCAGGCCGAGGCGCGAGGTGGGTGGCATGAGCGAAGCGCAAACTCGAAACCGGAAACGGTCGTGGCAAGCTGCTGGGACCTGGCTGTGGGAAAAACAAAGCCGTCGCCGGAAGGAAGACAGCGGCGACGGCAGGTGGGAGAGGGGGTGGGATAACTGCGTTTAGTTGACAAAAGCGCTGGCGATCAGCGATATGACCATTGTCAAGACGATCAGGATGCCAATGGCATACCAGACGGTAGTGCGCCAATCGCGCTTCTTGGTCTGTGATTTGGCGGGTGTGCGACGGGCCATGGGAAAGCTACCTCCAGAGATGCTTGCCTGAGCAAGAGTTGTGGGGCTAT
>CAYWPZ010000387.1:0-2661 GCA_964460135.1 uncultured Caldilineales bacterium | reverse complement strand
AGGCCAGCGGCAAGGATAGCCCTCCTGATCGCCTGCCCAGGAACGGCCGGCGGGCCAGGGGGATGGTGATCTCCTCCGGCGCCTGGTAGCCGGGAATGGGGTTGCCGCCGATGAGCTGGAAGTCGGTGGGGTGCGCCATCGCCCACACCCGGTAGGCCAGGCAGAGGGCCAGGATCTTGGCGAAGGCGCGCTCCTCCGGCTCCTCCGCTTCCGCCGCCTCCATCGCCTCGGCCAGGTTGGTGAAGGCATCGACGATCAGGGCGGTGATCAGGTCTTCCAGACGGGGGAAGTAGTGGTAGATGGCCGGGGCGGTGATGCCCAGCGTGCGGGCGATGCCGCGCAACGAGAGGCCGGCCGTGCCGTGCTCGGCCATCTGCTGGCGTGCGACCGCTTTGATCTGGGCGGTCATATCGGCGCGTTCGTGGGCGTGGGCGCGTATGGGCCTGGGTGACATGGGTTTGCTCCGTAGATAAACGCTGTAAACTTACGTTGTAAATTTACAGCGTTTATCTTGGAATGTCAAATTCGACACACCCTCCCATGAAACGGCGCCAGGCCAGATCAGGAAGCGTCGCTGACGATCGAGGAGTCGCACAGCAGGGTGATCGAGAACGCGCTGCCGCGGCCTGTCCCCGCGCTTTCGGCCGTCACCCGACCGCCGTGCGCCTCGACAATCGCCTTGACGATCGCCAGCCCCAGCCCTGCGCCGCCGGAATCGCGGCTGCGGCTTTTGTCCCCGCGATAGAAGCGGTCGAAAACGGCCGCAAGTTGCTCCGGCGTCAGCCCTTCACCCGTGTCCTGCACCGTCAGGCGCACCTGGTCGGCCTGGCCCTCCCCACTCACAATCACCTGGCCGCCGGTGGGCGTGTGGCGCAGCGCGTTGGTGAGAAGGTTGAAAAGCACCTGGCGCAAGCGGATCGGATCGGCGTCCACTGACGGCAGTTCGTCAGTGCGGTTGAGCAGCCTCACGCCCTTTTCCGCGGCCAGGGGTTCCAGCGCCTGTACGGTCTCGACGACCAACGCATGGAGATCGGTCGGTTGGCGCTCCAGGGGCAGCTCGTGGCTTTCTGCCAGCGCCAACTCCCGCAGATCGTTCACCAGCCGGGTGAGGTGGCGAGTCTGGCTGTAGAGGTTGGCAATCTCAGCCTCATCCAGCGCATACACGTGATCCAACGCGGCGCGCAGGTTGCCCTCCAGCACGGTGAGGGGGGTGCGCAGCTCGTGCGAGACGTCGGCCATCAGGTTGTTGCGCAGCATCTCCCCGCGCTGCAAGTCGGTCGCCATCTGATTGAAGCTGAGCGCCAACTCCACCATCTCCTGGCTCCCGCGCGGCCTGACGCGGGCTGCCAGATCGCCCCTGCCGACGCGCTGCGCCGCTCGCACCAGGTCGCTGATCGGCGCACTGACGACGCGGGCGATGACGATCCCCCCCACCAAACCGACGACCAGCGATAACAACATGAAATCCATCAGCCGCCGTGCGATCTCGGCGCGATCGGCCGCCAGCGGCCCGCCATCGTCAGGCTGGTCGAGCGCGCCGGCAGGCTCAACCAGCCCCGGCGGCCCGTTGAAATCGGACGAGCGCATGATCTGGAGGAACTGCAGGAAGAAAACGAAGAAGAGGACGCCGGCGATCATCAGACTGAGGCGCACCCATAGCCGGCTCATCGTTTCTCTCCGATCAGGCGATAGCCGACGCCGTACACCGTCTGGATGTAGGTCGGCAGGTCGGGATCAGGCTCGATCTTGCGCCGCAGGTTGCGGATGTGCGTATCGAGCGCCCGGCCCAGACCTTCGTAGGCGTAGCCCATTGCCTTCTCCAACAGGTCGTCGCGGGTAAGGGTGTAGTCGGGGTTCTCCATGAAAGCCGTCAACAGGCTGAACTCGGTGCGCGTCAGTTCCACGGGCCGGCCGTCCACGGACAAGGTGTGCTTATCCAGGTCCAGCCGCAGCCCGCCGAGGACTAGCACATGGGGCGATGCGCTCGCCAACTGGTCAAGGCGGGTGCGTCGCAGCAGGGCGTTGACCCGCGCGAGCACCTCGCGGGCGTTGAACGGTTTGGTGATGTAGTCGTCGGCGCCCAGTTCCAGGCCGACGATCTTGTCGGTGTCTTCCACGCGGGCGGTGAGCATGATGATCGGGGTAGCCGCCAGCGTTTTGTCGGCCCGCACGATGCGCGTCACCTCCCAGCCATCGCGCCGGGGCATCAGCAGATCGAGTATCACCAGGTCGGGCCGCTCGCAACGCAGCGTATGCAGCGCAGTTTCGCCGTCGGCGGCGGTCAACACCTGGTAGCCCGCCTGCTCCAGGTAGCCGCGCACGACTTTGATGATGGATTTGTCGTCATCGACGACCAGGATGCGTTGGGGCAAGGGTGACTCCTTCTGCGAGCGCAAGGCGCCTACTGTGTTGATGGAATGTATCGTACCACGAGATTCTCAAGAGAATCTCAGCAAGGTCTCACAATATTGCAAATATGCGTCCCCCACTATCCCCTGTAGAATCTCTGCAGGCCAGATTGAGATTTCCTTCAGATTCCGGTGACATACTCTGGGTTGTGCGAGGCGCAAGGCCTTGCACGATCACAGTCAATCAATCAATCACGCTTAGCCTGTTTTTCGCACCTTGAGAATCGCATAAAGAGACAGAGATGACGAAGAT
>CAYWPZ010000386.1:0-2770 GCA_964460135.1 uncultured Caldilineales bacterium | reverse complement strand
GACCACGTCCCGTGGATTCGAATGCGCCTTCGGTCGGCTGGAACATGTCGATCACGCGACCGGCCAGGCGCATGGCAAGGTAGTACGGGCCGGCTTTCCTCGGATTGTTGTTGGTCCACTCCTTGACCAGCGCAGCCCCCCCCTCGACGTGATTCTTGTAGACGGCCATGCCCGATGGGTCGATGTTGTCGCCCGTCCCGCGCCCGGCCCCGCTGCTGGCCTCGCCGGCCGGATTGACGAACTTACCCTGGGCTTCGATCTGCACCACAGCTTGCTCGACATCATCCAACGACTCGACCAGGCCGGGCGGTTGCGGCGTGGGGGTGGGAGGCCGGCGGGTGGGCGTGGCAGCCAGCGCAGGGCCGCCTGCACGCGCTTGGGCTTCGACCCGAAGCCCGCCATAGGCCGCCAGCGTCAGGGCCAGCCCCAGTATGGTGATCATGAGCCATTTTCGCATCAGGAATCCTCCTTTGGGTGTTGCAGATTGGGTGTTGCCGAGTGCGTGTTGCGTGTATCTGGTTGTGTATCTCGTGGCGCGTGGGGCGTGACCGGTTGTGAGTCGGGGCTTTCTGGCCAGGGCGGGCGGGTCTGCAGCCAGGTGTAGGCGCGGGTGAGGGCATCGAACTCCACCGCATCCAACTGCCCCCGGAAGTGCATCAAGGCGTTGCGCACCTCGCGCGCCCGGCCCATGAGCGAGAGGAAGATGTTTTGCGGCCCCAACACCGCCTCGAAACGATCCCAGTTTGGCGAAGCGCAAAGCATTTGCAGGCGGTCGCCAAAGCTGAGCTTGTGCGGGTTGCGCCGGGGCAAAGAAGGCTGATTGGGGCCGGGGCCAAAGGCCGCCATGGCGGCGGCATTGAGCGCCGCCTCGTTGGGGAAGGCTTTGCGCGTGTAATCGCGCAGGATCACTTCGATCTCTTCGGCCAGGATGATGCCCTCGAACAACGAGCGGAAGAAATGGGTCATGTCTTTGCCGGTGAGCAAACCGGCGGGCCTGCCTTCCTCGACCACCAGCACCGCATTCGTGCGCGGAGCGGCCAGCGCCTCGACTGCCTTGAACAGATCGTCCTCAGGGGTCAGGGTTTTGGCGGCTTCCAGGGCGTGATGAACCGGGGCCTTGAGCAAAGACGCCTTGCCGTTGGTGTGGAAATAAAGGCCGGCGATGCCCTGCTGCGAGATCAGCCCGCACAAGCGGCCTTCCTCATCCAAAACAGGCAGCTGCCCGTAGCGATTTGCGGTCATCGTCTTCAGCGCCTCGCCGATGGAGGCGTTGCGGGTTGTGCAGACCGGCGGCTTGCGTTGGGCCAGCACCTGCGACAAACGATGCAACTCAAGTTCGGGCAGGGTCGCCGCTCCGCCCGCCTGCGCTGCCAACTGATTCGACAGCCACAGCATCGTCCGCCGCAGGATGTCAAGGTCGAGGGCATCGGGGCGGCTCTGAAAATGAGCTAGTTCATTGCGGACATGGCGCACTCGATCCAGCAATTCATCGAAAAGGACTTTGGGGCCGAGCCGCGACTCGAAGCTGGGCCAGTTATCGCTGTCGCTGATCAGAATCAGGAGATCGCTAAAGGAAAGGTATTTCTCGCCCCGTGCGGGACGCTGTTGGTCGTCGGGGTTGGGGCCAAAAGCAGCAAACATGGCCTGGAGCCGGGCCTCGGGCGAAGGGAAGGTTGACTCCAGGCAATGCTTCAGGGTGATCTCTATCTGCTCGACCATCAGCAGCCCGTCGAACAGCGAGCGAAAGAACAGCGTCATGTCCCGGCCGGTGAGGATGCCGACGGGCGTGTTGCCCTCGGCCACGATCACCGCGTACACGCCGCGCGTGCGCAAGCGGTCCACGGCTGTGATCAGGTCATCGCTCGGGGCCAGCACCGCGGCCACATCCTGGCAGCTACGCACCGGCAGCGCCAGCAGGTCGATCTCGCCGCCGGTAAGATAATAGAGGCCCATGATCGTCTGCTGCGAAGTGATGCCTAACAGCTCGCCCCCCTTCCCCACCACCGGCAATTGGCCGATGCCGTTGCCCAGCATCACCTGCATGGCCTCGCCAAGCGTCGCTTCCGCGCCGATGCAGATCGGCGTCCGTCGCCCTTCCAGCGTCTGTGCCAATGTGTAGCGCGCCATGAGCCTCTTGAGAAAACAGAAGGGGGAAGAAAGCCGGCCTCTCGTCGCCCCTTGAGGAGGCGATGGGGGACGATTTTAGCACAAAACGCCGTCGGTGTATAATACGGCGGCGCGCCGCGTGCGCCTTGTCAGATCAGAATCGCGGCGCTCGTTTGACGAAACGGATCGATGAGAGTACGATCCGTGGCAGAAAGCGCGGCTATGCCTCAACGCAGCCGACGCCCAGCCTCGAGCCATCGCGGATGCAGAGGCCGACGATTATTTTGGCGTTGCCTCTGCGCCCAACTCAGCTCCCCTCCACCAGCCAACACGCGTGCGGCGCAAAAACCACCTGCACCGGCTCGCCCACGCGCGGGGTCTGCAACAGCCGCTCGTTGAACAGGTCTACAGCCATCATCGCCCCTGCCGCCGCCGGTTCGGCCTGGCCGATCTGCACCCGCACCCGCACGATCGACCCCAGAAAGGTCACGCTCTCCACCGTCGCCGGCAGATAGTTCTGCTTGGGGTCTTGTTGGGCCGCCAGGGCGGCAAGCGACAGTTCTTCGGGCCGGATGGCAAGGCGCACATCGGCCCCGGCCGGTTGCGTCAGGGGCGGGACGAGCTGCGCCGGCTGGCCCTGGATGGTGCATGTTCCCGCCGCCGG
>CAYWPZ010000385.1:0-2774 GCA_964460135.1 uncultured Caldilineales bacterium | reverse complement strand
GGTCTGCGCCGTCTGCTGCGCTGTGGCCGGGCCATCCTGCCCCAACCGGCTTTCATAGGCCAGGGCGTCGGGATAGCCGGCCAGCAGCGCCGCCAATTGGCCGCTCTGGACATAGGGCTCCAGGACAGGGGCGACAGCGCCGGATGCAGCCACGATCAGCAGCGGTGCTTGTTGCCGGGCGGCGATCTGTTCGATCCATTGCTGCGAGGTCGAGCTTTCGGCGCTGAATTCGATGATCAGATCGAAGGCGGCCAAGTCATCGTCGATATCCATCGCCGTCAGGCTATCTTTGGGCAGGCTGGCGGCGGCGGAAGGGGCGAGGAGCAGGGCTTGCAGGGCGGCGGCGTTGCCGGGGATGAAGCCCAGGTCGAGCGGGGGCAAGCCCTCGGCGACGACGCCGGGCGGGCGCAGCGATGAAGCCAGCCGGCGGGCGTCGGCAGCGGCGCCGGGGCCGAGCGGCCGTAGGCTGACATCGACCACCAGCGCCTGCTGCTCGCGCAGGTGCTGCAAGATCGGCTGCGCCAGCAGGTGCATCTCGCCCTGGGTGGTCGGCTCGTAGTCCCAGGCCAGGAGGACGCGCGCACCCGGCGGCAGGATGTCGATCAGATGGAAAGCAGCCTCGACGCCGGGCCGCCGCGGGGGTGGGCCGAACGAAGACAGCGGCAGGACGAGGCCGAGCAGGATGACGAGGAAGATGATCGGTGCCAGCCAGAGGGGCGGGGAGGCAGGCGGGAGCGGGTTGGCCAACGGGCGACCGCAATGGCTGCACTGGCCGGCGTCAGGCGGGTTGGGCGTCTCGCAGCGCGGGCAGGTGATCATCCTTCGCGCCTTCGCTGCGGGAACAGACGCGACAGGGCGGCCAAGATGAGGCCGACGGCCAGGCCGATGAACAGGCCGCGGAAGACCGCCGCCCCCAGCCCTACCAGCAGGTTGTGCCGCGCCGCTGCCAGGGCCGGGACGCGAGTCGCCAGCCAGGGCGTTTGGGCCAGGAGGACGAGCACCAGGCTGAGCGCAAACAAGACTAGGCCGGCATCGCCCAGCCGCAGATGCCGCCAGAGGGCAAAGACGAGGAAGACGGGGAGCAGGGCGAAGACGGCCGCCAATCCTGGCCCCAACAGCCACTGGTAGAGCCAGGCGCCAACCCCACCCTCGAAGCCTTCTGGCAGAAGCCCGGCTGCCAGAGCCAGGGCGAAGCCCACTGCCAGGGCGCCGCTGGCGGGCGAACGCCTGATTCGAAGGAGATGGCGCACGACCAGGCGGGCCGAGGTCAGTAGCAGGCCCAACGCCGTCAGCAAGACCACCGCCTGCAGCAACGGCCGCGCCAGCAGGGTGATGGCCGTGTCGGGCAGGAAGTAGTTGAGGAAGGCGACGACGCCTGCCGCCCCGGCCACGACGCCGACAAAGGTGCGAAAAACGGAACTGGATGGGCGCGGATCGATGGACATGGGCGGTCTCACAAGCCGAATTGTAGTCGCTCTACCAACCAGCGTCAATCTTGCGCGGACGCGCGCCATCCTTGCCTGCGAAGCGCCCGGCGTGGACAATAGCGCCATGTCCTACCGTCGTCTGTCCGGCCTGCACGCCTGGCTGTGGCGCTTGTTGCTCGCCAGCAGTGTGGCCGCGGCGGCTGCGATTGGCCTGGGCGTCTACAGCGGCGGGTTGACTTGGGGCCAGGTGGCGCACAGCCTGGGCGCGCTCACGGGGTTGCCGGGGCTACCGCGCTGGCAGGTGGGTATCATCGCCGGGCATCGCAATTTCGATACCGGGGCCGTGTGCGAAAGCGGATTGATGGAGGTGGCGGTGACGAGCGAGGTGGCCGAGCAGACGGCAAAGCGCCTGCAAAGGCAGGGGGTCGAGGTGCAGGTGTTGGATGAATACGACCCCAGGCTCCAGGGCCTGCAGGTCGATGCCGTGGTGTCCATTCATGCCGATTCTTGCGTCCCGCTGAGTGGTTTCAAGGTCGCCAGCGCCGAAGAGACCGCCCTGCCACAGGAAGACGCTCTCCTGGTGAAATGCCTGGAGGATAGCTACGCCGCCGTCGCCGGGCTTGCCACTCATCCTACCACCATCACCCATGACATGACCGGCTACCATGCCTTCCAGCGCCTGGCCGAGACGACGCCGGGGGCGATCATCGAGCTGGGATTCTTGGGCGGGGATGGCGAGCTGCTGGCGAACCAGCGCCCCAGGCTGGCGCGAGGCGTCGCCGATGGGGTAATGTGCTTTCTAAAGCAGGTGGGATCCGCGAAGAGTGGGAAGGGACGCGAATAATACCTTTGACCCCTTCGCCTTCTTCGCGTTCTTCGCGGATCAAAAAAGATGTCGATCCGCGAAGGGAGCGAAGGGACGCGAATAATACCTTTGCTTCCTTCGCCTTCTTGGCGTTCTTCGCGGATCAAGGAGAGGCAAGGTAGCGCAGCACGATGCCGTGGATGATCTGCTCGATGGGAGCGCGGTCATCGGTCAGGAGGGGGCCGTCGGTCGGGGCCAGGCGAACATGCGGACGCGCCCGACCGGCGACTTCGGCCAGCATGGGCGCGGGCAGGGCGGCGGTGTTAGCCAGAAAGTCGGCGAGCGTGGCGGGCTGCACCGTGGCAACGACCAGGCTGTTGCCCAAGGCATCGGGCGGGGCCGGCTCGTCGATGATGAAGACGGAGGGGAAGACTACCGACAGGGTGGCGGCCAGGGCATCCACCAGGCTGTCATCCTCGCCGGCGCGGGCGACGTTGACGGCCACCACCCCGCCTGGATTCAGATGCTGGCGCACCTGACTG
>CAYWPZ010000384.1:0-2828 GCA_964460135.1 uncultured Caldilineales bacterium | reverse complement strand
AGTATAGGGCACTTGGAACCGTTTCCAAGTCCGTCAACCCAGAGTCATTTTGGGACGGGCAGGAAGTTTCCGCCAGGCCCTTCTCCCACCGGAGTGTATGACCAGCGTCACCATTCGCGATGTGGCGAAACTTGCCGGCGTCGGCGTCGGCACGGTTTCGAGGGTGCTCAACAACCACCCTTCGGTCAGTCCAACCGCGCGCGAGGCGGTGGAAGCGGCCATCGCCCAGTTGGAGTTCACGCCTAGCCCCAGCGCCCGACGGCTTCAATCCGGGAAAACCTATACCATCGCTGCCATCGTCCCTTTCTTCACCCTGCCTTCGTTCGTCGAACGGCTGCAGGGTGTGGCGGCGGCGTTGGAGGATACCCTGTATGATGTTGTCATCTACAATGTCGAGACGGTCGAGCGACGTGACCACTATCTCAAGACGCTGCCCCGACGGCAGCGCTTCGACGGCTTGCTGATCGTCTCCATGCCGCTCACCGACCGAGAGGCGGCGTCGCTTTCACATTCAGGGCTGCCAACGGTGCTGATCGATTCCATACAGCCAGCCTTCCGGCGAGTGGTCATCGACGATATCTTTGGCGGTCGGCTGGCCACCGAGCATCTCATTTCGCTCGGTCACGAACGCATCGCCTATGTCAGTGACCAGCTTGGCAGCCCGTTCGGCTTCGTTGCCGGCAAGCATCGGCTGGAAGGCTATTGCCAGGCGCTGAGCGCGGCCGGCCTGCCGATCCGTCCTGAGTATCACGCTGCCGCCGTTTGGCACGGCGTGCCAGAGGCCAGGCAAGCAGCCGCCGGCTTGTTGCGGCTTTCGCCTCGGCCAACGGCCATTTTTGCTTCGAGCGATGTCCAGGCCATCGGCGTGATCCAGGCGGCGCAGGACGCCGGCCTGCGAGTGCCCGAAGACCTTTCGGTCATCGGTTACGATGATATCTATCTGGCCGAGTATTTGCACCTTACCACCGTCCACCAACCCTTGTTCACTTCGGGCGTCGAAGGTGTGTCCCTGCTCTTGGATGAGATCCAGCAGCCCGGACGCCCGCCCGCTGCCGTCACGCTGGATGTGAGGTTGGCGCTGCGCCATACGACGGCGCCGCCGGCCATCAACTGAGACCAAGACTCATCAGGAGGTGAGAACCGTCAGAAAAGCACTAACATCTTGCTCCACCAGGCGTCCTCATCCGATGCCAAGCTGTCGATGCGGATGCAGAATCCGCGCCACACTGCGGAAGCAAGACCCAGACGTGGGCCTGGTTTGCCGCTCCATTTCTCAAGAGGAGAAGTAGTCGATGAAAAAGCTGTTCTTTGTGCTGACAGTCGTGTTGATGGCGGCCATGGTCCTGACCGCATGTGGCCGCGCCACCCCAGCCCCGGCCGAGGCGCCGGCCCCGACCGCGGCCCCGGCTGCGACCAAGGCCCCGCCCGCCGAGGCTACCACGGCCCCAGCCCCTGCCGAGCCAGCGATTGCCCTGCTCGCCGCCTCGAAGGGCATGACGGAGTTGGCGAATGCGTACAAGGGGGACTACAAGGGCAAGGTGGTGACGATGGAAGGGCCGTTCACGGACAACGATGCCGTGAAGTTCGATGCCTCGGTGAAGGCTTTCGAGGATGCGACGGGGATCGACATTCAGTACACGGGGTCGAAGGAATTCGAAGCCTCGATCACGATCAAGGTGGATGGCGGCAATGCGCCGGACATCGTGGACTTTCCACAGCCGGGGTTGTTGGCGAACATGGTGAAGAAGGGGCAGGTGGTGGACTTGGGCGAGGTGATCCCGGCGGCGTGGTTGCAGGAGAACTACAGCCAGGCGTGGTTGGAGATGGGGACGATGGAGGGGATGACGGCGGGCATCTGGGCGCGAGCGAATGGCAAGTCGCTGGTGTGGTATCCGAAGAAGGAGTTTGATGCTGCCGGCTACACGATTCCGCAGACATGGGAAGAGTTGATGGCGTTGACAGCGGAGATTGCAGCGGATGGCGATGCGCCGTGGTGCGTGGGCATCGAATCGGGAGCGGCCACGGGCTGGGCGATGACGGACTGGATCGAAGAGACGATGTTGCGCACGACGTCGTTGGAGAACTACGACAAGTGGGTGACGAACGAGTTGAAGTTCGATTCGGCGGAGGTGCGGAAGGCCGTGCAGTATGTGACCGACATCTGGTTCAACGACGCCTACGTGTACGGCGGGCGGGGAGCGATTGCGACGACCTCGTTTGGCGATGCGCCGAAGCCGATGTTCGAGGCGCCGCCGAAGTGCTGGCTGCACAAGCAGGGCAACTTCATCACCACCTTCTTCCCCGAGGGGCTAGAAGCAGGCGTGGACTACGACTTCTTCTATCTGCCGGGGATCGATGCAGCCTATGGCAAGCCGGTGTTGGGTGCGGGCGACATCTACGCCATGTTCAATGACCGGCCGGAAGTGCGGGCGGTGATCCAGTACTTCTCGACCGGCGACTCGGTGAAAGGCTGGGTAGAAGCAGGCGGGGCTATCTCGCCGCACAAGGATGCCTCGTTGGACTGGTATCAGGACCCGGTGAGCCGGAAGGTGGCCGAGGTGTTGCAGAACGCCACCGCCTTCCGTTTCGACGGCTCTGACCTGATGCCGGGCGCGGTGGGCGCCGGTTCGTTCTGGAAGTCGATGACTTCCTACGTCTCCGGCTCCATCGACCTCGACACTGCCCTGGCCGAGATCGACGCTTCCTGGCCCACAAGCACCACCCCCGCCCCCACTACGACCTCCGACATGGGCGCCTTCGCCGCCTCCAAGAACATGACGGAGTTGGCGAATGCGTACAAGGGGGACTACAAGGGCAAGGTGGTGACG
>CAYWPZ010000383.1:0-2854 GCA_964460135.1 uncultured Caldilineales bacterium | reverse complement strand
GGGGTGTGGGTGATGGTGGGGGTGCGGGTGGCGGTGGCAGTGTTGGCGCGGGTGGGGGTGACGGTGCGCGTTGGGGTGGGGGTGCGGGTGGGGCTGGAAGTGGGGGTGGGCGTGGCGCTGAGGTAGTAGAGCAACACCACCCGCGGGCGTCTGGAAAGCGTGCCGTATTCGGATGAGGCGAACTGGAATTCCCGGTTGATGAGATTGCCCTCCAATTTCAGGCCGAAGTTGCTGGCGGGGTTGTCCACCCAGCCCTGAGCCAGTTGGGTGATGTCGAAACGATACGTTTTTCCGGCTGCGGTGTCGGGGTACAGCCATTCGCGGTCGGCGATGATGTGTTGGGTGTCTTTGTCATTGGCGCCCAGCGCGCCCGCCGTCTGCCAGGCCTGGCCGTTCTGTCGCTGGCCCCAGCTAACCTCGCTCTCGCTCCAGGCGCTCTTGAGAGCGATGGCGTCGATGTAGAAACCAACGCCGGCTGCGCCGATGTTGGTCAGTTCGAGATGGGCCGAGACGATGCGGGCGCCGGCAGGGAGGCTTGAGAGATCGATGCGGATCAAACTGGAGGTGGCGTCGTTGGTGCGCAGGCGTAGCAGTGTTTCCGCCCCATAATTGGTCGTGGGCGCCCAACTGACGAGATAGGCGTCGTCGATGCCCGTGTAGCCGGCGCCGCTGTCCAACTCCATGCGCTTGTATTGGCTGACGCCTCCGCTCGAAACCGGGTTGCCGGCGCTCATGCGGGCGACAAGGTTGTTCGTGATCCGTGAAACGGTGGCGTCGGAGAGGCTTTGGGTGGCCCAGTGCCAGGAACCGGAGGTGAAGACGGTGGCCCCGCTGCCCCAGGCGTAGAGGCTGGGTTTGGCGTTGTAGAGGGTCATGGTGGCGCGCAAGCGGCCTGTGGACGAGCCTAAGCCAAGGATGCGCAGGTTGCGGGCGGGGGTGCGGTCGTTGTTGGGGACGGGCCGGCCCGAGACCATCGCAAACGGGATGCTGTCCACCTCTTTGGCCCCGGCTGCCTGCACGCTCGCGCCGAAGCTGTCGCCCTCACTCAGCCCCGTCCCCTGCCAAAACCAACTCAAGTCGGCGTCGGTGGTGCGATAGACGGTGTAGCCGCCATCGCCGGGCAGTTCGTTGGCATAGGCGCCCAAGAGGCTGGCTTCGTGGTTGCCTATCGACGAAAACAGCGCCGTCACTTGGCGGAGGTCGTAATCGAGGGCGGCGCTGTTGGCAAACGGATCCTGACCGGCGTAGTTCTTGTAGCTGATGAGGGTGTTGGCCGAGATCTGATGGCGGGAGTTCCAGAAGATGGTGTTCGAGGTCAGGAAGATGAGATTGCCGCCGTTGTCGCGGAAGCGTTCCATGTTCTGCTTCATGCCGAAGGACCAGTACTCATCGTGGCCGATGGAGATGATGAGTTTGTAGCGGGCGATGAAGCTGTAGTTTTCCAGGTCGTGATTGGCGGCGACATCGAAGCTGTAGCCGTTGTCGCGCAGCCAGGTGATGATGCCGAGCGCCTCGTTCGTCAGATCGTCATGAAAAGGGCGGTGGAATGAAACTTGCGTCGATTGTTGGTGGATGTCGGTGTGGTTGCGGCACTGCGGGGCGGGGTAGAGGCAGGCGCCGCTGAAGGCGCCGCTGTTGTTGTAGGCGTGCCAGGTGTTGGTGGGCAGTTGCAGCAGGATTTTGCGCGAGGGGTTGGCGCTTTTGACAACGAAGGGGACGACCGGGTAGATGCTCCTGTCATCGCCGCCGCGGTCGGTGAGGCCGGCAGGCGGCGTGCTCAGCGAGCCGCCGACGAGGTAGGCCAGGTACAGGCCCGATTCCCAGCCCGCAACATCGATGTCGAGTGATTTCGGCCAATCGCAGCCCAATTCGGCGTTGGCGCAGGCCAGATTGGGCACCCCAGTGACGACTGCCCCCAACCGCCCGCTCAGGCTCTGCGGCGTGCTGCTCCCCACCCGATAGACAAAAACCGTGAGTGTGCTGCTGTAGGAGGAGAGATATAGCCCCACCTTGCTGCCCCCGCTATTGAAAACGGACAATTCGCTCGGATAGCCGTAGGCCGTCACCCAGGCGCCCTCGGCCGACTGCGTTGGGGTGAGGAGAAGGAGGAGGGGGAGAATCAGGATGAGGCCAAGCGTTCGCGACATGATGCAGTCTGTTGGGGGGCCAGCGCGCCGAAGTTGTTCGGAAAGCTGGGGAGGGGCGGTCGAGTCGAAGCGTCAGGCAGTATCGCACCGACGCCACACGCGGCCAAATGAACGGTGCTGGTTGGCAAGGAGACAACAACGACAGCGCAAAAGCGACGGCGGGGTTGCTCGCCCCGCCGTCTCCTCTGCATATCATGTTGTGGCAGCGGCGCCGCGTCGGCGATTAGCTGCGCAGGAATCGCGGTAGCAATGAGAAGCGCCGGGCGGCAGGTCGAACAGGCATGGGCGCAAAGGAGGTGACGGCGGACGCCGGCAGGTCGCGCAGCAGCCGCGGCAGCCAGAGCCGGTCGGGCGCTGTGGGTGTGGGGGTGGGAGTGATAGGCGGCAAGACCTGATAGCTGAAACGCAACCACGGGCGAAGGGCCGGGTCGATCGTCCAATCGCGCGAGGTGAGGCTGTATTGCACCGAACCCTCGCTTTCGCCGTCGAGCAAAAGCCCGAAGTTGGCCGATGGGTCGGCGAGCCAGGCATTGGCGATGGCCGTGATGTCGATGCTGCTCCAGGCAAAGGGGGCCAACACGAGCGCAGCATGCGATGAGGGGTCGCGGTCGCCCTCGCCCGCGGCCATGGGCGCCTGCCAGGGTTGGCTCGGCCCCGCCAGGTTGGCCGTAGCGTCAGTTTCGGACCAGGGCCGCCGCAGCCGGTAG
>CAYWPZ010000382.1:0-2920 GCA_964460135.1 uncultured Caldilineales bacterium | reverse complement strand
GCGCGGCGGGGGCGGCATCGAGGCGCGCGTTTCGGGCGGGCGGGCCGCGCTGCGCGGCCCGCCGCGGGGTTTGCCAGTGCGGATGGCGAGGATGCGTTCGAGTTCCGCGATGGCCTCGGCGGGCGTCTGGAACCGGTCGGCCGGGTTCTTGGCGATCAGCCTGAGGACGAGCGCCTCGAATTCCGCGGAGAGCTGCGGATTGTGTTTGCGGGGCGGTTCGGGCGCGTCGTGGATCTGCATCGCCATGACCTGCAGCGGATCCTTGTCGTCGAAGGGCGGCCGTCCGCAGACGCCGTGGTAAAGGGTGCATCCCAGCGCGTAGAGGTCGGTGCGGACATCGAGGTCTTTTTCGGCGCGGCATTGCTCCGGCGAGCAATACTGCGGCGTGCCCTCGGCGAAACCGTCCTTGGCCGCCGGCGCGCCGTGGCGGTGGGCCAGGCCGAGGTCGGCGACTTTGACCTGGCCGTCGGCGGTCAGCAGGATGTTGGCGGGCTTGATGTCGCGGTGGACGATGCGGGCGCGGCGCCAGGCGAAGTCGAGGGCCTGCGCAATCTGGTAGCCGAACTCCAAGGCGTCGAGTTCGGAGATTTTGCCTTCCCGCGCGAACCGGTCGTGAAGCGTGCCGGCCTCGACCAGTTCCATGACGAAATACCACACGCCGTTGTGTTCGCCAGCCTCGATGGCCTGGACGATGTGCGGGTGGGAAAGCTTGGCGGCGGCGCGGGCCTCGTGGAGGAACTTCCGGGTGAACTCGGCGTCCTTGGCGATCTCGGGCCGCAGGACCTTGATGGCCACGAGCCGGTCGAGCGAAAGCTGCCGCGCGCGATAGACGGTGCCCATGCCGCCTTCGCCGATGCGGCCGAGGATTTCGTAGCCCGGTATTTCGAGGTCAGGGTCGGACATGGACGGCAGACTCTAAACCGGCATCACCGGCCTTCACAAGCCCGCCATCCTGGAAGTTTCCGCGCCAACGGTTCGCGCGCCGGGCCGGGGCCGCTTGGGAACACGATCCCCCTTCACCCGTCAAACGGGCTTCCACACTTCGGAATTCGCGCGCGGCGCAGAACCGGAACCGGCCCCGGACGGTGACCGGCTATTTCTTCGGCGACGGCTGCGTGGCGTCCGTTGTCGCCGGCCTGGGTGTGGCGGGCGTGCCCGCCGCGGGCTGCGCGGGCTGCTGGGCGCCGGCCGGCGGCTGCTGGAGCTGCACGCTGAGGCCGTGGCGGTTCATGAGGGCGACGACGTTGGGGTCGCCGGTCTTCTGCAGATACTGCACAAGCAGTTGGAGGAGGTTGTTGAACCCCTGGTCGAGTGGACGGCCCGCCTCGATCTGCTGGCGGGCTGCCGCGATGTTGGTATTGAGATTCTCATTCTGCTGGCTGATGTATGCGCTGAAGCGCCATCCCAGAACGGCGACGAGAATGGCCAGCACAGCGACCGAGACGCTGAGGATGGGGGTGCCAGAACACTTGGTGGAAGTCATTTCGCTCATGGTTATCTCCGGGGAGTGGTGGTGGAACCCGTGCTGGGCTGTTGGGGCTGGGCTGGCTGGCTGCCTTGCGGACGCGCCGGGGCCGCTTTCAAGCCCATCGGCACCAGCACGGCGTCAATGTTCGGGTTCGCCTGGCTGTAAGCCACGAGGTCCTGGGCCAGCCGGCGGAAGACAAGCTGCCGCACTTGCATGTTGTTGAGTTCGCCTTGCAGTTGTTTCGCGTCATTCAACAACTGCGAGTGCTGGCTGCCTCGCGCCCATGCCAGCACCACGCTGCCCGCCGCCAGCAGGATGGCGACCGGCACCAGTATTTTTTTCACAAAGTCTTGCATCGTTTCTCCTTATATCTCGGTTTCGACTGCGCGCCGCGACAGCGCCCGGCACACAGAAGGCGCGCACTTTACACGCCGTCTCTTGGCCCGTCTATGACAATTTTTGCGGAAAGGCGTTCAATCCAAACGGCCCACATCGCGCGGAGAAGGCCGTCAAGGGCGGACTTGTTGCCGCCAACGCATTGTGTTAGAGGTTACCAGGGCACCATGAACGACCTGTCCACAGCGACATTCCGGGTCTTGGATGATTCGTTCCGCGAGCACGGCCCGGTGGACTGGGGCACGCTGCTGGAGTGGGCGCGCCGCGGCAAGATCCGGCCCGCCACCTGGCTGTGGAACTCGGGCGATCGAAGCTGGCGGCTCGCCGGGGAACTGCCCCAGTTGGCGGTCGTCATGGCGCCGTCCTCCGAAACAGAAGCCCTGTCCGGCGAGAAATTCACCCAACCGATTTTTGCGCCACCGTTGCCGGCAGAGCAGCGCATCCGCTGGCAGGCAGGCCCCACCAGCCGGCTCGCGGCGGGGGCGTTCCTGTGCGGCATCCTGGGCTTGTGGATCGGCCCCCTCGCGCTCGCGGCAATCGGGTTGGGCCACTTCGCCCAATGGCAGTTCCGCTACTCCCCACCCGTCATCGGCGGTCTGGCGATTGCGCTCTACGGCCTGTGGCTCGGCTACCTGGCGCTGGCGTTGCTCCTGTTCGACCTGATCCGCGGCCCGCTGGTTCGGTAAAAGCGCCGCATCACCCCCGCCGGCCCCAAGCGAGAAGGCGGGTTCCCCCGCCTCCCCCATCAGGAAGCCGACTGGATCCTGGCCGCGTTGGCGGCCTCGATCAACGACGGGAGCGACTCCTCCACCGGCTCGCCCAGCAGGTTCACCTTCAGGTTGCGGTGCAGCGGGAAGCCGCTGCCCGCCGGGATGAGGTGGCCCATGATGACGTTCTCCTTGAAGCCGCGCAAGAAGTCTATCTTGCCCAGCGTCGCCGCCTCGGTCAGCACCCGCGTGGTGTCCTGGAACGAGGCCGCGCTGATGAAGCTGTCGGTCTCCAGCGACGCCTTGGTGATGCCGAGCAACACGGGCTGCGCCTCCGCCGGCTTGCCGC
>CAYWPZ010000381.1:0-2958 GCA_964460135.1 uncultured Caldilineales bacterium | reverse complement strand
TCCGCTTTGAGGTTGCCAGCGCGATAGACAACGATGCGGCTGTCGGCGGTGAACAAGCGGTTGGGACGCAAGTTGCTTCGTTTGTTCAGCCCGCCGGTCGCGAAGTCAGTCGCGAAAAACGGAAACGGCGCCACCACGACATCGCCCTTCACAAATCGGCCCATGCCTCATCCTCTTCTGGCCGATCCCAATCCCTGCTCAGCACCTCTTCCGATGCCAACATCGTCTGATAGGCTTCTGAGAGTTCCCGCACACCCACCCATTTCGTCTCGCGCTCGGCGAGATACGAAATGAAGTCATAGACGACAGCAAGTTTATCGTCGGAAAGGTCGAGCAATCGTGTCGTGATCTGAGCAATCGCTGCTTGCTGCATGGCGTTCCTCCTGTGGTGGTTTGTTGCGAGGTCGGGGCGCTTCGCGGCCACCAACAGCATCCTAGCATTTTCACACTCTGCCTGCAAACAAGGAACTCGGACATGAAAATCACCGTCCTCGGCGGCGCCGGCAAGATGGGCTGCATCGCTGTACAGACGCTGGCAAACGATGAGCGCGTCAGCGAAGTCGTCATCGCCGATGTCAACCTGGAAGCGGCGCGGGTCGTGGCCGACTATCTGGCCAGCCCCAAGATCGCCCTGCGCCGCGCCGACATCGGCGACCCTGCCGGGCTGGTCGCGGCGCTGGCCGGCTCGGACGCCTGCCTGAACGCCACCGTCTACTACACCAACCTGGCGGTGATGGAGGCGTGCCTGGCGGCGGGAGTTCACTACACCGACCTGGGCGGTCTGTTCCACACCACCCGCAAGCAGCTCGAACTGAGCGGGCGCTTCGAAGCGGCGGGGCTGAGCGCGGTGCTGGGGATGGGTTCGGCCCCCGGCATCCCCAATGTGCAGGCCCGCTACGCCGCCGACCGCCTGGATGCCATCGACAGCATCCGCATCTACGACGGCATCAAGCCGCCTGCCGCCGGCGACGCCCGCTTCACCTACGCCATCCCCACCATCCTGGACGAGCTGACCCTGGCGCCGATGGTCTTTCGCGCCGGCGAGTTCCGGGCTTGCGAGCCGCTGACTGAGTTCGAGGATTATCTCTTCACCCCGCCGGTAGGGCTGCTGCCCATGCACCTTTCGCTCCACTCCGAGGTGGCGACGCTGCCCCTGACCTTTGCCGACAAGGGCGTGCGCGAATGCTTCTTCAAGATCAACTACTGGGGCATGGCCAAAGAGACGGTGGACAAGGTGCGCGTCCTGGCCGAATTCGGCCTGCACCACCGCCAACCGATCACCGTGAACGGCCAATCGGTGATCCCGCGCGATGTTATTTTGGCCCTGCTCTCCGGCAATGTCCCGCCTCTCGCCGATTTCCTGGCCCCGCCCCGCCGCCAGCCGCCCGATTGGACGAAGGAGATCGTGACCGAGGTGCGGGGAGCGAAGGAGGGTCGGGAGATCACCTATCGCCTGGGTACGTTGACGGTGAAAGGCAGCCTGCCCACCGGCGTCGCCCCGGCCATCGCCGCCGTCTGGCTGGCCGAGGGGCGCATCCCGCCCGGCGTGCATCCGCCCGAAGCCGTGCTCGACCCTGAAACCTTCTTCGCTGAATTGCGCGCGCATGGGATGCCGACGCTGGTTTCGATCACGTCGGCTCTTTGACACAAAACGCGCCCGGCCCCTATACTGCCGACCAATCGATTCGTCACCCCACTTCTCGACTGGCGAAACCCGGCCCGCTCAGGCCGGGCGTGGACGCACCACAAGGGAGAGAAGCGGCCATTTCATGACAACAGTCGCTCGCCTGGGCTGGGTAGTCGGACATACGTTCCGGCTACCCTTTTTTGTTGTCCTCCTGTTGACGAACGATGGACGACACCTCCCCAATCTCCAATAACCAATCTTCAATCTTCCACTATGCGCGCCCTTCTTTCCCTTTCCGACAAAACCGGTCTGATCGACTTCGCCCGCGGACTGAACGGGCTGGGCGTCGAGCTCGTCGCCAGCGGCGGCACGGCCAAAACCCTGACTGACGCCGGCCTGCCCGTCCTCCCCGTCTCCGACCTTACCGGCTACCCCGACCTGCTGGATGGCCGCGTCAAGACCCTGCACCCCGCCATCCACGGCCCCATCCTGGCCCGGCCCACCGCCGGCCATCTGGCCGAATTGGAGCGTCACGGCATGGTTGCCATCGACCTTGTGGTCTGCAATCTATACCCCTTCGAGCGCACCGTCGCCGGCTCGGATGTGAGCGAGGCCGAGGCGGTCGAGAACATCGACATCGGCGGGGTGACGCTGCTGCGGGCCGCGGCCAAGAACTTTGAGCGGGTTACGGTGGTAGTCGATCCCGCCGACTACGGCCCTATGCTGGCTGCATTGGCAGCCGGCGGCATCTCCCTGGAGGATCGCCGCCGCCTCGCCCTCAAAGCCTTTCGTCACACCGCCGCCTACGACGCTGCCATCAGTACCTATCTGACCCGGCAGGTAGAGGGCGATACAGCCACGCCGGAGGCGCTGAACCTGGTAGCCGAGCGCGTCCAGTCCCTGCGCTACGGCGAAAACCCACACCAGAGCGCCGCCTTCTACCGCTGGCGGGGCCACGAACCCGCATTTTTGCAGCTCCAGGGCAAGGAACTGAGCTACAACAACCTGGGCGACCTGGATGGCGCCTGGGGTGCAGCAACCGAGTTCGAGACGCCGGCGGTTGCCATCATCAAGCACGCCAATCCCTGCGGCTTGGCGACGGATGGCGATCTTTTGACAGCCTACCAACGCGCCTTCGCCTGCGACCCGGTCAGCGCCTTTGGCTCGATCATCGCCGTCAACCGGCCGGTGGACCTGCCCCTGGTCGAGGCCATCGGCTCGCTTTTCGTCGAAGTCCTGGCCGCGACTGATTTCACCCCCGAAGCGCTGGAACGCCTGAGCAAGAAGCAGAACCTACGGGTGATGAAGCACACCGGAGCGCGGCCTTTCCC
>CAYWPZ010000380.1:0-2971 GCA_964460135.1 uncultured Caldilineales bacterium | reverse complement strand
CTTGCTGCTCAGGCCATCAGCCTGGAAGAAGCGGCGGCCGGCGTCTCTCCTTCGCACCCTCTGGCGCCGGTGCTGCCCGACCTGCTGCTGGCCGAGGCGGAGGTCTGGCGGCAGCTGGCGAACAACCAGCATGCCCGCTTCACCCTGACCCTGTTCCCGCGCCCCGGCGCTGCGTTGGAGCGCACATGGGCCGTTTCTTCTGGCGCCGCCGTAACGATGGCGGCTCAGGCGGCGCAGTATTGGCCCGAACGCTTTGTTTGGGCTGCAGTGGCGGTGTGGGCGGCGGCGCTGGCGCTGACGGCGGCGGCGTGGTGGGGGATGAGGCGGGAGGCGGGAGGCGGGTAGCGGGAGGCGGGGGGAGGGGGGAGCGTCGATGCGCTCCTATGTTTCACGTTTTATGCTCTACTTTTCATCACCAATCGCCGGCCAGGGTTGGCCGAGGAAGGCGACGAGGAGGCGGACGGTATTCTCGATATCGGCCTCTGCCACCATCTCGGAGTGGGTGTGGAGGTAGCGGCAGGGGATGAGCACCCCACCCGCGATCACCCCCCCGCGCGCCATCTGGATGGCAGCGGCGTCGGTGTAGGCGTGGGGGAAGACTTCGAGCTGATAGGGGACGTCGTGTTGGCGGGCCGTCTGCACCAGGGCCTCGCGCAGCCGCGGGTGTGCGATCATGCCGCCGTCGGCCACTTTGATGGCCGGGCCGCCGCCCAACCTGACCGACAGACGGGCAGCCGGCCGGGGCGTATCCCCGGTTGCCGTCAGGTCGATGGCCAGGCCGATGTCCGGCTCCAATTCGAAGGCCGCCACACCGGCGCCCCTGGTCCCGAATTCTTCCTGCACGGTGAAGGTGAAGGTCAGGTCGTGGGGCGATGACTTGAGCCGGCGCATGACTTCGATCAGGACTGCACACCCTACGCGGTCATCCAGCCCCCCGCCGACGATGCGGCTGCCCATCTCGTCATAGGGCCGCACGAAGGCCGCCACCTCACCCACGCTGCACTCGGCCTCACCCACGTCGATATACCAGCGCCCGATCTCGGGCAGATCGTCGTCCAACAACTCAGCCTTGATGCCGCCGTCATGGCTGACCACGCCCAAGATGCCGTTGGCAAAGCGCACGCGCCCGCCCAAAAGGATTTTGGGTGTGACATAGCCCACGGCCGCAAAGCGCAACAGGCCGTTTTCTTCGCGATGGGTAACGATGAGTCCGATCTCGTCCATGTGCGCGGCCAGCATGATGCGCCTGCCGCTGCCGTCTCCGCGTTTGTGCACGTACAGATTGCCTATCGCATCCGTTCTCACCTCGTCGGCCCAGGGCCGGGCATGGTGGACGATGATGGCGGCCACCTCGTCCTCGAAGCCTGAGGGGCCATAGGCGGCGACCAGTTCCCGGATCAGATCTTTCACGTGATGGTTTCCTTTTGCTCGAAAAGCCCGCCGATGCCGGGCAGGGCGGCGCGCAGCAACGCCAGGCCGTTGTGTAGGTCGCTCAGCTCGGCCACGGCCGCCGGCCCGTGGATGTAGCGGCAGGGCGTGGAGATGATGGCGATGGGGATGGGGCGATGGCGGCCATAACCGGCCGCATCGGTACCCCCCACCGCCGGCTGTTTGAATTGAAAAGGGAGGCCGTGGTCGGCGGCGGTGCGGATCAGATGCTGCAAGAGTCGCGGGTGGGCGATGGCCGACCGGTCGCGCTGGGTGAGGGCCGGGCCATGACCCAGACGGGTGGTCGGCGGCGGGCGGTCGGCGTTTAGCGGCCCAGGCAGGTCATCGCAGACAGTGCCCTCCAGCACCAGCACCACATCCAGGGCCAGATGCTGCCCGACGCCATAGGCGCCGCGCAACCCGATCTCTTCCTGAACGGTAAAGATGCCGTAGAAATCGAACGGTTGCCGTTCTCCCGCCAGCAACCCGATCAGGGTGAGACAACCCAGACGGTCGTCGAAGGCCTTGCCCTTGATTCGGCCGCGCTCAGGTAAGGGGGCCTCATCTTCCAGCGCCCGCGCCGGCCCCAAAAAACCAAAGGCGGTGCGAAAGACGGCGCGCTGGCCGATCTTGACCTCGGCTTTGGCCGCGGCTTGGTCGCCGGCGCCGATGTCGATCACCAGATCGCCGATTTTGGGCACGGTCTGAACGCCATCGGCGCCGCCAAAGTGGATGGGGCGCAGCCCGATGACGCCGGGCAGCCGCTTTGGCCCCACTTGGACGCTGCTCCCCAGCAGCGTGCGGGGGTTGACGCTGCCGCTTTCGAGCACGTGCAAAAGGCCATCGTCATCGATGGCATTGACCAGGAAGGCCACTTCGTCCATGTGGGCGGTGGCCGCCACTCGCAGCTTGGAGCCACCCGTCCCGCGTTTGAGGGCGATGAGGTTGCCCATGCGGTCGAGGTGGAGTTCATCGACAAAAGGGTGGATGGCGCCGGCGATCAGGTCGCGGATGGCGCCTTCGTCGCCCGGCGCACCCGGCGTCTCGCTCAGGCGGCGGAGCAAAGCAACGGTCAGGATGCTCATGGCGCCGTCTCCGCAAAGTCGGGCAGCCTGTAGGCCAGGCTGGCGACGAACTCGGCGTCTGCCTGCGCCGCAAACGCGGCCACCAGGCGAGCGCTTCGGGTCGCGTCTTTCAAGTCCGCTACCTCGACCGGGCTGTGCATGTTGCGCAGAGGAAGCCCGATCAGGCCGCAGGGGACGCCGCCTGCTGCCACCTCCACTGCCCAGGCATCGGTGCCGGTGTTTGCTGGCAGCGGTTCGATGCCGTGCGCCAACTCAAGCGTCTCGGCCATCTCGATCAGTTTGGCCGTGATCACCGGGTGCAGGTTAGGGCCGAAGCCTATCACTGG
Organism: uncultured Caldilineales bacterium; assembly: GCA_964460135.1. Classification (GTDB taxonomy): domain Bacteria; phylum Chloroflexota; class Anaerolineae; order J102; family J102; genus SSF26. Next base: position 132 of record CAYWPZ010000380.1, on the reverse strand, counting down.
TCCGCCGCCCAACGGGATCGATTGGTGGCTGTCGACCCCCGGCTGTCTGGCAAAGGTGACATCGAGGACGATGGCCAGGTCGGGGCGCAGCCGAAAGACGGAGGCGGAGGCGCCCAAATGGTTCAGCTCTTC
>CAYWPZ010000379.1:0-2985 GCA_964460135.1 uncultured Caldilineales bacterium | reverse complement strand
TGCCGGGCGCGGCGGCGAGGCGGGGGGGGAGAGAGTGGAGATTGGTTATTGGAGATTGGTTATTGGCAATCTCCAATAACCAATCTCCAATAACCAGTCGCTCGCAACCATTCACCAGCAGATGCCGCTCCGCCCCCTTCGGCGCGCCGCGGGCGGGGCCGGCAGGATGGAGGAGGAGGCGGGCAAGGGCGGCGGGGGTGAGGGGGTCGCCCTCGCTCAGCCCGGTCAGCCGGGCGATGAGTTCGGGGCGGTGGGCGGTCTCTGGGCCGAGCGGTTGGCCGAGGGCGGCAAGATGGGCGAGGGTGATGACGTGGCTGGCGTCGGGCGGGATGGCAGGCTCGTGCGGCGCAGGCGCTTTGATCGGCAGGCCGCGGCTGCCGTCGGCTTCGACCAACACGATATCAGCCAGCGCGCGGAGGGCGGCGATGCGGTCGGGCGGGTAGCCGAGGGCCTTGTTCGGGGCCGGGTCGAGGCCAGCCGCAACGAGGAGGAAAGGCGAGCGGGCGAAAGCGGCGTCGATCTCGGCGGGGTCAGGATCGATAAGATGGGCGGGGAACAGGCGCAGCTGGTCGAGACCGAGCCGGGTGGTGGTCGTCGCCAACACACGCAGCCCCTGCTCGGTCAGTTCCCGTCCCAACCGCAGCATGGCCGTGGTCTTGCCGCCGGCGCCGGTGAAGGCGACGAGGGCGCCGGGCTGCACTTGCAAGGCGTGGGCGAGGTTCATTGCCGCCTAGCCCGCAGTTTCATCATGACAGACCCACTCCATCACGTTGCCGTCAGGGCCATCGATGTAGAAGGAGCGCCAGCGCACCCAGGCATGTTCGGCCAGGCATACCTCTTGCCCCAGCCCAGTCAGCGGCAGATTCAATGACTTCGGGTAGGTGCGGTTGCCGGCGGCAAACTTGATGGCGGTCTCATCGAAGAGCAGCCAGGCTTCTTGCATACGGACGGGAATGACACAGATCGCAATACGTGTTGACCATGTGAATTCGCCAACACGACGGCCCGTGACCACCGACTTTTCTTGCGTATGTGCACCGCCTGCGCGCAGGAACAGATTGCGCACGTCTGTCGTACGTCCCCCTTCCGAACGCACGGAAAGAGCGGCATTCAAGAGCGTATCGCTGGCCAGATGACTTAGAAACTGGATCGCATCGAACAGGTTCGATTTGCCGGTGGCGTTGGCTCCGGCAATGCAAGTAAATGGCCCGAAGCGGACATCGACATCGACCAGATTCTTGAAACCGGACACTTTGAGGCGGGTAAGCATGTCGTTCTCCCATGATTGGCCACATGGCAAGGGTTGATCGCATCGCAAATCATACCGCTATGCCTTCATTCGGTCAATGAGCGCCGATCACGCCGCCTCATCCCCGGCAGCAAAACGGCCGGGAAAACCGCTGATCTTGGCTCTCAACACATCCTGCCCGGCCCTGTTGGTGCAGCGGCAGTGCAACACCACGCGGCCGGAGCGGGCATGGACTTCGGCCACCATTGCTTCGGCGCTAACCGTGTCGCCGACATAGACCGGGGCCAGGAATTCGATGGGCATCTCGATGGCCAAAAAGGCCCACAACCCGCCCATGTGCGTCAGCAGGCTGGCCGTGAAAGGCGTGTTCATGAAACCATCCTCGACATGATGACCAGATCATGGCGCTGGGCCCAGCCGATCTCTTGCCAAAACTCCTGCGCCGCCGTGTTGGCGCGATAGACGAACAAATGGCACTTGTCGATGCCCTGGCTCCGCAGCCCCGCCAGGCAATGCTCGACCAGCATCCGGCCCACCCCCTGCCGCCGGTGCGAAGCGGCCACAGCCAGATGGTGGACAAAACCCCGCCGGCCATCGTGCCCACACAGCACGGCCCCCACCAGCAGTTCGCCCTCCCAGGCCGTAAAGCTGAGGCCGGGGTTCCGCTCCAGATAGCGGGCGATGGCCGCGCGCTCATCCGCCGCGCTCAGCCCCACGCCCTCGGCTGCCCGCCAAAGGGCCAGGACGGCATCGTAGTCCAGGATGGACATGGGGTGAATGACAATGTGCACAGCGACCAACCTAAGTCAGCAACTGGGCCAGTTGCTCCAGATCGCTATAATCGTAAGGAGGTCGCCGCCGCACCGCTAGAACTTCCACTGCTTTGTCCGCTTCGTACACCAGATGAACCGCGCGCCATCGACCCATTCTCAGTCGTCGCCATTCACGTGCTCCATTCACCCGCTTCAAAGCTTTGCTCATCGATGGCCTGGGATCAGCAGCCAAATCGTCGATCGCTCTACGGATGACCTGGCGCACACTCCCGGGCAGTTGTTTGAGCTCTGCAAGGGCAGAAGCCCTGATATAGAGGATGTATGGCCTCACGCCAACTCCTCTTGAATATCATCCCAACGTAGAAAACCGGCCTGCTCTCGATCTCCGTTCGCGGCATCCAAATCCGCCAATGCCGCGTGAATGATACTCATATCCTCGACGGTTTCAAGCCATTCCAGCATTATTTCCCAGTCGTCCATTTCGACTAAGGCATAGCGCTTCTCGTTGAGAGAAACATATTGAGCTGATTGTAGGGCTTCGAGTCCGCTCATCTTAGCTGCCTCCTGATGAAGTCGCTTGTGAGTGTACAGCAAGCCAACCCGGCTTGCAACCCTGCGACTCACCCACGCACCTGTTCAGCCATGCCAACACCGCCGCCAGGACGGCGCCGCCGATGGCGAGCGCTTTGTCGCTGATGGTGTGGATGGCGTCCGGGTCGGGGCGAGGGTCGATATCGCCCAGCTTGAGGCCGGGGTTCACCGCCAGGCCGGGGTGCAGCAGCCCGCGGACGACGCCGCTCAGGGGCGAGGCCACCGTCTGGCTGTCCCCGGCCGCTTCGATCAAGCCAAGCGCCTGCCCGGCCTCGACCCGCTCGCCAAACTCAACCACCGGCCACCAGACCCCGGCGACCGGCGCGCGCAACAGACGCTCCGGCCCGAAACCGCCAACCTCGCCCGGAATGC
>CAYWPZ010000378.1:0-3002 GCA_964460135.1 uncultured Caldilineales bacterium | reverse complement strand
ATGTCCACACAGCGCCGGCAGCCGGTGCAAAGGTTCTGATCGATGGAGGGCAGCGGATCTGTGTTCATGAGCAAGCCTGTCCTGCGCCCGGGCGCGCCTTCGCCCGTCAGGTGAGTGCGATCATGGCACAAATCGAGTGTAAATGCTGCGACTTTAGTCACATCCGGGCGGGAATTTTCGAAATTCGACCCTGGTTCCAGGTGTTTGCGCCGTCGTTGGGTCTTGTGCTATAGTCCCAGCCACTGCAAATCCAATAGGATGCGCCGGTTGCACCCAACCGGCGGAGTCTTCTTATCCAGAGAGGCGGAGGGACCGGCCCGATGAAGCCTCGGCAACCAGGATGCGAGTTCCAGGTGCCAATGCCGGCAGAGTTTTCTGGACGATGAGAGGGCGCACCCAGCCAGTCGCGGGCCTCCATCTTCGAGGCCCGTTTTTGTTTCTTCCACGGCCTGGAGTTTGCGCCGGCCACGGACTCATCTTGATTTGATGATGGAGGTCGTCCATCGTCATTGCCGAAACTACTGACAAGACGCCATCGAGGAAGCCCTTCACCATGCCAACCGGCCCCAGCACACAGGCGCTCCACGCCGGCGCCACCCGCGACCACGCCCACCACAGCCTTACCCCGCCCATCGTCCAATCGGCCACCTATACCTTCGCCGACACCGCCGATCTGATCGAATTCATGGACGAGCGCATGTTCGTCGAAAAGCCGGTGCGCCAGGACTATGGCCGCTACGGCAACCCGACGGTGCGGGCGGTGGAGGCGCGGCTGGCGGCGCTGGAGGGCGGCGATGACGCCATCTTGCTCAGCTCGGGCATGGCCGCCGTCACTGGCGCCCTGCTCATCCTGCTCTCGGCCGGCGACCATCTGATCATCACCAGCGATAGCTATCACCGCACGCGCACCTTTGCCAACCGTGTGCTCCATCGCTTTGGCATCGCCTGCACCACCGTTGCGCCCGGCGACCTGGTTGCCGTCGAGGCCAACATCCACCCCAACACCCGCCTCATCGTTTCCGAGACGCCCACCAACCCCTTCTTGCGTTGTCTCGACCTGGCGGCGCTGGCCGAGATCGGGCGGCGCCGGGGAGTGCGGACGCTGATCGACAGCACTTTCGCCACCCCGCTCAACCAGCGGCCGCTGGAACTGGGCATCGACCTGGTCATCCACAGCGCCACCAAATACCTGGCCGGGCACAACGACCTCATGGCCGGGGTCATCGTGGGCCGCGGCGGACTGACCGTGCCCTTGCGCGAGGCGCAGTCGATGTTCGGGGCGGTGCTGGATCCCACCACGGCTTTTCAGGTCGGGCGGGGCCTGCAAACCTTGGGGTTGCGAGTCGCGCGGCAGAACGCCAACGGCTTAGCCATCGCCTGCTTTCTGGAAAGCCACCCCAAAATCCGTCGCGTCTGGTATCCCGGCCTGGCCTCTCACCCCGACCACGCCATCGCCCGCCGCCAGATGAGCGGTTTCGGCGGCGTGGTCAGCTTCGAGATCGAAGGCGACGGCGCCGCCGCCGGGCGCTTCATCGACGCCCTGCGCCTGCCCCACATCGCGCCCTCGCTGGGCGGCGTCGAGAGCCTGATCGAGCAGCCCGCCTTGATGTCCTACTACGACGCCGACCCCGAGATGCGCCTGAGCCTGGGCATCCGCGACGAGTTGGTGCGTTTTGCCATCGGCGTCGAGGAGGCGGAGGATCTGATTGCAGATTTGGAACAGGGGCTGGCGCGGGTGTGATCGTAGATGTAAGATGTGATCGTAGTAACGACCGCGCGAAGTAGGGGCGCTGCAAGTGGAGGGGGATGTGCGGGGAGTGGTGGTGGTGGGTGCAACGACAACGGATAGTGTGAGCTATGCGGCGGATCGCAAGAGCGGTCTGCGAGTGGTGGAGGTGAAGGAGTCGGGCGCGCTGCGAGAGGTGGGCGGCTACGAGACGACCGGACTTGTCGATGGCGTCGTCGTCATCCAGGATGACGACGGGGAGACGCTTGCTTTCATCATTGATCCGCTACAAGCTCAATGGCGCTCATCCCAGCGTGAGATACAAGCAAAGCGGAAGTGGGCTACAACCGGCTGTGCTCATTTCAGGCCCGGTTCCAGCCCCTGGCGGCAATGGCCTCTGGTTTGAGGCCGTCTTCCGGGCGTCTCAACTTGATTTCAGCGGCCAGAGTGATGACATCGGGCTCGATTCCGGAGCCGATCCAGATTGGTTCGACTATGTCGAAGTGCAGAAATCGACCGGCTCCCCGACCGCCACGCCGACGCCAACCTCACCGCCGCCTACGGCTACCCCGACCGCCACCCCGGAGCCTTCGTCCAATTTCCGCGAAAGGATGGAAGCGACGCCGCCTGCGAGCTTCAGCGGTTCTGATGTGGCCAACGGCGCCACGCTCACCAGGGTGACGGAGCGATGGGAAGGAAACTACGGGTGGAAGTGTCAAGAAGGGAGTCAACTGCAGAACTGGCCGGAGTGTTGGGCCAGCAAATCGTTGTCCCCATCGCGGCCCCCACACCCTGGCGCGCCGACAATGGTATCGGATCCGCATGAAAGTAGATGCTACCGGAAGCGGCAACAACGACTCGATCATTGTGAGTGCTTTCAGTTCTTCGGGACAGGCGGTCTGGACGTATGCAGTCAATGATCTGAACATGAGCAGCAACATCAACTCGGTGCAAATGTTGACAAGATTCGGCATCGACAACAACTGGGACGAAAGCGCCTACTGGGATGACTTTCGCTTGTGGTAGGGTCAGCTTCCAAGTGTCGCGACGTCCGGGATCAGGTATTCCTTCGGCGAAGCGCCCCGATCTCGCAGCTTGCAGCACGGCGTCGATGGCTATCAAGGCGGTCAGGACACCCACATCGTCGCCGCCAACTGGGAAACGTCGACGCCGCACGACGCCTTCCCCGTCCTCTATGTGCGCACCAATAACACCGACAACGAGGTGATGTCGACGCTGATCCGTTTCGACGGCATCAGCTTGCCGGCCGGCGCCC
>CAYWPZ010000377.1:0-3065 GCA_964460135.1 uncultured Caldilineales bacterium | reverse complement strand
GGGCAGGGGGGCGGTGCTCGCGGGCGCGCTCGCCGTCCTGCTGGCGGCGGCTTGGAGCGTCTGCGGCGCAGCGCCCCAGCCCCCCGTGCCGCGCGAGAGGGTGAAGGTCTACTGCGCGGGGCCCATGGGCGGGCACAAGGATTTCGAGGAGATGAGGGCGCTGGCGGCCGGGCTGCGGGCCGCCGGGTACAAGACCTACCTGCCGGTGGACGAGGAGTTCTCGCTGATCCTCATCTACGAGGCGCTGGCGAAGAGCGGGCGGCCCGCGCGGGAGAAGGACGAAGCGCGCTACTGGTTGATGGTCGCCGTTTACGCCCTCGATATGTTCAGACTCCTGAAGGACTGCAGCGCCGTCGTGGCCTGCACGAATCCCTTCGAGGGGCCCGTGAACCCGGACGCGGGCACGGTCATGGAGATCTCGGTGGCGGCTGCGTACGGGATGCCGCGGGCCTTCTACAAGACCGACCCCAAGCGGCTCCTTCCGCCGGGGACCGTGAAGGGGCCGGGCTGGGACAACCCCATGATCGTGGGTCTCACGGAGGACTTCTCGCTCCTGCCCGGCTACGCCGCGGGTGGCCTGGAAGAGCTCGTGCGCGCTCTGGACCGCGCATGCGCCCAGGCGGGGCCACTCGTGGAGCGCGAGGGGATCCTCCAGTTCAGCCGCGCCACCCCGTTCTCGGCCATGCCCGGGGACATCCGCAACGCCGTGGCGCTGGGCGAGAAGGTCGCCGACATGAAGAAGAAGTACATCGGGAAGCCCTTCACGGACGCGCTCTTCCTGCAGCAGTCGGACGAGATCACCGCGCTGCTGAAGGGGGAGGGGCCCAAGCACGGCTTCCCGCCGTTCAAGCCCGGCCAGGAGGACGGGGAGAAAGTGAAGAAGTGAGGGAGGGGGGAGGCGGAAGGCGGGAGGTGGGAGGTGAGGGGGGCGTTTTCGCTGCAAGCAGGGGCGGGGCGCAGGGCGCGCGGGATCGGCCTGGCCTGTTGTTTCAAGAATGTGGGTTTCAGTCTGGGTTTCGTGGACGAATGCTGGGCGACGGTGGAGTTGCACGGCCAGGGCGAGATCGAGCGGGCGGTGGTGCGCCATGCCGGGGCCGAAGTCGGCCAGGGGGCGCACACGGTCATGGCTCAGATCGCTGCCGAGGCGTTGGGCATCGCGGTCGAGCGGGTAGAGATGGTCGTTTCTGACACCGAAGCGACGCGCAACAGCGGCAGCGCCAGCGCCAGCCGGATGACGTTTGCCGCCGGGAATAGCATTTTGGGCGCGGCGCGGCAAGCCAAAGCCCTGTGGGAGAGCGAGGAAGACCGCCCCTGCATCGCCGCCTATCGTTTCGTCCCCCGCCCGACCACGCCCTACGACCACGACACCGGCGCCAGCGACCCCAACATCACCTATGGCTATTGCGCCCAGGCCGCCGAGGTGGAGGTCGATCTCGACACCGGCCACATCCATGTGCTGCGTCTGTGGTCGGCCAACGATGTCGGCTTTGCCCTCAATCCGCAATTGGTGGAGGGGCAGATCGAGGGCGCCATCGCCCAAAGCGTGGGCTGGGCGACGCTGGAGGAGTTCAAGCAGAAGGAGGGCTGGGTGCTGACCGACCAGCTCAGCACCTATCTCATCCCCACCGTGCTCGATGTCCCAACCGAGGTGCACGCGATCCTCCTGGAGCATCCCGATCCGCAGGGGCCGCTGGGGGCGCGGGGGATGGCCGAGATGCCGTTCATCCCCACCGCGCCCGCCATCGCCGCCGCCGTCCACGCCGCCACGGGCGTGTGGTTCCACGATTTGCCGCTGACGCCGGAGCGGGTGGCGTTGCGATTGGCGCAAGAAGGGGCGGGGCGATGAGCGCCGAAGCCGGCTATCTGTTCTATCCCTCGCGCTATCGCCCGGCCATCGGCCACGAAAAGCTGGATGTCTTTCTGTCGCCGGCGCCGACGGGTCGCGTGTTCGATTGCGCCGGCTTCTATCTGCGCGCCCGCGCGGACGAGTGGGCGACGCCGACAACCATCTCGCTTGTCCACAACGCCGAGATGCCCGCACGAAGCTATCATGTCACGCCGGGGCGTTTTTGGCTTTATGACTTCGGCGGTCATTCTCTCGAGGGTTTCAGCTTTGGCGGCAACTTGATCGCTGTTTGCCAAAACGGCCAGACGGTGTGCAGTCTCGAGTCGAACGCCCCGATCTTGGAGCTGGACCCAGACAGCTATGATGTCGAACGCATTTTCGTTGACGCCGTCGAAGCCATTGCCGGTGTGTTGCGCGCCGAATGGCGCGATGATGGCGATGCCGAGTGGCTGTCGAACCTGGCTTCGGTGGAGCCGTTGGCCTTGTTTGTCAGTTGTCTGGTTACGGTACAGGCTTCTCTGAACGATGGCGGCCATGATGGTGACTCGATGCGTCTGAAAACCTGGATCAGGCGGGCCATTCGCAGCCTGCGAAACGCCGGCGAGTGGCCGGAGCAAACGCCCACCCTGTCGCAACTGGAGCAAGCGCTGAGCCAGGCGCAAAAGCCGCCCGACCTGCCAGATGATTCTGCCATCAGGCTGTGAAGTCGAGACGGCGAGTGACCGAGGATGGCCTGCTGTGATGATCTTCGCTAAAACCCACGTCCTCGTACGCGGGGCCGGCGACCTGGCCACCGGCGCCATCCACCGGCTGCATCAGGCCGGCTTCCCCGTCATCGCTGCCGAGATGCCGCAGCCGTTGGCCGTGCGCCGCACCGTCGCCTTTGCCCAGGCTGTCTTTGCGGGGTCGCACACGGTCGAGGGGGTGACAGCCGTGCGGGTGGATGATCCGGCCGCTGCTCTGGCGATGGCGGAACGCGGCGAACTCCCCATCCTGCCCGACCCCCGCGACGAGGTCATCGCCCTCCTGCGCCCGACCGTGTTGGTGGACGCCCGCCTGCTCAAGCGCGCCAGCGCTGCCAGCATCGATCAGGCTCCGCTCGTCATCGGCCTGGGGCCGGGCTTCGCGGCCGGGCGCAATTGCCACGCCGCCATCGAGACGAAGCGGGGGCATCGCCTGGGCCGGGTGCTGTGGCAGGGCGCGACTGAGGCCGATACGG
>CAYWPZ010000376.1:0-3074 GCA_964460135.1 uncultured Caldilineales bacterium | reverse complement strand
CGTTTTCCGTCCTCTGTCGTCCGTCGTCTGTCCTCTGTCTTTGGCCGGCTTGGTGGCAATAGCGGGGAGCCTGTACCCGATCCCATCCCGAACTCGGCCGTTAAACTCCCCTGCGCCGATGGTACTAAGTCTCAAGGCTTGGAAGAGTAGGACGCTGCCAGGCCTGCCAAGGACAGACGGACCGACGAAGATCTCCTCAACACGATGATCAAACACGAAAGCCTTCGCAGCGATGCGGAGGCTTTTTTGTTGCCACGCATTTGTTGCCACGCTCTCTGCGCCCGCGAGAAAAGCGGCCAGCGCCGGTCGTCAGCGAAAGACGCCCATCGTGTGCAGGATGCCAAACGCGATCAACACCACCATGAGAGCGGCGGCGAAAATCGTGAAATTTCTCTGCCCCACTTCGTCTTTCTTCGGCATGGGCTGCATCCTCCTCGCCTTTCACAAAGTCCTAAATTAACGACAATCGTCATTGAAACAAGTTTCCTATGGCTTGCGGACCTTCAAACTGCTTGATGACGCGCCCGCCGGGCTGGGCTATCTGATCGGCCGCGCTTGGCAACCGCTGTTGAACGATGGAAAAGCCCGCTCCCCATCCCGCAAATCTCGCGCAATCCATTGCGCAGGCGCTTGCCCTGCACCGGCAGGGCCGCCTTGACGAGGCGGAGAAAATCTACACGCGCGTGCTCAAGCTTCAGCGCGATCATTTCGACGCGCTGCACCTCTCCGCCATGCTCAACCATCAGCGCGGCAAGGCCGGCGAGGCGTTCCGCCTGCTCACCGCCGCACTCAAGGTTAATCCGCGCTCGCCCGACGCGCTGTCCAACCTCGCACTCGTACTGCACGCGCTCAAGCGCAGCGACGAGGCGCTGCAAAACCTCGACAAGGCGCTTTCGCTTGCCCCGGACCATCTCGAGGCGCTCAACAACCGCGGCAATGTGCTGCTCGATCTTAGGCGGCCCGCCGACGCCCTTGCCTGCTTCGACGCTGTACTCGCGCGCGAGCCGCGCCACAGCCAGGCGCTGATTAACCGCGGCAATGCGCTCGCCGAACTTGGACAGGGAGAGCGGGCGCTTGCCGACTACGAAGCAGCACTGGCCCTGGCCCCCGGCCATCCGCTCGCGCTCTACAATCGCGGCAACGCCTTGCGTGCGCTCGGCCGCGCGTTGGAGGCGATTGCGTCCTACGAACATGCGCTCGCGGTCATGCCGGGGCACGTCAACGCCTGGCTCAACCGCGGGCTCGCGCTTGCAGCGCTCAACCGCCACGAAGAGGCGCTGGACAGCTACGGCAAGGCGCTGGCGCTCAAGCCAGATTTTGCAGACGCCCGCTTCAATGCCGCGCTCTCGCGCCTGACGCTTGGCGATTACCGCCATGGCTTTAAGGACTACGAGGCGCGCTGGCTGCGCAGCGGCATGGCCGGGCCAGAGCGTTTGCGCGAACCGCTCTGGCGCGGCGACATTTCGCTCGCGCACAAGACAATTTTGCTGCGCGCCGAGCAGGGCCTGGGCGACACGTTGCAGTTTGCGCGTTACGCGCCGATGCTCGCGCGCGCCGGCGCCAAGGTGGTGCTCGAAGTGCAGCCGGAGCTGAAGGAGCTTCTCACCGGTCTTGAAGGCGCCGCCGCCGTGGTGGAGCGCGGAGAGCCGCGCCCGCCGTTCGATGTGTACTGCCCGATGGGAAGCCTTCCGCTTGCCTGCCGGACCGAAGTGGCAACGATTCCGGCAGAAATTCCTTATCTGCGCGCTTCCGAGCAGCGCGTGGAGCGCTGGCGGCTGCGCCTCGATGCCGTGCCCCATCCGCGGATTGCGCTCGCCTGGGCCGGACGTGCAAGCCACGCCAATGACGGCAACCGCTCAATTCCACTCATGCGCTTCGAGCCGCTATTGTCCACTGCGGGCGCCCGCTTCGTCAGCATCCAGCGCGAACTGCGAACCAACCGGCTGGTGCGCCAAGTGCCGTCGGTAGCGACCATCAAGCGCATCTTGCGCGCCGCCAGACTCAGCGCGCGGTCCAAGCCGCCGCGCGCCGTGTATTATCCGCAGCCGACGGCCACCGTCACCTATGTGTTGCACGCGATGGATTGGACGGAACGCTACCTGACCGGCGGCGCGAAGGTGTATGCCTTTCATACCCTCGACCTGCAGACGCGCGCCTGCGCGCAGACGATCAGCACCAACAAGTCGTACGCGACCGTCCGGGCACACGCCCTGAAAACCTGGAAAACATTGGGGATTCCGGACGGGTTGCAGATGGACAACGATGGGGCGTTTTGTGGCGGCTACAAAGCGCCGCGCATCTTCGGTCAGTTTGTGCGGCTGTGCTTGTACCTGGGCATCGAACCGATCTTCATTCCCTTCGGCGAGCCAGAGCGCAACGGCGATGTCGAGAGCGTGAATGGCTTGTGGGGCTCGGCCTTTTGGAAGCGACGCCATTTCCGCTCGGTGGCCCAGGTGATACGCGCCAGTCCCGAGTTCGAAGCCTGGTACACGCAACACTACGCGCCACCCAAACTGGACGGCCGCACACCGGCCCAAGCGCATCGGCAAGCACGCCGCCGACGCTTGACGACGCGCCAGATGCGCGCGCTGCCCAAGACGTTGCCCATTAGCGAAGGACGGTTGCACTTCCTGCGGTTGGTCAGTGCGGAGGGCACGATTGTGATCCTGAATGAAACGTGGCATGTCCATAAACGTTTGGCCGGGCAGTACGTCTGGGCCACCCTTTGGACGCATCGACGGCGCTTGGAGATCTATCATCGACGTTCGCTCCAAGTCAAGGCGCGTCTCGTGAAAACGTATCGCTACGCCATGCCGGAGCCCGTCGTCCCTGTGCGACCTGAATTCAAGCACCGTCGCCGACGCCGCAAAATGGGTACGATGTTGTGAGCCACGCTCAAGCTATCATAACGCTGAAAAATGGGTGCGATGTCTTGAGCCCTGACAGTTATGGCCTTCGGTACGCTGCTTGTAGCATTTCTTGCAGTATTTGGCGAATCAGTTCGTGCGTTTGTCTTTCGCCCTAAGTTGACAATTCGTCTTAACAACGGACAAGGTGAGTTAGTCAAGTGGAGT
>CAYWPZ010000375.1:0-3075 GCA_964460135.1 uncultured Caldilineales bacterium | reverse complement strand
CTTTAGTTTACATCCCACCACTCCAAAACTCGGTAACAGATCGTGGATGCACCCGTCAGGCGCACAGCCGCCCCCGCCTTGCCGCCGCCCGCCCTTATTCCGTATAATCATCGTTTGGCGTCCTGTTTCCCAGCCGCCGCCTCCATCCCAGCCACCCCCAACACGGCATGCGCACCAGCCACATCCGCAATTTCTGCATCATCGCCCATATCGACCACGGCAAATCGACCCTCGCCGACCGCCTCATCCAGGTCACGCACACGCTTAGCGACCGCGAGATGCAAGACCAGGTGCTCGATAGCATGGATCTGGAGCGCGAGAAGGGCGTCACCATCAAAGCCTCGGCCGTGCGGATGCAGTACGAGGCCGGCGATGGCCAGACCTACGAACTCAACCTCATCGACACCCCCGGCCATGTCGATTTTGGCTACGAGGTCTCGCGGGCGCTCAAAGCCTGCGAGGGCGCCGTGCTGGTGGTGGATGCCTCACAAGGGATCGAGGCCCAAACCCTTGCCAACCTCTACCAGGCCATCGACCAGGGCCTCGAAATCATCCCCGTCATCAACAAGATCGACCTGCCTGCCGCCCGGCCGGATGAAGTGGCCCACGACCTCGAAGACCTGATCGGCGTCGATGGCCTCGACATCCCCCGCATCTCGGCCAAAGACGGCGTCAACGTCGAGTCCGTGCTGGCGGCGGTGGTCAAGCAGGTCCCTCCCCCGGTGGGCGACCCCGAAGCGCCGCTGCAAGCCCTCATCTTCGACAGCCACTACGATTCTTACAAGGGCGTCGTCGCCTACATACGGGTGATCAACGGCCGCATCCGCCGTCGCGAGCTGCTGCGACTGATGTCGACCGGGGTCAGCACCGAGCCGCTCGAAATCGGCGTCTTCACCCCACTCATGCGGCCGGTGGAGGAACTGGAAGCGGGCGAGGTGGGTTACGTCGCTTCTGGCCTCAAAACTATACGCGAATGCCGGGTGGGCGACACCTTCACCCTCGCCGCCAACCCTGCCGCCGAACCGCTCCCCGGCTTCCGTCCCCTCAAACCGATGGTCTTTGCCGGCGTCTATCCCTCGGAGGGCGACGACTACAACCTGCTGCGCGACGCCCTCGAAAAGCTGCAACTCAACGACGCCTCGCTCAGCTACCTGCCCGAGACCTCGCAGGCGCTGGGCTTTGGCTTCCGTTGCGGTTTCCTCGGCCTCTTCCACATGGAGATCATCCAGGAGCGCCTGGAGCGCGAGTACGACCTGGATCTCGTGTTTACGGCGCCGTCGGTCGAGTATCAGATCACCCTCACCGACGAACGAGAAATCGTCATCGACAGCCCGGCTGAGATGCCCGACCCCAACTATATCGCCGAAATCAGGGAACCGTGGGTCGAGATCAACGTCATCACCCCCACCGAATTCATCGGCGTGATCATGGACCTGGTCACCAAGCGCCGCGGCGAGTTCAAAAACCAGGAGTATCTGGATCAGCGCCGCGTCCAACTCAGCTATACCATCCCCCTGACTGAGATCCTGGTCGATTTCTACAACGAACTCAAGGCCCGCACCCGCGGCTATGCCTCACTCGACTACCATTTCCGTGAATACCGCCCGGCCGAGATGGTCAAGCTCGACCTGTTGGTGGCCGGCCAGCCGGTGGACGCCCTTTCGGTCATCGTTCACGCCGACCAGACCTATACCAAAGGCCAACGTCTGGTTTCCAAGATGAAGGACGTCATACCCAGGCAGCAATTCGATGTCGCCATCCAGGCTGCGATCGGCAAGCGCGTGATCTCGCGCGCCAATGTCAAGGCGATGCGCAAAGATGTGCTGGCCAAATGCTACGGCGGCGACATCACCCGCAAGCGCAAGCTGTTGGAAAAGCAAAAGAAAGGCAAGAAACGCATGAAAATGGTCGGCTCCGTCGAAATCCCGCAAGAGGCGTTCATGTCCGTTTTGCGGCTTGAAGAAGAATAGTCGTTATTAGTAATTGGTAATTGGTAACTAGATAGTCAATAGCCGATAACTAGTAACCAATTACCATCCCTCCCAACCATCACCCTCTCCATGTCCCCTCGCACCCGTCGTTGGCTTGTTGTTCTCATCCTGGCCCTGATCTTGCTGGCGGCCTTCGTTCTGCGCACATTCAACGTCGACTGGGCCGAAGGCCAATTGCCGCATCCCGATGAGCGCTCGACGGTGGCCTTCTACGCGCCCAGCATCCGCTGGCCAACCGCGTCGGGCACCTTTTTCGACCCGCGGCGCTCCACCCTCAACCCGCTGTGGGATGTCAGCAGCAATAGCCGCCGCTCCTACACCTACGGCCACTTTCCGCTCTACCTGCTCGTTGTCGCCGGGCACCTGACCCAGAAGCTGGTCCCGGTGGCCGAAGCCATCGGCGCGCCGCCAGAGTATGTGGACATGATGCGCATCGCCGTCGGCTCACCGGGCTATGCCTGGGTGGGCAGGCTGCTGATGGCAATCGCCGACACGATCACCTTACTCTACCTGTTCCTGATCGGACGGCGGGTCTACAACGAACATGTGGGGCTGTTGGCGGCGGTGCTGGGGACGTTCACCGTCCTGCAAATCCAGCTGGCGCACTTTTTCGCCGTCGATCCCATCTCCACCACCTTCACCGTGGCCGCCATCTACCATTCCATCCGCATGGTGGATAGGGGTGGGTGGAAGCAGACAGTGTTGGCGGGGATCATGGCCGGGCTGGCCATTGCCTGCAAGTTCAGCGCCCTGCCCATCCTGGCGGCGCCGGGCGTGGCGGGGTTGATCATCTGGTGGGGGGATCGGAGATCGGAGGACAGAGGGCCTGCCCCGAGTGCAACGAAGGGGCAGAGGGCGGAAAGCAGAGGACCCTGGTGGGGGATTGGGTCGGCGGCGGCGGCGATTGGTGTGGCTGTGATTGCATTCGTGCTCACATCGCCCTTTGTGCTGCTCGATTTCGAGAACTTCAACCTGGCCGTGATCAAAGAACAAGGGGCGATGGTGCGCGGCATCGCCGATTTCCCCTTTACCCGCCAATATCGCGGCACTACCCCCTACCTCTATTTCATCGTCCAGCAGATGC
>CAYWPZ010000374.1:0-3094 GCA_964460135.1 uncultured Caldilineales bacterium | reverse complement strand
GGGGGTGCGGGTGGGGGTGGGGGTCGGCGTTGCCGTGGCTGTGCGGGTGGGGGTGGGCGTGATCGTGACGGTGGGAGAGGGTGTGGGGGTGCGGGTGGGGGTGCCGGTTGGCGTCGCCGTGGGGGTGCGGGTCGACGTGGGCGTGATCGTGGCGGTGCGGGTGGCGGTAGCGGTGGGCGTGGCTGTGGGAGTCGCCGTCGATGTCGGCGATGGGGTCGGCGACGGGGTCGGCGTCGGGATCGGCGTGGGCGTGGCCGTGGGAGTTGCAGTGGCGGTCGGGCTAGGCGTGGCGGTAGGCGTGGGGGTGCTCAGAGATTGGTAGCGAACCCAGAGAAAAGGGCGTTTGTCGCTTTCCGACCACTCCTTTGCCGCGATGCTGTATTGGACGGTGTTCACCGTGGCCGAGTCGATCAAAAGGCCGAAGTTTTCGCCGGGCGCGCTGAACCAATCCCGGGCCTGCCCGGTGACATCGACGACGCTGAAGGCGGCCACTGCCAGTTCGGGCAGGGTGGCAAATGGATTGGCCTCGCGGTCCCCGGTCCCCATCGCCAGCGGCTGATCCCACGGCTGGCCGGCGGCAGCCAACGTGTAATTGGTTTCGTTTTCGACCCAGGGCCTTAGCAGCCGGAAGAAGCGGGGCGCGATGATCCTGGTGTTGGACCTACTTAAGGTAAAAAAACGCAGTTGCGCCTGAGTGATGACGGCGTCAGGCGGCAGGCCGTTAAGATCGAAGCGGAGCAGGGCAGCGGTGGTCTGCCCGGAGCGAAGCAGCAGCAGAGGATTGCCCCCATAGTTGTCATCCGGGAAGAATTCGTCGATGTAGGCGTCGGCGACGGGGGTGAGGATGACTTCGAAGGTGGGGACGGGGGTGGGGGTGTCGGTGGGGGTGCCGACGGGGGTGGGAGTGGCAGTGGCAGTGGGGGTGGCTGTCGCCGTTGGCGTCGAAGTGACGGTAGGCGATGCCGTTGGCGTCGGCGATGGCATGGCCGTTGCGGGCGGGGTGGGAGTGGCCGGGGGGGGGGCGGGGGGGGTGCGCGTGGCTGTGGGGGTGGCCGTAGCCAGATCGACGAAGACGTTCGTCTGGTGGACGATGGGCGCCGGCTGAAACCACTCCAGCACACCGTTGCCCAAGTATTGGCCACTCTGGTTTTGTACACCGGTCAGGACATAACCGCTGGGCGGTTCGATGACGAT
This sequence comes from uncultured Caldilineales bacterium, assembly GCA_964460135.1. Classification (GTDB taxonomy): domain Bacteria; phylum Chloroflexota; class Anaerolineae; order J102; family J102; genus SSF26. The sequence goes on along the minus strand of CAYWPZ010000374.1, from coordinate 1,900 downwards.
GCGGTAGTAGTCGTAGGTCTGGCCGATGGTGAAGTTCCAGAAGCCATCGGCGGCGCTGGTCTTGGTGTCGAGCAGCGTTCCGGGCGGGTTCTGGCCGCTGCTACGAACATAGAGGCGGAAGGTGACACCGGCAAAGGGCGTGGTGGTGACGCCGTTGGGGCCGCGATAGGCCGTGCCGCGAAAGCGATAGGCAATGCCAGGCGTGGGGGTGGCGGTGGCAAGTGGGGTGGGGGTGCGGGTGGGCGTGTTGGTGGCGGAAGCCTGAGTGGGTGTAGGGGTGGGGGTGTTGGTAACAACCGCTTGGGTGGGGGTGGGCGTATGAGTGGCAGAGGGCAGGGTGAGATCCACCTGATGTGGTGTCTGATCGTTCTGCCAAACCAGCGTGCCGGCGGCGTTGACGCCATCCACCCGGAAACGGACCATCTCGCCATCGCGCATGCCGGGGATGCCGCCGCCGACATCCTCGCCATAGATGCGCAAGATGCCGTACTGGTTGGCTATGGCGACGACGAAGCAGCCGGCGGTGACGCCCCGGTCGTTGTAGGCCGTCACGACCGCACCCACCGGCGCGCCTGGAGTGATGAAACCAAAGGCTTCGGTGAAGGATGGCGTGCCCGAAATGGGTGGACAGGTTCCCTCTGGCGCGGCTATCCGCAACGGTGATTCAGAGGCGGATGGGCCGGATGGGCCGATAAGGGCCGGGCCGGAGCTGCCGGCGGGGTAGATCAGGGTGGCCGGCTGAGACATGCGCAGCAGGTAGCCGGCATTGGGCGCCAGTTCGCGCAGGGTGTTGAAAGCGGGCGGGACCGAGGTGTCATAGGTGCCGGCGTCGCCAATGACGCGCTCGTAAGCGCCGCCGATCGAAGTCAGGGCTTGCTGCACCGCCAATCGCTGCGGCGGCAAATAGCCAATCCAGTTCCAGCCTTGTGATAGTTCGATCGGGTTGCCTGCCGGCAAGGGGGGGCCGGTGAGGCTGAGGGTGTCGTTGCGGGTCATGAAAATCCAATAGCCCAGACCCGGATGCAGCCGCTGGAGGGTGTTGAAGCTGGAAGGCACCGAGATGTCGAAGGTACCATGCTCGCCCAGCACGCGGCTATAGGAGCTGCGAATAGAGGTGAGGACGTTGCGGATCGCCGTATCCGAGACATCGACGCGGAACGAGAACAGATTCCAGCCCCTGACCAGAGGGATATTCTGGGTGATCGGCGTCAGGGCCCCGGCGTTCGGCTCCAGGATGAGCGGGCTGGCGCCAACGTTGATCCGCACCGAGCCGTTGGCCGACCCGTCCAAATCGCCGGCCTGGCCGTCGCGCACCACGCTCTGGCTGCCGGCTTTGTCGACCACGCGCAATGGGTTGCCCGCGGCGCTGACGGGGAAGGCCTGCGCTGTCTCGCCGGCCGATGTTTTCCACACGACCAATTTCTGCTGCGTCCCGCGGTTGAACTGATAGCCTTCGAGCGAGGCGTCCACATAGGTCAAACGATTGCTGTAGGTGGCGTCGGTGAGTTCAGTGGCAAGGACTTTGTAGGCGTCGTAGGCCGGTTTGGGGCCGAGGCTCTCGTTCAGCAGGCCGTAGGAATAGCCGCCAGAGTGCTCAGGCCGATCGACATCCTGAAACCAGATCAGCGGATAAATGCCGGCGGCGATGCCTTGTGTCAGGCCCTTGATGACGAAGCGCGCCTGCCCCTCTTCACTGTAGTCGTTGGGGTCGGGCGAGCCATCGGGCTTGCGGCTGGGCGTGCCCACTTCTGTCACCATCAGGGGTTTGTTGACGCCGGTGGCCGCCCGCACCCTGTCCTGGATGACTCGGCCTTTGGCGCCAATCGAACCCCACTTGAACGTCCAGGCTTCGTAGAAATGATAGTTGATGATGTCGAAGTAGTTGCCCCCGTCCGCCGCC
>CAYWPZ010000373.1:0-3152 GCA_964460135.1 uncultured Caldilineales bacterium | reverse complement strand
AGATCGTCGTCTATCGCTGGCCGGGGCAACAAGAGGTGACACGCGACGCCACCGGCGGCGACGGCTACGCCCAGTTCATCCTGCCGGCGCCGGGCAACTACCGCGTGGTCGAAGTCGACCCCGCCGGCCTCACCTCCAGCACCCCCAACGACTTCCTGGCCGCCATCGCGCCCAACCAGACCCTGGAACTCCACTTTGGCGACTACGACGGCCGCATCCGCATCTTCCTGCCGCTGCTGTGGCGGGATGTGGGACCATGACTACCGTTGGGGTCTGCGAGACCCCAACGGTCTGAGAACAGGAGGGGCGGAGGAGCTTGCATCATCAGGCTTCCTTCGCCCCTCTTTCGCTGCCTGAGTATAATCGTGAAACCGTCCTCATCAACCACTCCATCCACGACATGGCTTTCCCAGTGCACCTGCGCCGCCCCCTCCTCAGCCTCCTTGTCAGCCTGTCCCTGCTGGCCGCCCTTGGCCTCACCCTCTCGGCCGGCGCCGCCAGCGTCATTCGCCCGCAAATCGACATCACCTCGAACGCCGACGAGAACTGCTATCGCCTCACCACCACGCCCGACCCAGACGCCCTCAACGAATTCCCCACCTATACCATCACCCTGGCCCTGCCCTACACCGGCGTCGTCGAAGCGGCCAACCTGCTGATGCGTTCCTCCAATGTCCGCGCCGGCTCCATCCACCCCATCATCGTCAACGGCGTCGACATCGGTCAGGCCCCACCCGCCGACGGCAAGCCCACCTGCGACCCGGTCGACCGCGCCCCCATCCGCACCTACCCTCTGCCGCCCGAGCTGCTGCGCCCTGGCGTCAATCACGTCCGCCTGACGGCCGAGGGCACGAGCGACGCCTGGGGCGTAGACTACGCCGCCCTGCAGGTCAGCGGCGCCGGACTACTGGGCGGCCGCTACCGGTTTGTCCAATTCCCCGGCGAAGGCGGCCAGGCGGTCGACGCCGCCATCCTGGAGCCGATCGACCAAAGCTCGCCCCGGCCCCTGCTCCTCGTCTTTCACGGCTGGAACGGCACCCCTTTCGAGCCGCTGCCCGACTACACCGCCGCCGCCGTCGCCCGCGATTGGTTCGTCGCCTCGCCCGCCCAGCGTGGCAACAACGCCCTCGGCCCCGGCGGCGAACCCCTGGCCTCGTTGCGCAGCCAACACGACGCTATCGCCCTCATCCACTACATGCAAAGCCACTACACCATCGACCCCGACCGCATCTATGTCGGCGGCTTCAGCATGGGGGGAATGATGGCGGGCGTCATGGCAGCCAACTATCCAGACATCTTCGCCGCCGCCGTCACCCACAAAGCCATCGCCGACCTCTCCGATTGGTACTACGAAAGCAGCGAATACCGCCAAACCCGCATCATCACCGAGACCGGCGGGACGCCAACCCAGGTTCCGTTCGAGTACAAACGCCGCAGCCCCTGGGAGCTTGCCTCCAACCTGAGCAACCTGCCCATCGCCATCATCCACGGCTCGCAAGATACCGTCGTCCCACCACACCACGCCCAGGAGTTCTACGACGCCATCGCCGCCGCCGGCCCTCGTCGCCTGGAACTACACTGGTATCCGGCCGGGCATGGCGACGACACCAGCAACTGGGGGCTGGGGGGGGACTGGGCCGCCGCTTTTCTGTCCGACTACGTCCGTCTGGATAACCCCACCCGCCTGCGCCTGCGCGCCGATGAGAGCCGAGCCTTCTACTGGCTAGGCATCGGCAAACGCAGCCCCAACCGCTTCACCGAAATCGCCGCCGATTCCAACCCCGCCGCCGACCGCGCCAGCCTGATCGTCACCGACACCCAGGCCGTCGATCTCAGCTTCGACCTGGCCCGCATGGGCTTCGACCCGGCTGCCGGCTACATCATCTCGCAGACCACCACCAGCCAGGGCACCACCATCGCCCCAGTCACCCCCCTCGGCGGTCGTCTGGACTGGACCGCCCCCGCCGGCGTCGTCCGCCTGAGCCTCTTCCCCAACGATGGCAGCATCCCCGCCCTCGTCAGCCTCCAGGAAGGCATCCAGGGCTACGGCGGCGCCAGCGACGCCTGGATCAACCAGTGGAGCGCCGCCTCGAACTACGGCAACCTCGGCGCCATCACCTTGCGCATCAACGGCGTCGCCACCGGCCTGCTGCGCTTCGACCTCAGCGGCGCCCTGCCGGCCAATGTCGAGATCCAGGCCGCCAACCTCAAGCTCTACGCCGACGCCAGCGGCCCGGAAATGGCCGTCAACCTCCACCGCCTGCTGCGACCGTGGGACGAGGCCACAGCCACCTACAACCAGGCTGCGGCCGGGCAGCCCTGGGGCGCGGTCGGCGGCGAAGCTGGCCAGGACTGGGAGAGCCAGCCGTTGGCGACCCTCAATCTCAACGCCGCCGACGGCGTCTACACGGCCAACGTTCTGGCGGCGGTGCAGGGCTGGATACAGAACCCGGCCGGGAACCACGGGCTGGTCTTGGTCGCAGCCAGCGCCGGCTACAACGCCGCCCGCAATCTGCGCAGCAGCGAGCACACCATCACCAACACCCGCCCGGCCCTCGAGATCATCTACCGGCCCATCCCACCCACCGCCACACCCACACCCACGCCGACCACCACCCCAACCTCGACCCACACCCCATCCCCCACGCCGTCGCCCACCCCCAGCCTCACCCCCACCGCCACCGAGACGCCCACCCCCACCGCCACCGCCACGCCCATCATCGGCAGCATCCTCGGCCTCATCTTCGAGGACGCCAATCTCGACGCCTTGCACCAGCCGGGCGAACCAGGGCTGGCCGGGGCCACGGTGCGCATCTACCAGGGGCCGTTGGCCATCGGCGCCTACACCACCGCCGCCGATGGTCTCTACAGCTTCGGCAACCTGGCGCCGGGCGCCTACCGCCTGCAAGAAAGCCCCCCCACCGGCTACTACCCCGCTCACCCCACCAACGCACTGTCTGTGAGCGTGGCCGCGGGCCAGCAAACCCCGGTCGATTTCGCTCACCAACCACTCCCCCCGGCCGGCCCGACTCATCCCCCTTAAGGACCTGGAGCGTCGTAGGTCATGTCGAATCAGTCGCATCGCTATCGCTTCGTCGGGCTCTCGGCCATCGTCATCGCCTGCGGGACCATCGGGCTCGCGTTCGTCGCAT
>CAYWPZ010000372.1:0-3183 GCA_964460135.1 uncultured Caldilineales bacterium | reverse complement strand
CCTGCTGGCCGCGCTCAAAGCGACCACCAACGCTCACGGCAAAACGCTCAAAGCCCTGCGCGATTACGGCGAGCAGGATGCGACGGTGGATGTGAGCGGAGCGCAGACGGCCTTCGGCAGCTTGCGGCTCAAGGAAGAAGCAATCGACCCTCTGGCTGCCGACCTGCGCCGCGAGACCAAGACGCTGGCCGGGCTGACGGCGGCGCTGAAAGAGGCAGGGGCGGCCCTGCGCAGCGAGCCGGTCGATGTCGTGCGGCTGGACAAGGCCCTGATCGCGCTGCAAAGCTCGACCGAACAGAAAATTCAGGCTACCCTGCCGGAGTTGCGAGAAGAACTGGACGTGGCCCAACGCATCTTGGGCGACGAATTCGGGCAGAAGCTGCGGGACGCGCTGGCCGAGCAGGGCGTCAGCCTGGGCGGGCGAGCGCCGAAGTTCGAGATCGGACGCTTCGAGTTGGAGGCCAACTTCGCCAAACGCTTCCTCATCCTGCGCTACGGCAAGGACATCGTCGCCCCGCACATCGCCATCACCGCCGAAGCCGCCGTCAAAGCCTATCAGGCCGGGGCCAAACTGGTGGGCGGGCGCAACCAGGACGGCGCCGCCTGGATGAACCAGTTCCACGAGGCCTATCAGATCGCCCGCCGCAAACGCTTGACGCATGGCGCCCGCGTCAACATCGTCGATATCTATATCGAATTGGTGCTCCTGCGCCAGGGCCGGGCCTTCGCCAGCGAACCGAGCAAACGCACGTTTAGCGACTACAGCCGGGCGCAGTTCGCCTACGATTTCTACGAATTCAGCCATCGCCGCCGCCTGGCCTTCGACGGCCACGTGGTCAAGGCCCACAGCGCCACCAAATCGCAAACCGACAGCCCAACCAAGAGCATGTGGATCGTCGAAGGCGACTCGCCCTACGATGGGCGCTACATCGCTGATATCGAATTTGCAAAGGATTTGTGATAGTCAGGTATCGTGTGGCCAGTATCAACGCCTTTGGACGCGGACGAACACGGATAGACGCGGATGAACCTGTTTCTGCGTCGAACCATCCGCGTTTATCCGCGTATCATTCGTAAAGGATTGAAGCCATGCTGCCCGAACCCCGTCTGGCCCGCCAGATCATCGAGACGCTCGGACAGTCGGGCACACCGCTGTCGAAGGGGGTCAGCTACTACAACGCCGGCAACGAGTCCCTGCTGGCGGCCATCGACGCCCACTATCTCGGCTCCTATCTGGCCGATGGCGGCGCCGTCTTCAAGCTGGTGGTGGGAGATTACGGCAGCGGCAAATCACATTTCCTCTATTGTGTGCGCGACCGCGCCTGGCAACGCAATTTCGCTGTCAGCAAGGTCGATCTCAGCCCCAAAGAAAGCCCTTATGACGATCAGCGCCGGGTCTACGCCGCCGTCGCTTCGGCCCTGATCTGGCACGAGCTGGGCGGGTTGGGCGAGGACGAACACGGTCTCTCCCGCTTTCTGGAGGGGACATTGCGGCGGGTGGTCAATCCCTCGGGCCTCGACCTGGCGGACGAGGGGGCGGCGGAACTGCCGGAGGTGCGGGCGCTGTTGCAGACGCTGGCGACCACGCCCATCGACAGCCTCAGCTTCCACAAAGCCATCCAGGGCTTTTTGAACGCCCTGCTGCGGGGACAGGAACGCCGCCAGGAAGCGCTCGAACGCTGGCTGCACGGCGAAGAGGTCAGCCCCGAAGACATGCGCGACCTGCGCAGCATCGGCGTCACCGAAAAGATCAACCGCAACAACGCCTTCAAAATGCTGCGCTCGCTCTGCCAGGCCGTGCGCGCCCTGGGCTACACCGGGCTGGCGCTGCTCTTCGACGAAGGCGACCGCATGCTCAGCATCGGCGGCCGGGCCGAAAAGACCGCCACCGACAACCTGCGCGAGGTCATCGACCGCTGCCGCGAAGAACTGCCCGGCGCTTTGTTCATGTACGCCGTCCCGCCCGATTTCCTGCACACGGTCGTGCCCAAGTATCCGGCCCTGCAACAACGCGTCCAGGCGGCCAACTATTTCTCGCGCAGCAATCCCTTCAGCCCGCAGATCAACCTGGAACGGCTCGACATCCCGGACGAAACCCTGTTGGAGCAGATCGGCTATCGTCTGCTCCCGATCTTCGAGCTGGCCTACGACTTCAAGCTCGACCCCGACCTGCAGGCGCAGAACATCCGCACCTTCTCGGAGGCGGCGCGGGCCTCGTACCTGGCCATCAGCCACCGGCGGCTGTTCATCAAAGCCCTGATCACCGAGTGGTATCGCCAGAAGGAGACCGGGCAGAGTGCAATGCCGGCAGAGTATGCTACCGCCCTCATCCGTGGGCAGAGCGACGCCCTGAACATGCTGGCCGACCAGCAGCAGAGTCCGTACTAAAGGCGGCGATGGACGCACAGACTGTCTATCATCCACATTTTGGGGCGGGTCGGCTGCTCAAAAGCTATATGAGCGGCTACGAGTGGGAGGTGCAGTTCGATTCTGTCCGCCGGTTCCGGCTCCCGGCGCGCGAGTTCAGCCCCAACGCCGTCCCTGCCCTGGCCGTGACCGAGCCGCAGCCTGCATTGCTCCGGCCGGCGTTGGATACCGAGCAGTTTCGCGCCCGCCAGACCTTGGAGGCGCTGCGTTTGGGCATCGTGCCGGTGCAGGACGCCGAAACTCTCACCATCGGCCTGGAGGCCGAGCGCGTGACCCTCGACCGCGCCTTCGACCGCAGCCGCGAGCGCAGCGGCGATGTCCTGGCCGTGATCGGCGACTACGGCTTTGGCAAGAGCCACTTCATCGAGCTGGCGGCGCGACGGGGCCTGCGCGAGAACTTCGTCATCGCCAGCGCCAGCCTCGACCTGGTGGAGACGCCGCCCGGCAAGGCCCACAAGATCTACGAGGCGCTGATGGCCTCGTTGCGCTATCCCGACCGCGACGCCCGCGGCCTGGCGCCCTTGCTCCAGCAGGCGTTGGCGCGCCCTGCCGTGCTGGCCGAGTTCGTGCAGCGCAGCCCGCGCGAGGCCAACCAATGCCCGTTGGCGGCGGCACTGCTGGCTTTGCAGGATTGCCCCAGCCAATCGGCCTTCGAGCAGACGGTGGCCTGGCTGGGTGGCCAGGCCCGGCCCCAGGCCGAGATGAAGACCTGCCTGAAGCGCCCCCCGCGCCTGTACCTCAACGGCCCCAACGCCC
>CAYWPZ010000371.1:0-3200 GCA_964460135.1 uncultured Caldilineales bacterium | reverse complement strand
TTCAAGTTCACGTCGGCGCGGCTGAAAACACAGGGGCTGCAGGAATTTCAATATGGGCGGATCGAGGCGCGCATGAAAGTGCCGGCAGGCGCGGGCACCTGGCCGGCCTTTTGGATGCTGGGCAGCAATTTCAGCACGATCGGCTGGCCCGATTGCGGCGAGATCGACATCATGGAATACGTCGGCAGGGAACCGAACATGATCATGGGCACGCTGCACGGGCCGGGCTATTCCGGCGCCCTGGGCCTGACGGCTCGCAGCCTGCAAGAGGAAGAGATTGCCGCTGCCTTCCACACCTACGCCGTCGAGTGGAGCGCCGAACAGATCCGCTGGTTTTTCGATGGCGAAGCCTACCACACCCTGACCCGCGCCGATGTGGGAGTGGACAGGTGGGTGTTCGACCAGCCCTTCTTCATGATCCTCAATCTGGCTGTCGGGGGCACGTTGGGTGGTCTGATCAGCCCGGACACCCCCTTCCCCGCCAATGTCTATGTCGATTTCGTGCGGGTTTATCAACCGATCCCCTGAGCCGCCCATGCCCAAGCACACCGCGCCCCCCCCGGCTGACCCCAAAGTGCTCTTCTACGACGACTTCGACGGGGATGAACTCGACCGCTCGCAGTGGAATGTGCACATCACCGGAACCGTCTACAACCAGGAGCAGCAGGCCTATGTCGATTCCCCTGAGACCCTCTATCTTTCCAGCGGCGAGGAAGCGCTGGGCACGTATCACGGCGCGTTGATCATCCACCCGCGCTATCGTCCTGGCTTCGTCTCGCCACAAGGCCAGCGTTTTGACTTCATCTCCGGCCGCATTGACACGCGCGCGAAGTTCGATTTCACCTGCGGCACCGCTGCCGCCCGCATCAAGCTGCCGGCGGGGATAGGCGTATGGCCCGCCTTCTGGGCGCTGGGCTATGGCCAATGGCCCGACACCGGCGAGATCGATATCCTGGAATATGTCGGCGAACCTGATTGGGTCAGCGCCGCCGCCCACGGGCCGGGCTATTTTGGCGAGACGGGACTGGTGAACAGGTTCTATTTCCCCCCGCCGGAGGACGCCGCCGGCTGGCATATCTATGCCGTGGACTGGCAGCCAGATCAACTCCATTTCACGGTCGATGGTCGCACGATCTACCGCATCACCCGCCCCATGATCGACTTCGTCGGCCCTTGGGTGTTCGATGTGCCGGAGTTTCTGATCCTGAACCTGGCTTTGGGCGGCGTTTACCCGTTCAAAACCAACGGCATTCGCAACCCTTATTTTGGCCTGCCCGCCGCCACCGTGCGCCTGATCCAGGAAGACCGGGTCAGGCTGGCGGTGGATTGGGTTCAGATATCTGGCAGCTGACCCCTCAACCCATGTCATTTGGCAGACACGCGTTCCGCGTCTGACCTGACGGTGGGCGATGGGCGCCTTTTTTCTCACGTCCATGAGGACTTTCCTCCCATGACCCATGCAACAACCGCACTCTGGCTGGGCAGCACACCGCTGGTCGACAACGCCGACACCGTGACCGGCGAGTTCGTCCAGCTGTTTGGCGAAACCTACTACCGCATCGCGCACTACGACCAGATGCCGCCCTTTTTCATGAGCCTGGTGAGCAGCAGCGACCACTGGCTGTTCATCTCCAGCTCCGGCGGCCTCTCGGCCGGGCGCGTGGACGCCAACTCGGCCCTGTTTCCCTACGAAACGGTGGATAAAATCACCGCCCATGCCGAGCTGACCGGCCCCAAAACCATTCTGCGCCTCACCCGCCAGGGACGCACCTACCTGTGGGAGCCTTTTTCGCAGCGCTACGCCGGCGTCTACCGCTGCGAACGCCATCTCTACAAGAACATCTACGGCAACAAACTGGTTTTCGAGGAGATCAACCACGATCTGCAACTGCGCCTGCGCAGCGCCTGGCGCACGAGCGAGCGCTTCGGCTTTGTCCGCACCGGCTGGCTGCACAACCAGGGGCAAGAGCCTTGCCAGGTCGAGCTGCTGGACGGCCTGCAAAATATCCTGCCCTTTGGCGCCACCGCACTGCTGCAAAACACGCTCAGCAACCTGCTGAACGCCTACAAACGCAACGAACTCGACCCCGCCACCGGCCTGGGCCTCTTCGCCCTCAGCGCCACCCTCAGCGACCGGGCCGAGCCGAGCGAATCGCTGCAAGCAACCGTGGTCTGGCAGACGGGCCTGGAAGATGCCCGGCATCTGCTCAGCCAGGAACAGGTCGACGCCTTCCGGCAGGGCGCAGCGATCAGGCCGGAGGAGGATGTGTGCGGCAAGGCGGGCGCTTACTTCGTGCACAGCGATTTTGTCCTGCCTGCGCAAGCAGAACGCCAATGGCATCTGGTCGCCGATGTGAACCAGGACAGCGTCGCCATCGCCGCCTTGCGCCAGTTCCTGGGCCAGGAGCAGCCCCAGGTCGCAGCGGCGATCGAGGCCGACATCGCCGCCAGCGCCGAAGAGCTGGCGCGCCTGGCCGCAGCCGCCGATGCCCTGCAACTGACGGCGCAGACGACGACCACCAGCCACCACTACGCCAATGTCCTCTTCAACATCATGCGCGGCGGCATCTTCGTGCAGAACTATCTGATCGACAGCGCCGACCTACGCGATTTCGTGCAGGCCCGCCATCGCGGCCTCCTGACCCGGCACGAGCACTGGTTCAGCGCCCTGCCAGAGCAACTCGCCATCCAGACCCTGCACCGGCGGGCAGCAGATACGGGCGCGCCCGACCTGATCCGGCTGTGCTACGAATATCTGCCCCTGACCTTCAGCCGCCGGCATGGCGACCCCAGCCGGCCCTGGAACAGCTTCACCATCAACCTGCGCCAGCCGGATGGCAGACGGCGCTTCGATTATCAGGGCAACTGGCGCGATATCTTCCAAAACTGGGAGCCGCTGGCCCTCAGTTTCCCCGCTTTTGGCGAGGGCATGCTGGCCCGCTTCCTGAACGCCACCACCGTGGACGGCTACAACCCCTACCGCGTCACCCGCGACGGCGTCGAATGGGAAACGCCGGAGCCGGACAATCCCTGGGCCAACATCGGCTATTGGAGCGATCACCAGATCATTTATCTGCAGAAACTGCTGGAAATCAGCGAGCAGGCGCGCCCCGGCGCGCTGGCGGCGCTGTGGAACCGCCCGATCTTTGCCTATGCCAACGTGCCCTATCGCCTGCGCGCCTACACCGAGATGCTGGCGA
>CAYWPZ010000370.1:0-3203 GCA_964460135.1 uncultured Caldilineales bacterium | reverse complement strand
GACCTCCTGATGGGGTGCCAGCGGTGGTCGATGCGCCCACTCTACGCCTCTTCCGTCCCGAAATCGTTACGAAAGGCGTTACGAAAAGGGCGCTGACGGCGATTCGAGCGATTTCTATGCCAAAACTGAGCAGGTTAAAATGGGCGTATGACCGCTCAGGCGATGTCGCTCACATTTGGCCCCTTTTTGCGCCAGTTGCGCCAGCGCGCCGGCATGACCCAGACTGACCTGGCTGCGGCAGTTGGTTACAGCCCCGCTTTCATCAGCAATCTGGAGAAGGAAGCGCGACAGCCCAACCTGGAGATCGTGGCCCAACGCTTCGTCCCGGCCCTGGCTTTGCAGGATGAGCCCAAGCTGGCAGCCCGGTTGATCGAGCTGGCGGCGCTCGCCCGCGGGATGCGTCCCCCTGCATCGACCTTGATCCACGGCGATAGCCGCCTGGGGGAGGTTGCAGACTCCGGCGCCGGGCACGGAAACCTCCCGGCCTCACCCACGCCGCTGATCGGACGGGCGAGTGATGTCGATTGGATCTGCAAACGCCTGTTAGGTCACCACGGGCGCCTGATGACTCTGCTGGGGCCGCCCGGTGTGGGGAAAACCAGGCTGGCGCTGGAAGCGGCATCGCGGCTGCAAGCCATCTACGCCGACGGCGCCTGCTTCGTGGCCCTGGATGCGGTCGACGACCCCTCGCTTGTGCCCCTGACCATTGCCGCCGCCCTGGGCCTGGAAGACACGGGTGTGGGCGACCCGCAAGGTCAGGTCATCGAATATCTGCGCCGGAAAGAGATGCTGCTTGTGCTCGACAATTTCGAGCAGATCCTGCCGGCAGCGGCACAGGTGGCGGCGCTCTTGGCGGCGTGTCCCGGCCTGCGTATCATCGTCACCAGCCGCGAGCGGCTGCATCTGCGGGCCGAGCAGCGCTATCGGGTGGAGCCGCTGCCGGTTGACGACGCTATCAGTCTGTTCCTGGGCGCGGTCGCCCTGGCAGCCCCCGATTTCGCTGCCAGCGACGCCGACCGTCCCTTGCTCAAGCAACTCTGTCTCGAGCTGGATTGCCTGCCCCTGGCCCTGGAACTGGCCGCCGCCCATATCGAGTTCGGGGATGTCTCCACGCTGCTGCAGCGCCTGCGCTCGCAGCGCCTGGATGTGCTGACAGGCGGGCCTGGCGATTTGCCGGAGCGCCAACGGGCGCTGCGGGCGGCCATCGCCGACAGCTACTGCCGGTTGCAGCCTTCCGAACAGGCGCTCTTTCGCGCCCTGGGCCTGTTCGCAGGCGGCTTCGATCTGGAAGCGGTCGGCGCCTTTGGCTTTGCTGCGTCCGATCTTGAAGCGCTGCTCAGAACGCATCTGGCCCAACGCCTGGGCGGCGCCGCGCCCCGCTTCGGGATGTTGGAAACGTTGCGCGCCTTTGCCCTGGAGCGGCTGGCCGCCAGCCAGGAACTGGCCAGCGCGCGCCGGCGCCATGCCGCCTATTTTCTCGATCTGGTCGAGCAGGCGGAACCGGTGCTCTACGGCCCGGAAAAGACAGGCTGGTTCCATCGCCTCGCCGCCGAAATCCACAACCTGCGCGCGGCCATCCAACATGCGCTTGAAGACGGCGATCTGGCGACGGCCGCGCGTCTGTGCGTGGGCTTGCGCCAGTTCTGGACCATGCAGAGCCACCTGGAGGAAGGGCGCCTGTGGCTGGATCGGGTCCTGGCAGGCGGCAGAGTGGATGATTTGCCGCCGGGGTTGCGCATCAGGCTGTACAACAGCCGCGGCGCCATCGCTTTCTACCAGCAGGACTATGGCGAAGCCAGGGAATGTTTTGGGATGGCGCTGGCCCTGGCCCAGGAGACGAGCGACGAGTGGGGATTGGCCTTTGCCCTCGACGGTCTGGGCGCTGAGGCCGCCAACCGCGGCGACTTTGCCGGCGCCGCCGTCTATTCCAGGCGCAGTCTGGCGCTCTCGCAGGCCGGCGGCCACACCTGGCTGGAGGCGATCACACTGATCAACCTGGGCGAGATCGCCCGCCTGCAAGACAACGCAGAACAGGCTGCGGCCTGCTACGAAGAGAGCCTGGGCTTGCTGCGGCAGGTGGGGGATGGCTCATTTACGGCCGTCACCCTGATCAACCTGGCACAATTGGCGATCGACGCCGAGCACTGGCAGCGGGCCAGGGCATTGGCTTGTGAGAGCCTGCAGCTTGGGGTTCGCACCGAACAACCCCGGATCATCGCCCATAGCCTGGACAAGTTGGCGGCCGTGGCGGCATTTGAGGGCGACCCGCGGCTGGCCGGCAAGCTGTTCGGCGCGGCAGGGCGCCTGCGCGACGAACACAGCATCGCCATCCAACCCGCGGACCGGGACGACTACGTGCGGCTGATCGAGCGGGCGCGCCTGCAAGGCAACCCGGACGACTTCGAGACCGCCTTGCGGGCCGGGCACAGAATGCCCGTGAGCGACGCCCTGGCGCTGGCAGTGGGATAGCCCGAACCTCGAGTGGGCTTGGCGGAAGTTGATGTCGTCTTAGAGTTGTTGGCTATGGGTCGCTATGCTAGACTATGGGCTGGAAACACTTGCGCACACAATCGCGAAACCGATCAAGGAGCGATACAATATGCACACTCGCTACCAGGCCGACGTCCAATTCGACACTGCCGACGGTCGGCAGCCGCAACTTGTGGTGTCTGTACCACCCGACCAGGCCGACAGCATCCGCGAGGCCCTGGCCAGGCTGGCCAGCAGGTGGCCCTCAGGCGCTTTCGTTCAGGACGTGATCCTGGATGCCGTGCGTGCAGCCGCTGAGCAGACTTATTTCTGGACGCCAGCATGGCAAGAAAAGGAGCGGGCTGCAGACCTGGCTGTTGCTGAAGGGCGTATCCGCACCTTCGATACTGTCAACGAGATGATCGATTTCCTTGATGAGCAATGAAGTTTCAACCGGCGCAAACCTTTTGGGAGGCATACGCCGTTCTTCCGTCTGAGGTCAAACAGCAGGCGCGTGAGGCGTTTCGAAGATTCCAAGAGGGTGCAGAACATCCACCTTTCCATCCATCGCTGCGGATACGCAGAATGCAAGGACACCCAGGCATTTGGGAAGGCCATATCACCCTTCAGTACGTCTTTACATTCCACATAGAACAAGATTCTGCATCCGGGGAACTGATTTACGTCTTTCGTAACATCGGCACGCACGAAATCTATCGTCGTCCATGATCCGG
>CAYWPZ010000369.1:0-3260 GCA_964460135.1 uncultured Caldilineales bacterium | reverse complement strand
TTTCCGACCCCAGCGACGTGGCTCGCGTCGAGGACCGCACCTTCATTTGCAGCATCAACCCCCGCGACGCCGGCCCCACCAATAACTGGGTGGACCCAAACGAGATGCACGTTACCCTCAATGGCCTCTTCGATGGCTGTATGGCCGGGCGCACGATGTACGTCATCCCCTTCAGTATGGGACCGCTCGGCTCGCACATCGCCCAAATCGGCGTCGAGCTCACCGATTCGGCCTATGTCGTCGTCAACATGAAGATCATGACCCGCATGGGCCAGCAGGTGTGGGATATCCTGGGCAAAGATGGCTTCTTCGTCCCTTGCATGCACAGCCTGGGCGCCCCCCTGGCCCCCGGCCAAGAGGACACGACTTGGCCCTGCAATCCCACCGTCAAATACATTGTCCATTTCCCCGAAGAACGCTCGATCTGGTCCTATGGCAGCGGCTATGGCGGCAACGCCCTGCTGGGCAAGAAGTGCCTGGCCCTGCGCATCGCCTCGGTCATGGCCCGCGATGAAGGCTGGCTGGCCGAACACATGCTGATCATGGGCGTGCAGTCGCCCGATGGCGAGACAACCTACGTGGCGGCGGCCTTCCCCAGCGCCTGCGGCAAGACCAACTTCGCCATGCTCATCCCGCCCAAAGCCTTTTCCGGCTGGAAAGTGACCACCATCGGCGATGACATCGCCTGGCTGAAACCCGGCCCCGATGGCCGCCTTTATGCCATCAACCCCGAGGCCGGCTATTTTGGCGTCGCTCCTGGCACCTCTGACAAAACCAACCCCAACGCCATGGCTTCCATTCGGGCCAACACTATCTTCACCAACGTGGCCCTGACCCCCGACGGCGATGTGTGGTGGGAGGGCATGACCAAGACCCCGCCGCCCGAGCTGACCGATTGGCAGGGCAAGCCCTGGACGCCCGACAGCGGACGCAAAGCCGCCCATGCCAACGCCCGCTTCACCGCCCCCGCCAGCCAGAACCCCGCCATCGACCCTGAATGGGAGAACCCCGACGGCGTCCCCGTCGACGCCCTCATCTTTGGCGGCCGGCGCAGCAACGTCGTGCCGCTGGTCATTCAGGCCACGAACTGGAACTACGGCGTCTATCTGGCCGCCACCATGGGTTCAGAAACGACGGCCGCCGCCTTCGGACAGGTGGGCGTGGTGCGCCGCGACCCCTTCGCCATGTTGCCATTCTGCGGCTACCACATGGCCTCCTACTTCAACCACTGGCTCAACATCGGCCGCAACATCGGCCGGCCCCCGCGCATCTTCGGCGTCAACTGGTTCCGCGCCGACAAGGATGGCAGATTCCTCTGGCCGGGCTTTGGCGAGAACATGCGGGTGCTGAAGTGGATCGTCGAGAAATCGCGCGGCAAGGCCAAGGCTGTCGAAGGCCCCCTGGGGCGGATGCCGCACTACGAGGACATGGACTGGACCGGCCTGGAGAGCTTCAGCCGCGAGCAGTTCAACGCCATCATGTCCGTTGACCGCCAACAGTGGATCCAGGAAGTGCTCTCGCACGAAGAACTCTTCCTCAAACTCTACGACCGCCTGCCCAAAGAACTCATCTTCCTGCGCGAGCTGATCCTTTCCTCGCTCTGGCGCTCGCCCGAAACGTGGGAGCTTGCACCCGAAAGCGCCTGACCCCCGGTTAGTGCGACCACATCGCTTTCGCACCCGCTCTGATCATGGGCAATGGAAGCTGAAAATACCCTCTGACCTCCGTCCCCTTCCATCGCCACAGGATAGCAGTGAAACTCGCCATTTCAGGCAAGGGCGGTGTGGGCAAAACCACCCTCGCCGCCCTCCTTGCCCAAGCCTACGCCGACGCCGGCCGTGATGTCCTGGCCGTCGATGCTGACCCTTCCCCTTGCCTGGCCCAAGCGCTTGGCTTCCCCGCCGACCTGCGCGCCCGGCTGCGGCCCATCGTCGAGATGGACGCCCTGATCGAAGAGCGCACCGGCGCCAAACCGGGCACGTTCGGTGGCTTCTTTAGCCTCAACCCGCGCGTCGATGACCTTCCCGACCGTTTCAGCGTCCGCCATCGCGGGGTGCGCCTGCTAGAGATGGGCGGCATCGAGCAGGGCGGCTCTGGTTGCATCTGCCCAGAAAGCGCCATGCTGAAAACGCTGTTTACGCACCTGCTCTTTCGCAAAGACGATGTGCTCCTTCTGGATATGTACGCCGGGGTGGAGCACCTGGGCCGGGCGACAGTGGATTTCGTCGATGCCATGTTGGTGGTGGTCGAACCGACGCGGCGTAGCCTGGGCACAGCCGCCCAAATCATGCAGCTGGCCCATGACATCGGACTCACCCGGCTGTGGTTGGTGGGGAACAAAGTGCGCGGGGCCGAGGAGGAGGCTTTTCTGCGCGCCGAGTCGCCCGGCCTACCACCCCTTGGCTTCCTGCCTGCAGATGAAGGCGTGCTGGAGGCCGACCGGCTGGGCCTGCCCGCCTATGATCATGTCCCCGCTTTGCGTCAGGCTGCCATTGGCATCATAGCGCAGCTGGCGGAAGCCGAAAACAAGTAGGCCCCGGCCCCCTGCCTACTCCTGCTCCCACTCCACCAGCTCGTAAATCGTCGCCAGTGCTATGTCCAAATCGATGGAGGGCAGTCGTAGCACTGATTCGGGCGCGCCGAATGCTGCGAGTAGCCATGTATTGTTGGCTTGACGCTGATAGTGCTCGACATAAAATCGGTTTTGATCGACAAGGATGTACTCTTTTAGCGTGCTGAGGGCGCGATAGAACTCGAATTTCTTGCCACGATCATAAGTCTCTGTCGAGGGGGAAAGAACTTCCATGATGATGACGGGATTCGTCACTGTGTCCAGGCGCCCAGGAGCGAAACGCAAGGGGCCGCAGATGACCATGATGTCGGGGTGGGTGAAAAATTGGTCGCCCTTGATGAACAAACGCAGGTCAGTGGCAAGAGTGCGGCATGACCGGTCGATGCCTCGGCGCAGAGCTGTATAGAGATTACCTACAATCTGATTGTGGTTGAGCGATCCGCCCGCCATGGCAAAAATCTCGCCGCGGTAGTATTCGCTGCGATACTCTGCCCGTTCTTCGTGGGCGAGGTATTCTTGAACGGTGAAGTAGGGCTGGGTTTTGGGCCATGCACTCATCGACGCCTCGGTCATCAAATCAGCAAATCAGTTTGGCGCTAATCACCTGGTGTGATTGTGGCCTAAAGCCTGTCATTCCCGCAAGCGCGGTCTGGTGACCGCGCCAGTCAATCGCCATCAGGCGGCCACA
>CAYWPZ010000368.1:0-3266 GCA_964460135.1 uncultured Caldilineales bacterium | reverse complement strand
TTGAGCGCGGCCAGCAGGGCGAGGGCGGTTTTGTCGCGCTGGGTGTAGGCGTCGCGGAGGGAGTCGAGGTGGGTGAGGAGGGCGGGGGTGGGCATGAGGGGGAGAGGGATGGGGGGAGGGGGAGACGCTGGGAACAGTCAACAGTCAACGGGGAACGGGGAGGGATGAGCGGGGAGGTATTTTAGCATTGGCGGGGGAGGGAGGGCGAAAACGAAGGACGGGGTTGATGCGGGCGGCGCCGGGGGCTGGAAGCCGCAAAGTGCGATTCGCTTGGCGAGGCCAATTTTACCAAATTCAGAGTAGCGCGGCCAAGCCTACCGGCTGCCAAACCGCCCTCACCCCCTCGTCTCGTCCTCCCCATTCCTCCTCCCCCGCGCCCCCCTCCTCAACACCCCCCCACTCGCCTGATGGCCCTGCCCGATGACCACGAACGCCTCTGCATCCACCTCCAGGACGGCCTCGCGCAGCCGGTCAACGTCCGGGCGGCTGATCGTGCAATAGAGCACCGTGTGCGTCTCTTTCGTGAACATGCCGCGGCCTTCCCAGGCGGTCACGCCAACCCCCAGCCGCTCAAGGATGGCTTGCGCCACTTTCTCCGGCGCATCGGTTACGATTACCGCCGTCCGCACCACGCTCGGCCCTTCCAGCATATAGTCTGTGGCCGCTCCCCAGATGAACAACATGATCAGCGAATAGAGCGCGTTCTCCCAACCGAAGACCAGTCCCATGGCAAAGATGATGCTGCCGTCGATGAGGATGAACATCTGGGTGATGGGGATGCCCGTGCGTAGTTGCAGCACGCGGCTGATGATCGTCGTGCCGACAAAAAGCCCGTGTCCTCGCAGCGCCAGCCCAGCGGCAATCCCGCCCACCACGCCGCCGAAGATGGCCTGCAAGAGCCGCTCGTCGGTGATGCCGCCAGGCGACAGCCAGGGCGCCAAGAAGTCCACCCCCATCGTGTACAGCAAGGTGACATAAAAGCTGGAGAATAGAAAACGCCAGCGACCCAAATAGAGGAAGCCCAGCACCAACAACGGCAGGCTGAGGGCCAGGATCGTCCTTCCTTCCGGCCAGCCGGTGAAATGGTGGATGATCAGCGTCAACCCTGAAACCCCGCCCGGCGCAATGTTCGAGGGGGCCAGGAACAGCCGGAAGTTGAACGCCTGGATGACGGCCGCCAGCGTCAGCAGCAGGAAGCTGCGGCGGGTCAGACGCCAATCGATCTGCCGGAGGGCGGCGATGAGGGTTTTCATCGCAAACGCGGCCCCGAACCCCATCCGATGAATGCTTCTATCTGAGCCCGAAGTCGCCAGACGAACAGACCGTTTGATGAAGCGCGTATGACCGACCCCATGCGTTTGGCTTGAGTATCGAAGTCGGGGTGTCGAAGACAACGTCGCACAAAACTGGCTGACTGATCCCGTGGCACATCCAGCATTATCAGACAAGATCGTGCGTGGCAGAGAAACGGCCTATAGAAATCCCCATCCAACGTAAAGAACGTCGGGTGCTGCAAAGTCATGAGGAAGGGAATGATCTCGTCATCAGTGATTCCCTTACGTCCGAGTTCGTAGCCGATGTGGTGGGCAGGAACTTTCCAATCCTGAAGAAGCTGACGTTGGACGCGTGAAATCTTCTCGTCGAGAACGTTCATGCCGCCGCAAGCTCCAACGTGTATTCGTGGGCATGATCGGCAAAACTCTTATTGGCCAGATGAACCGCCTCGGCGATCGCCTCTTTGGAGACGCTACCGCCCCATTCGTCGACAATGATTTCCCAGGGTTTGCCTTCGGCCACCATTTCCAAGACCTGCCAAACCATAATGCGCGTGCCGCGGAACGTGGGTTTGCCGTGACAAATTCTGGGGTCAGAGACAACATAACGTCCAAGATAGCTGGTGTTCACGGGAATACCTCAGCAAGAATGGATGATCAAGGCCATTATACGCCCTATCGAACTCGTACTGCCAACCCTTATCCGAGCAGCGCCGTGAGACCCAGCCGCTCCAGACTGGCCGGCGTCGGCGCGCCCGTGTCCGGGTCCCACGCCATCAGCTCGTAGTAGCGGCGTCTGGCCCAGTCGAAAGCCGCCTGCGTCACCTCGACCCCGGCCAGCGGCCCCGTCTCGAAGGCCCGCATCACCCGCTTGGGCAGCTTGTCGTCGTCGGCGGTGAAGCCTTCGCGCAGATTGAACAGCCGGGCCAGGGTTTGGGCGCGCTCGCCCACGGCCAGGATGTCCCGTACGCCGAACTCGACGCCAGTGACGCCGGAAAGGGCCTGGGCCAGATGCTCGTAGGCGTAGGGATAGAAATGGCAATTGATGGCGCAATCCTGGAAGTGCATCCAGTTCAGTTCGTGATAGAAGACCTGCAGCTTGTCCTCGTCCAGGCTGGTGGGGTTGAGCGGCTCCGCCAGCGGCCGGGCCAGCACCGTGTTCACACGGCGGAGGTTTTCGCCGGGGTACGAAAAGTCGGTGTCATGCACATTCATCATGTGGTCGGCGCCGACTGGGGCAACGGCATAACCCACACCCAAGACGTGCTTGAGCCGCGGCTCGTGCATGGGCAACTCCTGGCCCTTGACTGTGAGGTTGAAATCCTCGCTGGCCGGGCCGAAACGCTGCGACATCCGGGCCACGCCCTCGGCCAGAACATTGCCAAAGCCCTTGCGCTGGGCGATCATCTCTACCGACCGTACCACCAGGTCGCCATCGCCCCAGCGGTAGGTCAGCCCGCCGGTGTCGTCTTCATCGATGAGGCCGGCCTCGAATGCTTCGATGGCAAAGCCGATGCTGGCCCCGGTCGAGATCGCATCCAAGCCGTTGGCATTGGCCAGTTCGTTGGCCTTGGCAACGGCCACATTGTCGCTAACGCCGCAGGTGGGGCCAAAGGCGGCCATCGCTTCGTATTCGGGGCCGCCATAGGCCGGGTTCAGCTTGCGGTAGGGGTCGGGGTCGTCGTAAGTAAAGACCTGTTTGCATTCGATCGGGCATGCCTGGCAGGTGTCGCGCTCGGCGCTGAACATGGCATAGTTGCGCTCGCCGCTCAGCAGCTCGCGCTCCTCGAACATCGCCTGGCCGAAGTTGTGCGTGGGCAGCGCGCCCACCCCGCCCCAATTCATCAGCGAGTTCTGCGTGGCGCGTCCCGGCGTGGTCGCCCAGGAAGAAAGCTCCTTGTAATTGGCGCCCAGCCACTTGCTGACGCCCGACACTTGCTTGCGGTCGGCCACAGGCAGATTCATCGTCCCGCGCACGGCCACGGCCTTCAG
>CAYWPZ010000367.1:1977-3278 GCA_964460135.1 uncultured Caldilineales bacterium | reverse complement strand
CCTCCTGTCTCTTCTCTGTCTCTTTATTCGTCTGGTAAAGTGCGAAAAACAGGCTTAGGAGTTCGTCATCATGTTTCTCAGCAACCACACTTCGACCGCGCGCCGCGCCTCTCTCTTGAAGAAGCTGGCAAGCGGCGCCGGCGCTCTGCTCGCCGGCGGGATCATCGCCGCCTGCGCCGCGCCTGCATCCACACCGACGCCGACCGCCGCCGCTGCGCCAACCCAGGCCGCGGTCGCGCCGGTCGCCGCCAGTGAAGCCACGGCCGGCCAATCGCTCATGCCCGCCGGCCGCGGCCCAGGCGGCGGCGAGACGGCCATCAAGGCAACGCCAACACACAAGGATGTCGCCTATGCCTCGACCTCGGCGGCGCAGAAGCTCGACCTCTACCTGCCCTCGGGCGCTGGGCCTTTCCCAGTCGTGGTCAACATCCACGGCGGCGGTTTCATGATGGGCGACAAGGCCAATCCCGCCCTGGGCGATGAGCTGCTGGCTGCAGGCTATGCCGTTGCCAGCATCAACTACCGCCTGGCCGGCGAAGCCAAATACCCGGCTCAGATCGAGGATGCCAAGGCCGCGGTGCGTTTCCTGCGCGCCAACGCCGCCACTTACAACCTCGACCCGAACCGATTCGCTGCGTTCGGCCAATCGGCCGGCGGCAACCTGGTAGCCACGCTGGGGACATCGTGCGGAGTGGCGGCGTTGGAGGGAGCGGAGCTGGGCAACGCCGACCAATCATCCTGCGTCCAGGCGGTGGTGGATTGGTTCGGTCCCACCGACTTCTTGCAGATGGACAAGCAGTTCACCGGCACATCCTGTCCGGTCAACCATGACGCGGCCAACTCGCCGGAGTCGCAGGTCATCGGTGCCGCGATCCAAACCGTGCCCGACAAGGCGCAGGCCGCCAACCCGATCACTTATGTGTCGGCGGAGGCGCCGCCGTTTCTGATCCAGCATGGCACGGCCGACTGCAACGTGCCGCCGCAGCAGGGGCAACTGCTGGCCGACGCACTCGTAGCGATGATCGGAGCGGATAACGTCACCTATACGCTGCTGCAGGGCGCGGGTCACGGCGGATCGCAGTTCACTGACGCCGCGAATCTCGAAGTGGTGTTGGATTTTCTGGCAGGCGCGTTACAGTAGGGGCTTACAGCTTACAGCCTCGTGCATTCATTCACGGTCTGGTAGACCCGTGAATGAATGCACGAGGCTGGTAATAGCCCCGTGAATGAGTGCACGGCTGGTAGGCCCGTGAATGAATTCACGGTCTGGTAGAGCCCCGTGAATGAATTCACGGTCTGGT
>CAYWPZ010000367.1:0-1877 GCA_964460135.1 uncultured Caldilineales bacterium | reverse complement strand
CCTGCTGAAGCAGGTTGGCTGGCGGGTGGCTGTGATTGTTGGTTCGGGGCCGGGGTTTCGTGAATGGATGCACGGTCTGGTAGGCTCTCCATCGCCACGGCCAGGGCGGTGAAGGCATCCAGGGCGGTGACCAGGTCGTCCAGCCGGGGGAAGTCGTTGTCGATGGCCGGGGTGGTGATGCCCAGCGTGCGGGCGATGCCGCCCAGGGTCAGGCCGGCCACGCCGAATTTCGGATCGGTTTCAGCCGCTGACGTGACCCCAGGCATGACCTCCGGCACTGGGGCACATGACCGGCCCGGCGCGATGCTATGACCATCTGCTGCCCCACCCCTTACTCACCACACGAGGCCCCATGCACCGCCTGCGCTTCCTCATTAGCACGCCCGATCGTTTTCCCTGGCTCTGGCTCCTCCTCTCCGCCCTCTTCACCCTGCTGTCCACCGGCCGCTGGACCGTGGCCCTGCTGGCCTGGCTGCCCGCCATCTTCAACCTGCGCTTTCTGCGCGGCCGCCCCGTCCGCTCCGGCTTCCTGCTGCTGGCGCTGACCGGGTTTGTGGTCATCGCCATCGCCTGGTATGGCCTGCTGGCCGCGCCCCTGCCGGTCTTTCTGGCAACGATGGCGATCAACGCCTTCATCGGCTCGTTGCCCTTCCTGGCCGACCGGCTGCTGACCCCGCGGCTGGCCCGCCAGGGGCGCTCGCCCTTCTACGCCACCCTCATTTATCCCCTGGCCGCCACCGCCATCGAATTCCTCAGCCTGAACGCCAACCCCATGGGCAGTTTCGGCGCTCAGGCCTATTCGCAGTACGGCCTGCTGCCGCTGATGCAGATCGTCTCCCTCACCGGGCTGTGGGGCCTCACCTTCCTCATCGCCTGGTTCGCCAGCGTGGTGAACTGGGCCTGGGAGCAAGGCTTTGCCTGGCCGCGCATCCGCGGCGGCGCCGCCCTCTACGCCGCCCTCTTGCTGGCGGTGATCGGCTTTGGCGGCGTGCGCCTGCTGGCCGCGCCCGAAGCGGCCCAAGCCACGCCTGTGGCCGCGTTCACGGCCGTGGAAGTGAACTTCGCTGAGCTGATGCCTCTGCTGGACAGCGATCCGGCGGCGTTCCGGGCCACCACCGCCGCCTATCACCGCCGCTATCTCGAACAGACGCGGGCGCAGGCGCAGGCCGGGGCCAGGATCATCCTCTGGCCGGAAGGCGCCGGCATCGGCGTAGCCGAGGATGTGGAGGCGCTGACGGCGGCGGCGCAGGAACTGGCGCGGGAGGAAGGCATCTACCTTGCCGTTCCCGTGTTCAAGTTGTTCGCCGGTACTGACCGCACACCTGAGAACCGACTGCTGCTGATCGACCCCAGCGGCGCCATCGTCCTCGATCATGTCAAATATGGCGGCAACATGTTCGAAGGCTCGCTCAGGGGTGACGGCGTCTTGCAGGTGGTGGATACGCCCTATGGCCGGCTGGCGGGCGTCATCTGTTGGGATGCGGATTTTCCGGCGGTGGTGCGTCAGGTGGGGCAGGCTGGGGCCGGGCTGCTGCTCATCCCCGCCCACGATTGGCGCGCGATCGACCCCCTGCACGGCCAGATGGCAGTCTTCCGGGCGATCGAGAATGGCGTCAGCATCCTGCGCCAGGCGGATCAGGGCTTGTCGTTGGCGGTCGACCCCTACGGCCGGGTGGTGGCGGCCTCCAGCCACTTCGAAGACGGCGACTGGCTGCTGACCGCTGCCGTGGCCGGGCAAGGCGCGTCCACGCTCTACGCCCGCATCGGCGACGCCTTCGCTTGGCTGTGCGTGATCGGCTTTGTCGGCCTGGGTTTGTGGGCGGGGGCGGCCGGGCGGCGGGGGCATCGCGGAGCCAGCTCCGGAGCGGGCCGAGCGA
>CAYWPZ010000366.1:0-3318 GCA_964460135.1 uncultured Caldilineales bacterium | reverse complement strand
GAAGTCCCGAAATCGATGAAGAAACCGTCACGGATTTCTGACTCAACACACCAGCCCTACGCCTGCACGCGCAGCGGCAGGCGGCGGAAACCGCGGAACCGTATGCGCCGGTCGCGCACCGGCTCGCCCGCGGGCTCGAGCCGCGGAAAGCGCGCGAGCAGGCGGCTGAACGCGATGCGCGCTTCCATCCGCGCCACGTTCATGCCGGCGCAGGCGTGCTCGCCCTGGCCGAACGCGACGTGGCGATTGGGCTTGCGTCCGGCGTCGAAGCGCTCGGGATCGGGAAACTGCGCCGGATCGCGGTTGGCGGCGCCGATGCCGATCGTGACCAGCGTCCCCTCGGCGAGCCGCCTGCCGGAGAGTTCCATCGGCGCGGTGAGGCGGCGGTTGTTGAGCTGGATCGGTCCCTCGTAGCGCAGCATTTCCTCGATCGCGCCCGGCAGCAGCCCCGGATCGGCGCGCAGCCTCGCCAGCTCCCGCGGGTGCGCGAGCAGCAGCCACATGCCGTTGCCGATCAGGTTGGTGGTCGTCTCGTGACCGGCGTTGAGGAGAAAAACGCAGTTGTGCAGCAGCTCCTTCTCGCTCAGGTTCCAGCCGGTCAGCGCGTTCGTGAGCTCGGCCCACGGCAGCATGCCCGTCAGGTTCGTGAACATGCACAGCCCGAGGCCGTTCATCACCTGGTGCGCGTTGCTGTAGAGCGCCTGCGCGCGGCCCTTCCCCTCGACGCCCTTCCACGACACCGTGACCTCCTTCGGGTCCGCGGCGTCGGGGAGCGGGAACTTCGCGTTGAAGGTCTCGTTCCACGACGCGCTGCCGGCGGTGTGGCGGCCGGGCGTCGGGTCGGAGATGTAGGTGACGCCCATCAGCGACGTGAAGCGCGGGTCGTGGTAGGCCGGCTCCTGGCCGTGCACGTGCACCGCGAAGCGCGCGCTGCCGCGGCCGAGGTGCTGCGCGGCGCGCGCGGAGCCGTGGCGCAGCCAGGTGCCGCAGCCCTCGCCCTTGCCCATCTTGATCGTGAGCGCGAGCGCGCCTTCGCCGTTGCCCCAGCGCATGTCGATCCCGTCGAGCTCGGCGGGCGAGAGGAGGCCCTCCTCGACCGCCTCGCAGGCCCACGCGATCGTCGCGCTCGCGCTGACGGCGTCCATCCCGAAGCGGTTGCAGGCGTCGTGGCAGGCCGTGACGATCTCGATGTCGTCGTTGAGCAGGTTCGCGCCGAAGCCGGCGATCGTCTCGTAGTCGGGCCGCCGCACGTCCGAGAGCCCGCGGCTCTTCACCGCGACGATCCCCTTGCACGGGCACGGGCAATCGCCGCACGAGAGCTTCTTCGTGATGTACTTGTCGACCTCGCCGCCGTCGATCTTCCAGCCCTTGGTCGCCATCGGGAAGTCGACGGAGCCGACGCCCTTCCAGTTCCTCACCGGACCGTCGCCGTTCTCGATGCTGATCGCGACGGCGCCCGTCGTGCCGCGGTCGCTCCAGAGCTGGCGCATCGCCTTCGCCGGCGCGTCGATCTTGAGCCCGAGCTTCGTCGCCCAGCGGTAGAGGAAGCCGAGGTGGCGCTTGGGCTTCGTGAACCAGACCATGAGCCGCATGGTCCACGAGAGCGCGCTCTTGTACTCCTTGTTGATCCCACCGCAGATCGCTCGGAAGCGCGCGGGGTCCGCGACCGGCACCTCGCCGGTGCCGCCGACGACGATGGCCTTCAGGTGCTTGCTGCCGTAGAGCGCGCCGAAGCCCTGGCGCCCGAAGGCGTGGTAGCGGTCGTTCATCACGCTCGAGATCAGCGCCTGCTGCTCGCCCGCCGGGCCGATCGCGCTGACGCCGACCTCGGAGCGCGCGCCGTAGCGCTCGCGCAGGCGGTCGAAGACCGGCGGGATCTCCTGGCCCCAGAGCTCGGCGGCCGGGTCGAAGCGCACCTCGCCGTCGCGGACGACGAGCACCGTCGGCTCGCTGGCGCGGCCGACCACGAGCAGTGCGTCGTAGCCGGCGCGCCGCAGCTGGCTCGCGACGCTGCCGCCGGAGTTCGAATCGGCCCAGCCGCCGGTCAGCGGCGACTTGCCGACGATCTGGATCCGTCCCGAGAAGGGCGTGCGTGCTCCGGTCAGCAGGCCCGAGACGATCGCGAAGCACGCCTCCGGGGCGAGCGGGTCGGCGCCCTTCGGATAGTGCTTCCACATCAGGTAGGCGCCGAGCCCGTAGCCGCCGAGGAAGGCCTTGTAGACCTCCTCCTCCACCGTCTCGACCCGGCTCGTCTTCGTCGAGAGGTCCGCGACCAGGATCCGCCCGTGCGTTCCGAAGCGTCCGGGGGTCGTTGCGGCAGCGGCCATGCTCGGTCTCCTCAACCCGGCCCGCCGGCGGGCGGCGGGCCGGGAGCGGCGGCAAGGGTGGTGACCCGGGCGCGATTCGAACGCGCGACCCCCAGCTTCGGAGGCTGGTGCTCTATCCAGGCTGAGCTACCGGGCCGATCCCCGTCTCATCGGGTGTGGTGGGGCGTACTGGGCTCGAACCAGTGACCTCCGCGGTGTGAGCACGGCGCTCTACCAACTGAGCTAACGCCCCGGTGAAGGGGATTGGTA
This sequence comes from uncultured Caldilineales bacterium, assembly GCA_964460135.1. GTDB lineage: Bacteria > Chloroflexota > Anaerolineae > J102 > J102 > SSF26. The sequence goes on along the minus strand of CAYWPZ010000366.1, from coordinate 742 downwards.
GGAGACGCGGCAGGGGTTGGCAAGGCGGCGCGCCGGCTCGCGAAGCGGCTCAGCGCAGCACCTCGAGCGCATCGGCGGCGGCCTCGCGGACCTGCGGATCGCCGTGCTCCGCGGCCAGCGTCTCGAGCTCCGCGACGTTCGACTCGTCGCCGAAGAGGCTCAGCACCTCGATCGCGACCCGCACCACGGACGCGTCGGGGTCCGAGAGCCCGTGGCGCGCGATCTGGCACGCGGTGGCCGCCGGCTCCTCGTAGAGCCGCTCGTACGCCGCCGCGCGGATCGCGGGATCGGGGTCGTCGCTCGCGAGCGCGAAGACCCGCTCCCGCCCGGGGCCCTGGAGGTCGACCTCGCGCACGGCCTCGAGGCGGGCTGCGGCATCCTCGGCATCGAGCTGCGGCACGAGCGCGGCGTCGCGCGCGGCGCCGGCCTCGCGCAGGCGGCGGCGCGCCTCGGGATCCTCGGGGACGCCGAGCCGCTTCCGCCAGACCGCGCGGCGCTCCTCGGGGCTCTGCGCCTCGCGCGCGCGACGCCGCTCTCGCGCACGGCGCGAGACGCTGCCGTCGTCGCCGGTCGCCGGGGCGACGCGGCTCCCGGGCTGCACGGGTGCGGCCTGGCCCGGCGCGAGCGCGGACGGAGCGCGTGCGTCCGCCCCGCTCGTCGCCGCGGGCGCGCTCGGCGCCGGCTCTTCGTTGCGTTCCGAGCCACAGGCCAGCGCGACGAGCGCCGCCGCGGCCGCCCGTCG
>CAYWPZ010000365.1:0-3344 GCA_964460135.1 uncultured Caldilineales bacterium | reverse complement strand
TGGGTCGTCAAATCAATCGGCGTCTTCTCGACGCCCAACATGTCAGCTTCGCCTGTTCCTTGTCTGCCCAGAGTTTGGAACGCCTTGTCCTGCCCACCGTCAATCCGGACGGTCAACCGACCCCGGCCTTGCGCCTGGGCCAACCGCGAGTGATGGCTTTGCTCAATGCACTCACGTCTTTTGCTCACCTGCCACAAGGCTTGACCAATCGTTCTTTGCGCACCCAGGTTGCTGACTTACTCGGCCTCGACCCCAACCGCTACACCTCAGTTCAGATGTCCTATGACCTCCGTCGTTTGCGGCTCAAAGGCATCTTCTGGCGCATGCAACCAGTTATCGCTACCAGCTCACCACCTACGGCCGTCAGGTAGCTCTCTTGCTTTCCAAGTTGCACACCCGCATCTTTCGCCCCACCTTTGCTGCTCTCGACCCCGACCAACCGCTTCCTTCTCCCTTACGAGACGTCCTTGCCCAACTCAATCGCATCCTCGACGAACTCGTTGACCAGGCTGTCATTGGTGTCTCACACCCATGATTCTTGTCTGCTTTGTCAAAGATTCGTCTTATGAAGATGTCTAGGTCATATCAGCCAGGCGCAATCGGGGTTGGACGGGTTGGGGCGGGTCTGGCTCCGGCCGCAACACCTCAACCCCGTCCGTTCTGCACCGCCACGATTTCCGCCATGATCGCCAGCGCCGTCTCCTCGGGCCGCCGACCGCCCAAGTCAAGACCGATGGGATGATGAACGCGCCGCAAGGCTTCATCACTCACCCCCATCTCGCGCAGCCGCTCGGCCCGCCGAGCCATGGTCTTGCGCGAACCCAGGGCGCCAATGTAACGGGCGGGGCTGCGCACGGCCAGGGCCAGGGCCGGCAGGTCGATCTTGTCGTCGTGGCTGAGGACGGCGACGTAGCAGCCCTCGTCCAGATGCAGGCCGGGGAGCAGATCGTCCGGCCAGCCTTGCAAGAGCTGGTCGGCATGGCCAAAACGGTCGGCGGTAGCGAAGGCCGGGCGGGGGTCGATGACGGTGGTACGGAAGCCAAGCAGACGGGCGAAGCTGACCAACGGGATGGCGACATGGGCGGCGCCGACGATGATGAGACGCGCCGGCGGCGGGAAAATCTCGATGAAAACGTCGTACACCACCCCGCCCTGCTCGAAACGCTCACGGGCCGTTTGCTGATCGCTCAGAAGCGCCTGCATCCGATCGGCGATCTCGTGCTCGAGTTCAGGCCGGCCGAGACTGCCCGCCGTCCGGCCATGGGGCCAGGCCAGCATCCTGGCCCCAGCCTGGGGGCCGGCGAGAATGGTGGCCGAGGCCACCAGGCGGCCGGCTTCCAGGCTTTGCCTGAGCTGATCGAAGATGTCGGCGTCCATTGTCTACCCTCCATCGTCGAAACGGAGAAGCTCCGGCCGGATGCTAGCGCCGGACTTCACCCAACAGCCAGCGATGATGCGCCCAGATAGCTTTGACCTGCCACGGCAGGCGGGCGTGATCTAGCCAGGCATATTTGAGCACGCGCTGACGCAAATCGGGCTGCTGGCCCAGATAGTAGGCCATCGTGCTCCAGCTCCAGCCTTCGCCCGTGAACTGCTGCTCCAATTTGCGGCTGCGGATGCCCAGGCGCTTGAGCACTTCGTTGGCCGGCATGACGGTGTCGGGCCAGGGCGGGACGTCCAGCACGCCGGTAGCGATGGTCTTCACCCCGGCTTGCTCCAAGGTGCGCCGCAACAAGCGGATGTTGACCCAACGTTCGTCGACGGTGGGGAAGAAGTCGCGATCGAGCAGCCATTTGCGCATCCAGTAGCCCACTTGCAGCGTGTTGGGCATGGCCACGAAGACCAGGCGGTGGCTGAGACGAGCCAGTTCGCGCAATAGCCCGGCTGCATCCGGCAGATACCACAGCGCCGCCCAGTTCCAGGTCAGGTCGAAGCTGGCGCTGGCGAAAGGCAGGGCGCTCCAACGGTCGGGCGAGACGAGCGCCATCTCCGGCGCCAGCCCCAGTTCGCCCCAGATGCGCCGGACCTGTCCGGCCCGATCCTCTGTGTCATCGACCAACGTCACCTGGCAGCCAGCCTGGGCCAGGGGGACGCTGTTGATGCCGCTGACCCCGGCCATACCGTAGATCGGCGCCTCCAAAACCGTCCGAATGCCGAATCGCCGGCGGAGGGCCTCCAGAAAATCGTTGAGGATGAAGCGCTCGTAGACCAGACCCAGGCCTTCGTTGTAGTCGGTCAGGTACTTCTCCCAGGTGGGGCGTTGGGCGTGTCCGGTGGGGGGCATGGCAGGCGAGGCGGGTAGGGGCGAGGTCGCCTCGCCCCAGCGGAAGGCATAGCAGGCGGGTAGGGGCGAGGTCGTCTTGCTCTGGCAATCATCCAATGTCAAGGCGCATCCTAGCACAAAGCCGGGCAGGGAGTATAATGAAACTTAGCAAATCCTCTGGCGAAGATGCCTTATGTCTATCTACCCCCTCATTTTGCACAACGGCCAGCTTCTGCCCCAGGCTGAATGCCACATTCCCGTCACCACCCCGGCCCTGGTCGGGGCGCTGGGCGTCTACGAGACCATCCTCGCCCGTCGCGGCAAGCTCATCGCCCTGAACGAGCATTTGGCCCGCATGCAGGAATCGGCGCGCGGCGCCCAACTGAACCTGGCCGCCGATCTGGAAACGCTTGGCAACTGGTGCTATCAGGTGATGGCGGCCAGCACGCCTGATGGCCTGGTGCGCGTCCTGGCCATGGACCTGGGCCGGCCCGAAGCGGATGTCTTCATCTATCAGATGTCCTACAATGCCCCGGCGGCGGAAGACTATGAGATCGGCGTGCCGGTGGTGATCTATCACGGCGAAAGGGCCTTGCCGCTGGTGAAATCCTTCAACACCCTGGTGCCCGGTCTGGCCAGGAAGGCAGCCGTGGCTGCAGGCGCGCACGACGCCCTGCTGGTCGATCGCGAAGGCAATGTGACCGAGGGGTCGAACTGCAACGTTTTTATCGTCCAGGGGGGCGTCTTATTTGCCCCGCCTTTGGGCGCGGTGCTGGAGGGCACGGTCATGGATCGCGTCATCCGGCTGGCCCACGACCTGGCGATTCCTTTCCGACGCCAGCCACTGCCGCTGAGCCAGCTTCCGGGCTGGGATGAAGCCTTTCTGACCTCGACCCGCCGCGGCGTTTTACCGATCCATCGCGTCGGAGGCCATGTCTTGGGCGGGATTGGGCCGATCAGCAGACGTTTGCTGGCGGCGTATCGAGCCTGGGAGGAAGCGGAATTGGCCTAACCATTCGCCCCATTCTTCCGCGACTTGAAACGTATCTCGAGCTGGTCATCGCGGTAGCGGGCGCCGGCG
>CAYWPZ010000364.1:0-3367 GCA_964460135.1 uncultured Caldilineales bacterium | reverse complement strand
GACGGCTGTGCGAGCGGGCAGGATCGGCTGATGATCGTCCCCTTCCGCCCCGACGCCGCCTGGCACCAGCTTCTGCAACTGGACCCCGCCACGGGCCATGTGCGACCGCTCACCGACCCGCAGACGACGCCGTTCAAGATCGCCAACGGCGATTGGCGGCTGTCGCCCGATGGCCGCCGGGTGGTCTTTGTCGAGAGCAGCGACAAGAACCTCTGGCTGATCGAACTGCCGTAGGGTTGATCCGCGAAGGGCGCGAAGGGACGCGAAGAAAGTCGAGGGTGGGCGACCAGGTTGCCGCCGCTGCCGACGTGGGGTTGATCCGCGAAGGGCGCAAAGGGACGCGAAGGGAGGGAGCATTTTTTGCGGGCTGGCTTGAACGGCTATACTCTGCCCCACACTTCTCCTCCCCATCTCCTCCTCCCTGCCTCCCCCCATGATCCGCACCCTCACCAACGCCGATCGCGACCTAACCCACGCCTTCTGCGCCCAGAACCCGGCCCTAAACCTCTATCTGTTGGGCAACATCGAATCGCTGGGGCTGGAAGCCGACATCTGCCAGTTTTGGGGCAGCTTCGACGCACGGGGCCGGATCAACGGCGTCCTCAATCGCTACATGGATGGCTGGAACATCGCCGATGGGCCGGGTTGCGATTACGCCGGCTTCGGCCAGGCGCTGGACTCGCATCCCGCCGGCGCCGCCCGCCTGCAGGATAACACCCGCCACACGCCCAGTTTTCAGCCCTTCATCCATCGCTATCAGGCAACCGAGGAAGTGATCGAATACCTCTGCGACCTCGACGCCGCCGATTTCAACCCCGCCGGCGCTCGCTGGCCCGCCCGTCGCGCCACCCTGGCCGACTTCGACGCCCTCTGCGCCTTGTATGTCGGGGCCGAAGACATGGCCCGCACCCCGCGCGGCGTCGAGCGCCCGTTGACCAGCGGACGGGTCTTCATCGTCGAAGTCGGGGGCGAGATCGTCAGCTCGGTGTTGACCAACGCCGAAACAAGAACAGCAGCCATGATCGGCGGCGTCTACACCCCGCCCCACCACCGCGGCCACGGCTACGCCTTCGCCGCCATGACTGCCCTCTGCCGCTCCCTGCTCGACGATGGCTTGCGCCCCGTCCTCTACTACCACCACCCCGCCGCCGGCGCCATCTACCGACGGCTGGGCTTCCGCGACCTGGGACTTTGGCGGGCGGTGAGGTTGGTGGGGAGGTACACAGGGTAGACAAGTAGACAAGTAGCGGTAGACCGGTAGACCAGAACACGGAACACGGAACCATGATCATCCCCATCCTCATGGGGTCGGCTGCCGACCTCGAACACGCCAAGAAAATCGTCAAGGCGCTTGACGCCTTCGGCATCGCCAGCGAGATGCGCGTCGCCTCGGCCCACAAGACGCTTGAGCACCTCATCGCCGTGCTGGATGAGTACGAAAGCCGGGGCGAGCCGCGCGTCTACATCACCATCGCCGGGCGCTCGAACGCGCTCAGCGGGGCGGTCGATGCCCGCGTCAGCGCCCCCGTCATCGCCTGCCCGCCCTACTCCGACAGCTTCGGCGGGGCCGACATCTTCTCCTCGCTCCGCACCCCATCCGGCGTCGCCCCGGCCCTGGTGCTCGACCCCGACAATGCCGCCCTGCTCGCCGCCAAAATCCTGGCCCTCGGCGACGAAGCCCTGGCCGAGCGCGTGCGGCGGGCGCAAGCGGCGGGTCGGGCCAAAGTCATCGACGCCGACGCCTCGCTGCGCGCGCTTTCGTGAGCGACCTTCCCGCGCGGTGCATACCTGTTTGACAAATCCCTAACTCCCGCTATACTTCCCCCCACCAAATCGGGGAATCGAATGGTTTGTGTACTCAGCGTCGAGTCGTTTATGTTCGCATCTGACCACGTTGGCGTGACAAACACGCCGCCACCACCCTTTCACTCACTTCATTCAAGGAGAAGAAGCGTTATGAAGCAATACAAGTGGATCACTCTTGCCCTACTTGTGATCCTCGCCCTCGTCCTGGCTGCCTGCGGCGGCAGAGGCGCAGCCCCCACCACCGCTCCCGCCGCCACTACCGCCCCCACCGTGGCCCCGGCCGCCACCGAAGCGCCAACCGCCGCTCCCGCCGCCGGCTACACCTGTGACGACCCGCTGGGCTGTGTCGAGATTGCAGCTGGCGATCCGTTGCGGTTGGGCTATGCAATGGTGACGGCTGGTCCGAACGCCACCCTGGGTCAGGATGCGGTGCGCGGCATGGAAATCGCCGCCGACGACATGGGCGGTGAGTTGCTCGGCCACCCGATCGAAATCGTGGGCGAAGACACCGGCTGTAACCCCGAAGGCGGCCAGGCGGCTGCCACCAAGCTGGCCTCCGACACCTCTCTGGTCGGCATCGTCGGCACCTCCTGCTCGTCCGAGGCTCGCGTCGGCGCCCCCATCCTGATCGAGGCCGGTCTGAGCATGATCTCGCCCTCCAACACCGCCCCCGACCTCACCGACCCCGCCAAGCACATCTACGGCTACTTCCGCACCGCCCACAACGACAAGGTGCAGGGCCGCGTGGCGGCTGAGTTCGTCTACAACGAGTTGGGGCTGACCAAGGCCGCCACCATCCATGATGGCTCGGTCTACGCCCAGGGTCTGGTCAACGCCTTCACCGAGAACTTCGAGAAGCTCGGCGGCAAGGTCGTCTCGGCCCAGGCTGTCAATGCCGGCGACACCGACATGCGCCCGGTGCTGACCACCATCGCCGCCGAAGGCCCTGAGATCGTCTACTACCCCATCTTCGTCGCCGAAGGCGGCTTCATCACCTCGCAGATTCGCGAAGTGCCGGGCCTGGAATCGGTCAAGATCATGGGCTCGGATGGCATCTTCTCGCCCGACTTCGTCGAAGCCGCCGGTGAGAACGTGGTCGGCATGTATCTCAGCAGCCCCGACTTCAGCGCCTTTGGCGATGCCTACGGCGGTTTCCTGACCAAACACCAGGAGAAGTACGGCGAACCGCCTGTCAGCGCCTTCCACGCCCATGCCTACGACGCCACCAACGTCTTCGCCGAAGCAATCAAGAAGGTGGCCGTGCAGGACGGCGACAAGCTCTTCATTCCTCGCACGGCCCTGCGCGACGCCATCGCCGCCACCAAGGACTTCCAGGGTCTGACCGGCAACATCACCTGCGACCCCAACGGCGACTGCGCCGACCCCAAGATCGCCGTCTACGAGGTCATGTCGGCCACCGACTGGAACCCCAACGTTACCTCGCCGATGAAGATCTACCCCGAGGCCGCCGAAGTTGCCATGGCCGGCCCCAAGAAGGTGGACACTTACACCTGTGACGACCCGCTGGGCTGTGTCGAGATTGCAGCTGGCGATCCGTTGC
>CAYWPZ010000363.1:0-3406 GCA_964460135.1 uncultured Caldilineales bacterium | reverse complement strand
AATCATCCACACTTGCGACTACCGTAGCGATGTGTTAGCCTGCCTGACGCGCCGCCGGCTGCCCTGGCTGGCCGAATCACACGGCCACACCCAAGAACACCCCGCCATGCGCCTCTGGAATGCCTGCGATCGCGCTGCACTGCGCCGGGCCGATGCCGTCGTCTGCGTCTCGTCTGCTTGGGAGACGCATCTGGCCGCCGCTGGCGTGAGCGCTGATCGTTTGCATGTGGCAGGCAACACCACCGCCATCCTTCCCCCCGGCCCCCTGCCGCCTGCGATTGAACTGCCACCCGGGCGCCATCTCCTCTTTGCCGGGCGCTTGTCACCCGAAAAAGGCATCGACTGGCTGCTGGCCGTCTGGCCCGACCTGCGCCGCCGTTTTCCTGACCTTCACCTCTGGATTGCCGGTGACGGCGTGCGATCAGGCGACTTAGTCGAGCGCCCTGTCGGCATCCACCCGCTTGGCTTCCAGACCGACATCCGCCCCTGGTTGCTGGCCGTCGATGCCGTCATCGCCCCCTCCCGCCGCGAAGCCTGGGGCATGACCGTTTTCGAGGCACTAGCGCTTGGCGTCCCCGTCCTGGCCGCCCGCACCGGCGGCCTGCCCCATCTCTGCGCCCAGGCCCCGCACGCCCGCCTCTTCACCCCCCTCAGCCTCCCTGCTCTCGGCGACGGCCTACAGACCATCCTGGCCCCCGACTTTCCCCGCGGCCCCGACCTGGGCCTCGCCTACCGTTCGCAACCGCGCTTCGACCCTGCCCGTCGCAGCGAGCACTGGTTGGCGCTCTACCAACGCCTCCTGCGCCCATCCCCCTAATCCGCCCATCCCCTGCACCCGCCCTTGATGCCAAGCAGCCGAAATCCGCCTATCCCCCCCATCCGCCTCTCTCCTGCGCCCGCCCTGTTGGTGGCATTGGCAAGCATCCCGGCCTTCTTCAACATCCAAAGCAACACCAGCTTCGAACCGGACAAGGCTGCACTGATCCGATCCCTGGCCGCAGTCGTCGCTCTCATCGCCCTGCTCGAAGCCCTGAAAAACCGGAACTCAGGCAACCGGCTGCGTTGGTCACAGATCGATGGCATCTGGAAGATGGCAGCGGGTGTGATCGTCGCCACGGCAGCCAGCACCCTGTTCGGCGTCGATCCTATCACCGCCCTCTGGGGCAACTACGAGCGAGGGATGGGACTGCTGGCGCTCCTGGCGGGGGTTGCGTTCATGTGGGCGGCCGCAGCAGCGACCAAAGCTGGCTGGTTGTGGGCAGTCGTCGATGCCCTCCTCATCGGCGCCGCCGCGCCCGCCTTCTACGGATTGATGCAGGTCCTGGGCCACGACCCTGTGCGGTCGGGCACGGTCAGTTTCGCCCTCGGTCAGCGCGCAGCCGGCAGCCTGGGCAATCCGTTGTTTCTTGCCGACTTCCTGCTCCTGGCCGTCATCCTCGGCCTGGCCAGACTGCGGGTGGGGCCGGGTTTGGGGCGAGGATCGCGCCTGGGTCTGGGATTCTACCTGCTTCTGCTAGCCGCGGCGCTCTTTGCCACCGGCAGTCGCAGCGCCCTCTTTGGCCTGTTGGCTGCCATCGTCATCTTCTTCCTGGCCTGGGGTCAGCGGCAGGGCCGCCGCACCATCCAAATGGCCGGGGCGCTTGTCCTCTTGCTGGGCCTGCTCCTGCTCCTCGTGGCCTGGGCAACACCTGCCGCCCTTCCACCGCGCCTGGGTGATCTCTTTGCCAGCGGCGGCACCGGCGGCCAGCGCCTGCTCATCTGGCAGGCCGTGCTCGATCTCCTGGCCGACCGGCCGCGCCTGCTCATCTCCGGCCTCGGCCCTGACAGCCTGGCCCTGGCCCTGGCCCCCTACACGCCGGCGGCGCTCGCCCATTTCGAGATCGACTGGGCATTCCGCATCCCCGACCGCGCCCACACCTTTGTCCTCGACCTCCTCGGCCAGGTCGGGCTGCCCGGCCTGGCGATGTGGACGATCTTCTGGGCCGGTCTGGGGGCGCGATTACTGCCGCGACCGTCGCCCTGGCGGCAGTCATGGCTGCCCCTCGCCATGCAAATAGCCGGGGCGGGCCTGCTGGCCGGGCTGGCAGCGGCATTGGCCGGGTGGCGGGCGGCGCCCCTCGGCTTCACTGCCGGTCTTCTCGTCGGGCTGGCCCTGGCGCTGTGGCCCCTACCCGCCCATCGCGACCCGGCCCCCTCACTCAAACCCTACCTGCTGGCCGCCCTGGCCGGGCACTGGCTTCTGCTCGGCTTCAGCTTTCCCACCCATGCCTCCGACCTGCTGATCTGGACCCTGGCCGGCCTGGTTGCCGCTGGCGATGGCGCCCACCCCCCCAAACCAGTGGCCGGCGCCGCCTCTGGCCTGCCGTTTCACCTGGCGGGCGTGGCTGCGGCTGGCATCGGCTTCAGTCTCAGCGCCGCACTGCCGCGGTCGCTACTGCTCTGGCTGGCCGCTCTCCTCCTGCTCTACCTTGTGGCTTTCATCGTGGCCGCCCGGCCCAAGCCTGGCCGTGATCTAGCGGCCTTCCTCTTGTCGTTGGTTGCCATCCTGCCTGCCCTGATTCTCAATCGCTTCAGCGGTCTTCCCGCCTGGCTGGCCTACACCTGGCTGCTCGCATGGCTTGCGGCGCAGGTCGTACTCCTCCTCGAACCTTCGCGGCGCCGCCCGGCCCTGGCCCTTTGCGCTGCCGCTCTTGCCCTGGCCGTGCCCCTCAACCTGCCGGTCTACGGCGACATCGCCTTCAAGAGCGCCCTCCTGCGCCCCGGCCCAGACTTCACTGCCGACCGTCGCGCCTACATGCGCCGGGCCTTCGCCCTCAGCCCCAACGACCACGTCTTGGCCGCCGGCATCGCCCCCACCGAGAACGCCCTGCTCGCCCCAGACTCCTCCCTCACCGACCCCCAGGCGCAGGAAGTCGCTCGACTCTATCAAGCCGCCATCGCCAGCCAGCCGCTTGCACCCGAAGCATTGGCCGCCTACGCCGACTGGTTGCGCCAACGCTCGGCCGCCGATCCTGGCTGGACTTCCCAGGCTCGCACTCGTTTTGAGCAACTATTGGCCCTCTCGCCCAACGATATCGAAGCGCGCAACCGCCTGGCCCTGCTTAGGGCCGCTGGCGGCGACGACGCTGGCGCGCTGGCGGATCTCCAGTCCCTGCTTTCTCTCGACCCCCTGTACGGCCCGACCTACCTCCACCTCGCCACGATCTCTCGTCAAGCCGGCGATGTCGCCGCCGCCCGCCGCTGGCTCGAACTCGGACGCCAGCGAGTGCCCTGGTGGGACGAACTGCCCCGCGCCCTCGCCGCCCTCGACCAGCCCTAGCCGGTGAGCAACACGCCTTTTGTCACCATCGCCATCCCCCTTCTTGATGAAGCCCCCCGCCTGCCCGGCCTCCTCGCCGCCGTCCTG
>CAYWPZ010000362.1:2721-3430 GCA_964460135.1 uncultured Caldilineales bacterium | reverse complement strand
CACCGACCTGCTGTGGGTAGCGCTCATCTTCGGGCTTGTCAACGCCCTGATCAAGCCTGTCATCGGCTTCCTCACCTGCCCGCTCGTGGCCCTGACCTTGGGGCTGTTCATCATCGTCATCAACGCCCTGATGCTGTGGCTGACGGGCAGCGTCGCCGGTCTCCTGGGCATCGATTTCACCGTCGCCGGTTTCTTCCCCGCCCTGTGGGGGGCGCTGATCGTGTCGGTGGTGAGCATTGTGCTCAACATCGTCTTGCCCGAGGACAAGAAATAGAGCCTCGCCCCTCGTAGTCACGACTTTAGTCGTTGGTGTGGGCAAGAACGACTGAAGTCGTTACGACGAAATGGCGGTTCAACCGGCGCCCGGATCCAAGAAATCGCCCGCGGCCCAGCCTTCTAGCTGGCTGCCATCGGCCTGCTTGTAGCGAATCTGCCACCAGGTGTAGGTATCGGCCCGCTCCGGCCCGCCGATGATCTCGACGATGGCCCCGGCGGGCAGGGTGGCGACGGGGTCGAAATTAGTGCCCGGCCCGCTTCGCATCCGCAGGCCGGTTTCGGCATTGACGGTGGCCTGGCCGCCGACGCGCAAGACATCTGGGCCGGCCGGCAGTGGGGTGGGGGTGGGAAGTTCAGGCGTGGGCGTGGGTTCGGGCGTGGGCGTGGCCAGTTCGGGCGTGGGGGTGGGCGCCAGGGCTTCGGTGGCGGTGGG
>CAYWPZ010000362.1:0-2711 GCA_964460135.1 uncultured Caldilineales bacterium | reverse complement strand
GGGGGGGGGGCCCGGTCCGGGGGGGGGGGGGGGTGGGGCGGGGGGCGTGCCCCGTGGGGGGGGGGGGGGGGGGGGCGGGGTTTGGGGGGGGGGGGGGGGGGGCGCGGTTGGCGTCGGCGGGGGCGCGGCTCCTCCACCCAGTGTGCGAACGAGCACATAAAACAGCCCGAACGTGATCAGGATGGCAAGGAAAGGGATCAGCATCGCCGCCCACGGTGAACGCGGGCGCTGTTGCCGGCGGCGGGCCTGGAAGCTACGTTGGCTCATGCAAGCTCCGTCAAGACAAGAAATGGGGAAGACGGGCGCAAGTATACCACGCAACCCGCCTGGAGCAAGCCAAAGGAAAAGCCAATTTATCCCAAATGGATTTGGGATAAAACTTGGGATAAAAGCGCCTCAGACGCTGCCGCGACGCTTGAGCACGTAATAGGTCCCCTTTTTATCGCCGATCTTCAGCAATAGGCCCTTATCCACCAGGTCGGCCAGGTCCAGGCGCAGGGTTTCGGCGCTGACGGTGGGGCAGAGGTCGCGGTAATCTTTGTTGCTGATGCGCCCCTCGCGCTGGACGAATTGCAGCGCCTGCATCTGCCGCTCGTTCATACTCTGCTCCCACTGCGCTCTGGCCCCCGGCTGGCCCAGTTCGCGGCCCTTGCGCAGCGTGACCACGACCGAATGCGGCGTCGCCCGGAATTCGGGCTGGGGATGCCCCGCCGCCACCATCGACTCGATCATCTTGTCCACACCCAGCCCCAGCTCCTCGATATAGCCCCACTGCAACAGGCCATTCACCAGGCGGGGATTGCGGCTGTAGTGCTCGTCGATGATGTTCTGCAGGGTGATGTAGCCCGGCAATCCGCCCGGCGAGGCGACTTCCAGCCGGTCGCGATACATCAGCACCTCGATGCGCCGGCCGCCAAGATGATAATCGCGATGGGCCACGGCATTCACCAATGCCTCGCGCACGGCCGTAGCCGGATACTCGCTCTCCTCCTCGCGCACCAGCCCCCGCACCACCGACTGCTTGGCCATTTCCTCCCACACCACCTGCCAGGCGCGCTCGATGATGCGCGCCAGCGGCCCCTGCACATCCTCGCGGCGGCCATAGCCGATCTGCCCTGTTTCGCCGTGACGGTCGCTGCCGGCGAACTTGACAAAGGTCAGCCCGGCCTGCGGCAAAAAAAGCTGCGGCTCGCGGCCGAAAAGCAAGACGCCCATCACCGTGGCGGCGCCGGTGGGGCCGAGGGCGCCGATCTGCTTGAGCAACGATTCGGTCGAACCAACAAAGGCGCGCGGCTGGCGGCGGCGGCGATGCTCGACATACTCGGCCACCACCTCCCTATCGAAATCGGCCAGCCCGGCTCCGTCCACTTCCTCGGTCTCGAAAGCGCCGCTGCCGCGGCTGGTCGCCAGCAAGGCCAGGTCATCGCCGGTCAACACCTGGTTGGTTGCACCCCGCCGCACCAGCACCCGGCCATCGGCCAGGCTGTGCAAGTCGCCCGTGCGCGGGACCGCAAAGACCAGAACCGTGCCCTGGGGCAGTTCGTATGGCTCGACCTCGACCCGCAACGGCGGCTGAACCTGCACCAGCGCCGTGCGCACCACATCGTCGGCATCCTCGGCCTGCAGACCGCCCACCAACCGGCCGGAGGCGTCGGTCCCGACCACGATCTGCCCGCCCTCACTGTTGGCCAGGGCGACGATGGTTTCCATCAGCGGCTCCATCTCCGGCCGGGGCAAAAACTCGAGCTGCAAACCCGGCTGGCGGCCAAGAAGTTGGCTGAGCGTCATGGCGATGCGAGCGCCGCCTCGGTGGAAAACGCCTCTTCTTCGGCCGAGGCCGGCGGTGGTGGGGCTGGGGCCGCGTCCGGCTCGCCGTGGTCGCTCTCGACCGCCACATCCACCATGCGCGCCGCCGCCACCAGCCGGTCGCCGGCCTGCAAACGCAGGCAGCGCACCCCGCGTGCGGCCCGACCGATGAGACTGATCTCGCGCGCCTTCATGCGCACAGCCAGCCCGTTCACGGTCATAAACGTCACTTCATCCTCCGGCGAGATCGCCCGCGCCACCACCACCGGCCCGGTCTCATCCGCCCGACTGTGGTCGGTCATCCACACACCCTGCGTGTACCGACCCTTCACCGGCAGGTCGTCCAGAGCCACGCGCTTGCCCCAGCCCTGCTCGGTCACGACCAGCAGTTCCTCGTCGGCCCCGTCGCTGACGGTGGCCAGCCCGGCCACAGCGTCGCCCTCGGCCAGGTCGATGCCCATCACCCCGGCGGCGGTGCGGCCCATCGGGCGGATGGCCTCCTCATGAAAACGCAAGCCCTTGCCCATGCGGGTGATGATGACCACATCGGTGTTGCCGCGCGTCAGCTTGGCCCGCACCAGTTCGTCATCCTCCGGCAGCCCAAAGGCGATGATGCCCGATGGTCGCACCCGCTCGAACTCGCGCAATTCCATGCGCTTGATCCGCCCCTTGCGCGTGCACAGCAGGATATACTGCGATTCGGTGAAGCCGGGCACAGGGATCAGCGCCGTCACCGACTCGTCGGCCTGCAGATTGAGCACATTGTTGATATGGACACCCTTGGCCGTGCGGCTGCCTTCGGGCAGGTTGAAGGCGCGCTCGGAATAGACCCGGCCCTTGTCGGTAAAGAAGAGCACGGTGTCGAGCGTGCGGGCGAAGAAAGCCTTGACCACCACATCCTCGGC
>CAYWPZ010000361.1:0-3457 GCA_964460135.1 uncultured Caldilineales bacterium | reverse complement strand
GCAAGCCGCCGTGCTTGCCGCGCCGCGGCTGCGCGTGATCGGCGGCGGCAGCAAACCCGCCCTCTCGTCTGTCCCTGAAGGTGCGGCTGGCCTCGACCTCTCCCATCTGGCCGGCATCGTCGCCTACGAGCCGGGCGAATTCGTCTTCACCGCCCTGGCCGCCACCAGGGCGGCCGAGGTGGAAGCGATGCTGGCCGAGCACGGCCAATATCTGCCCTTCGACCCGCTTCTCGTCGATGGCGGGGCCACCCTGGGCGGCATCATCGCCGCCAATACCTCTGGGCCGGGCCGCTACCGCTTTGGCGGCGTGCGCGACTTCCTCATCGGCGTCCGTTTCGTCGACGGCGAGGGCCAGTTGGTGCGCGGGGGCGGCAAAGTGGTGAAGAACGCCGCCGGTTTCGATTTCCCCAAGCTGATGGTGGGCGCACTGGGGCGATTGGGCGCGCTGGTCGAACTCTCGTTCAAAGTCTTCCCCCGTCCGGCCGCCTATGCCACCCTGGTCGCCGCCTATCCCGAGCTGGTCGCTGCCCTGGCCGCGCGCACCCGCCTGAGCACCAGCGCCTTCGACCTCGAAGCCCTCGAAATCGCCATCGGCGACGATGGCGCTCAGCGGCTGGAATTGCGCTTGGGCGGCCCGGCCGATGTCCTGCCCTCGCGCATCGACCGTCTGCAGGCGTTTTTGGGCGCGGATGTGGGCGTCGAATTCCGGCGCCTGGCCGGGGAAGAAGAAGCCAGCTTTTGGCATGAGCGGCGCGAGTTAGCCTGGGCGCCGGCGAACGGCTGCCTTGTCAAGATCCCGCTCACACCCGCCCTCATCCCCGACCTTGAGTCGCGCCTGGCGGCGAGCGCTGTCAGGCGTCGCTACAGCTGCGGCGGCAATGTCGCCTGGTTGGCCTGGCCGGAGCCAGGCAGCGGCCGGGCGCAGGCCGAGGCCCTCCTCGGCGCCCTCAACCTGGCCGGGATGCAGGTGGCGGGCGGGGCAGGCGAGGCCCTGCTGGGCCGCCGGCCCGACGCCATCTTTTTCAGCCGCGTCAAAGGCGCCCTTGATCCGGCCGGCCGCTTCCAATAAACCCCGCCCGCCTGACCCCTCTCACTGCCCCTGCCTACCATGCGACACGCCATCCCCCTCGAAACCCTCGGCCCGCAAGCCCCGGCCATGGCCAACGCCGTCGAAGCCTGCGTTCACTGCGGCTTCTGCCTGGCCACCTGCCCCACCTATCGCGTCCTGGGCGAAGAAATGGACTCGCCGCGCGGCCGCATCATGCTGATGAAGGATGTGCTGGAGGGCGGGCTGGCGCTAGAGGAGGCGCTGCCCTATGTCGATCGTTGTCTGGGCTGCCAGGCGTGCGTCACGGCCTGCCCATCGGGCGTGCCCTATGGCGAACTGCTTATGCCCTTCCGCCTGCGGGCCGAGCCGCTGCGCAAACGCGGGGCATTGGACCGGCTGACGCGCTGGACGATCCAGACGACGCTTCCCTTTCCCCGCCGATTCCGCCAGGCCGTGCGCTTGGGCAAGCTCGGCCGGCCCTTCCGCCGCATGATGCCGGTCGGGTTCCAGGCCATGCTGGGCCTGATCCCGCGCGACCTGCCCGAAGCCGAGCCGCTGCCCGAGTTCTACCCGGCCGTGGGGCCAAAGCGGGCGCGGGTGGCGCTGTTGGTCGGATGCGTCCAGCAGGTGCTCAACCCCGGCATCAACTGGGCCACCCTGCGCGCCCTCAAACAGAACGGCGTCGAGGTGGTCATCCCAACAGGGCAGGGCTGTTGTGGGGCGCTGGCCATGCACACCGGCGACGGCAAACGGGCAACGGCATTGGCCCGCGCCAATCTTTCTGTCTTCCCCGACGACGTGGACGCCGTGATCACCAATGCCGCCGGCTGCGGTTCGGGGATGCACGAGTATCCGCTGCTCTTGAAAGGCGCCGCCGAGGAATCAGCCGCACTGAGGCTGGCCGCCAAGACCAAAGACATCAGCGTCTTCCTCGATGAATTGGGGCTTGTCCCGCCGCCGCCCCTGCCCCAGGCGATGAAGGTCGCCTATCACGACGCCTGCCACCTGTCCCATGCCCAGAAAGTGCGCGAGGCCCCGCGCCGGCTGCTGCGCGCCATCCCCAACCTTACCTTGCTGGAGATCGCCGACTCCGACATCTGTTGCGGTTCGGCCGGCATCTACAATCTGGAGCAACCCCACCTGGCCGCCCAACTCGGCCGCCAGAAGGCGCAGAAGGTGCTGGACGCCGGCGCCCAACTCCTGGCCGCCGGCAACATCGGCTGCCTGACCCAGATCCAAACCCATCTCGAAGCCCTGGGCCAGCCGCTTCCGGTCATGCACACCATCCAGGTGCTGGATCTGGCGTATACGTTCGGGGAGAGGTGAGGCGTGAGGCGTCGGTGGTGGGGGTTGGGTTATTGGAGGACGATTGACGATAGCCTTTCCTTCATCCCGGCCGCTTGATCGCCCATCCACTGTGGACTCAGCCTAATCTCTAATCTCCAATCTCCAATTTACCCCCCCACCTCGCGCAAAATCAACCCCGTCCGCACCTGCCGATGAGGATGTTCATCCAGCCCCAGCGCAGTGGCAACCTCGGTGATGCGACCGGCGGCCAGCAGGCGCAGGGCGATGGTGGGAGCGCCGGGCAGAACTTCGGCCCGGACGATCAGCGGCCGCAGATCATAGCTTTTGTGGGGGTCTTTGCGCTGCAGGCGGGGGAGCGAGGCGTGCGCCAGGAGGAGATCGACGCATTCGGCCAGCCAGACGCGCTCGGTCTCGGCGACAAAGCGCAACTCGTAATCGGCCATGACCAGGATCGACTGCATGGCGGGCGCAGCCAGCGGCGCCTCGGCGATGGCGTGCAGCCGGAAATCGGGCGGCAGGTTGGCCCGCAGGCGCGGCAGCCACTCGTCCGGCTCGACCCGCTCCAGCAGCCAGACATCCAGCAGCTCGTTCTCGCCCTCCACCCCCACCGGCAGGGCGGCGGCAAAATGGATTTTGGCCTGGGGGTTGAAGGCCTGCGAATAGGCCAACGGCAGGCCGGCGCGGCGGAAGACGCGCTCCCAAAAGCGCGCCTCGTCCAGATGGCCGACGAAGCGGGCGTCGCCGCTCTTGGCATAGCGCAGCCGCAAGCGTTGCCGGGCCAATGCGGGCGGCTGCTCGCCCAAAGCCTCAGCTTCCTGATCCGCGTTCATCCGCGTTCATCCGCGTACCTTTCTCGTCTCATAGCAGCTCCTTGATCTTCACCGCCACCTGTCGCGTCATCCCCGGCACGGCGGCGATTTCGTCGATGCCGGCGTTGCGGATGGCGTCGATGCTGCCGAAGTGTTTCAGAAGGGCCGTGCGCCGCTTCATCCCCACGCCGGGGATTTCTTCCAGCCGCGAACCGGTCAGGTCCTTGCCGCGTAGGGTGCGCTGGTAGGAGAGAGCAAAACGATGGGCTTCATCGCGCACGCGCTGGACCAG
>CAYWPZ010000360.1:0-3463 GCA_964460135.1 uncultured Caldilineales bacterium | reverse complement strand
CCGAGACCTGGGCCGGCGGCGGATTATGGTATCGCACCCTGGGCCGCGACTGGATCCCGGCCTCGTCGGTGGGGCTGTTCCGGCCTTCCACCTTGCGCGGGACCGAACTGGGCGCCCCGCCCCCGCCGCCCCCGCCGCCGCCCGGCCGCCGCGGGATCGTTACGGCCGACCGTCTGAATGTGCGCGCCCGGCCCGGCGCCGCGGCCAACAACCCGCCCATCGATTCGTTGCCCCGGAACACCGAGGTCGCCATCTACGAAGAAGCGCGCGCCAGCGATGGCCTGTGGTATCGGATCGGCGTCAACCGCTGGGTACATAGCAAGTGGGTGCGGCTGCTGGCCGGCGCGGCCGAGACGGCGTCGGCTGCCGCCAGCGCCACGGCCGCCAACACCGCCGCCGTCTCGTTGCCGGTGGGATGGGTCTTTGCCAGTTCGCTGGCCGTACGCGCCCGGCCCGGCGCCGCCGCCGACAACCCGCCCATCGACCACCTCGCTCACAACCAAATGGTCAGCGTGCTGGAAACACGCGCGGTTGGCAGCGAAACCTGGCATCGCATCGGCGCCGACCGCTGGCTGAGCGGCCAATGGCTGCGTCTGGCCCGGCCCCGCCCGCGGCCCGCCGCCATTGGCGCCACCGAACGGTGGGTGGGCGTCAGCCTGAGCACGCAAACAGCCATCGCCTATGACGGCGATCGCCCCGTCTATGCCGCCATGATCGCCTCCGGGCTGCCCGGCACCCCCACCGTCCAGGGCATCTTCCGCACATGGGCGCGGCTGCCCTCCACCAAAATGTCGGGCGGGCGGCCTGGCCAGGGCTACTACTACCTGGAGGGTGTGACCTGGACATGCTATTTCTATCGCGGCTATGCCCTGCACACCGCCTACTGGCACGATGCCTTCGGCGCGCAGCGCAGCCACGGCTGCGTCAACCTCAGCCCCTATGACGCCTGGTGGATCTTCCAATGGAGCGCGGCTGGCGGAGGGCACAGCCCGGCGGTGTATACCTACTGGTAAGGCGTCTGCGCCGGCAGGCCTGGTTCTGACCCTGGCGCCGAATCAGGCCCGCCGCCCCCTCAGCCCACCACGAATTGAAACCGCTGCTCATACCTGCGCAGCAGCCGCAGGATGGGGGCGCCGAACAACAGGATCAGGGCGGCGTTGCCCAGCCCGCGCCACAGATCCCAAAACAACGAGGTCGCAACATAGAAAAGCGCATAACTGCGCACGGTCGAGACCAGTCCTTCGCCCGGCTGCCAGTACAAATCCGCCTGGGTGGGCCGCGAGACGAAGGGCCAGAACCAAAGGTTCATCACCGCGCCGTAGGCCAGGCCCAGCAAAAAGCCCGCCCCGGCCAGTTGCACGATCTCGCGCCGCGTGTTGGCCCCGGCGCGCGGCAAAAGCCCCGTCGCCGCCCCCACCCAGCCGCTGGCGAACATCTGATAGGGCAGCCACGGCCCCACCCCGCCGCTGACGAAAGCCGAGGCCAACAGGGTGATCAGCCCGGTCAGAAAGCCGAATTGGGCGCCGAAGGCATAGCCGGCCAAGATGGGGAGAAAGAAGACGGCCGAGAAACCCGCCGGCCCCGGCGCCAGACGCAGCACAGACCCAACCGCAGCCAGCGCCCCCAACACGGCCAGATTCTTCGACGAGATCTGTCCCGCCTGAAGGTTGGCAATGATGGCCGCCAGCGCCAGCAGGCTGACCAGGCTGAGCACCAGCAAGGCATCGTTCCCGTGCGCCATCGCCACCCCGCCCCCCTGCGGCGTCGCCCGCCCAAAAAACGGCGACAAGAACGCCGCCAGCCCTAACAGGCTGGCCAGGATCAGGATCAGGGCAGGCAGATGGGAGCGGCGGAACCCAGGGCGTGAAACAAAAGCCATCGCTGACTTCGGCTCAGTCGTACACCGCGCCGGCCATCTGCCCCAGCGCCATCGCATTGAGGATGGTGATGCGCCGGTAGCCCAATTCCACCCAATTCTCGCGCTTGAAATCACGCAAAATGGCGCTGACCGTCTCGCGATAGGTGCCCAGGGTGTCGGCCAGCGCCTGATGGCTGATACGAATCTGATCACCGCCCGTCAGCCGGCCCTGGCGGAGGATCTCCCCGGCCAGGCGTTCGGGCAAGCGCCGATAGGCCACATCCTCCAGCCGATTCTCGACTTGCGCCAGCCGCCGGCCAAAGGTGCGCAAGAGACCAAGCCCAATGACAGGGTGACGTTCGATGAAGTCAGACGCCTGTTCGCGACCAAAGCGCCACACCGTACACGGCTCGACCGCCTGCACGCAGACATCGGCGGTGGGTCCCAGATCCAGGATGGCGTCCTCGCCAAAGACGGCGCCCGCCAACAGGCGGGCCGTCACCATGCTGCGGCCTTCCTTGCTCGATACCACCAGCTGCACCATCCCCGTGACCAGGATGTAAAGGTGTTGTTTCAGTTCTGCAGATGTAGCGACGCAATCACCCGGCGCCACTCGTAGGCTTGTTAGCGCCCGACCCACGACGGGGTCGTCGGCCGGAAGTTGGGCAAACAAATCGGAGATCTGTTCGGCTGAAATCGTGTTGTTGAGGTCTTTCATAGTCACACTCTGGTTATTGAACGGAAGGAGAAGGGACGGCCGCGTTGCCACACCGGCAATGGGCGTCGAACAACAAACCCATCAATGGAATCTATATTCCTATGATACTCTGCTTATCAGTTTTGTCAAGCGCGTCGGGTGCAGGGCGGGCGTCGGGATTTTGGCAGGGCGCGCGGTTCTGCTAAGCTATCGGTTCTGACGCCCGGA
The DNA here is from genome assembly GCA_964460135.1 of uncultured Caldilineales bacterium. Lineage (GTDB taxonomy): Bacteria > Chloroflexota > Anaerolineae > J102 > J102 > SSF26. The sequence goes on along the minus strand of CAYWPZ010000360.1, from coordinate 680 downwards.
ACAAGGCGATTTCTTAGCGAAGGTAATCCAGCATGGCCAATGCCGCAATGTTCGAAGGACTGGTAGTAGACCCCCAGGGTCGGCGCCTGGAGGTGGGCTGGGTTGGGGCTGACGCCTGCTACATCATCGATGACGCCGGTTTCCGCCGCCATATCGACGCCGCCATCGTCGATCGGCAAGTATTGGCTTTTTTCCAGGAACAGGTGGAAGCGCAAAAAGATGTGGCCGTACGCGGCATCCTGCAGATGATGGGTAAGGACGATGTCTTCAGCAAGACGGCCGTGGAGTATTCGATCCGACACCTGGATGAAAACCTGGGCCAACCTTTGCCGCCGCAAGCGCGCGATATCCTGGGGATGATGGGCTTTCGCATCGAGATCGACGAACACGGCGATCTGCTGGCGATCAGAATGCCGGAGATGGACGCCGACGACGAGTGAGCGCGCGCACGCCGTCGGGGGTCGGGAGGAAGGGGGCGTTTGATCGCTGCACGGCCCCAGTATACAATGTCATCGGTCACACAAAAAATACCCTTTCGCGCCGCTGCGTCACAGCGCCAACGAGACCCCCCCCCATGGCCCCCCCCCCCCCCGCCACCCACCCCCCCCCCCCCCCCGCCCCCCCCGGGGGGGATGTTGATCGGCGTAACCGAGGTCTTGAGCGTGGGGTATTGGGGTGCG
>CAYWPZ010000359.1:0-3495 GCA_964460135.1 uncultured Caldilineales bacterium | reverse complement strand
GGGGGGGGGGGGGGGGGGGGGGGGGGGGGGGGGTGCGGGGGGGGGGGGGGGGGGGCCAGGGCGCGGGGGTAGAGGCTGAAACCTCGGCCGGGCGCCAGATCTCAGATCTCACCGCCACGCCAACAGCGGCGGCAATGAGCAGCAGGAGCAGCAAATAGAGCCAGATAGGACGCATCTGGGCGCCTCTCAACTCGATGCAGGAAGGAGACGACGGCCGGGGCTAAGCGACCACAAGAACAGGCCAAAGCAGATGGTCATGGCAAACACACACAGGCCGAGGCAAAGCACCATCATGCCCGGCCCGGTGCGCTCGAAGAGCTGCCCGACCAGATAGGGGATGGTGATGCTGCCGAGGCTGGAACCGATCAGGAACCAGCGCGTGGTGCTGCCGGTGAGGGTCATGTTGTGTCCGGCCATGCTGATCAGGGTGGGGAAGACGTTGGCCGCTGCCAGGCCCATGCCAAACGAGGCAAGCCAGACCAGGATGGGTGCGCCGGCCCCGACCGCAAGCAGGCCCAGGGAGGCGAACATGCCGGCGATGTCGATCATGAGCAGGTAGCGCGGTCGAATCCGGTTGGCGACGGGAATGGTGAGCAGGCGGCCCAGGGTCAGCGCCCCCCAATAGAGCGAAGTCAGATAGCCGGCGGCGGCGGCCGTAGCTAGGTTGGTTTCGATGGCGTAGGTGAAGATCCAGCCGCCGAAGCTGAGTTCAGCGCCGACATAGAAGAAGAAGACGGCAACAAGCGAAAGCAGGGGCAACAGCGGCGGCGGGGCGGCGGCGGTCTGTCCGGCGGGGTGATGGTGGGCCGGGCTGGCCAGGCGTAGAAAGACAAAGGCCAGCGGGAGGACGCACACGGCCAGCAGCCAGTAGGTGGGGGCGATGGCGCCGGTGCGGGTGATCGACTGGGCGGCGACGAGGGGGGCGATCAAAGCCCCCAACCCAAAGAAAAAGTGGAGGGCGTTCAACTTGGAAGCGACGCCCTGACGCCAAATCCAGGCCAGCAGGGTATTGCCGCTGACATCCAGCGTGCCCATGCTGGCGCCCATGACGAACATGATTGCAGCCAGCCAGAGCAGCCGGCCGGCGAACGGCGTCAGGGCGAGCATGATCGCGATCGCGAGCAGCTGGGCGGCGATGAGGGGATGGGCAGGGATGCGGTCGAGAAGACGCCCGCTGACGAACGAGCTGATCATGTTGCCCAGGGCCTGGGCCGTGAACAGGATGCCGATCTGCCCGATCTGCGACCCCGTCTGCTGGGCCAGGCCGGGCAAGGTAGGCCCCAACACCGCCGCCGCCAGACCGAGGGCGATGAAGGAGAGGAAGTAGGCCCAGGTCTGCGTCTGGCGGGAGGCGGTGGGCTGAGAAGCTGGTTTCATGGCCTCAACCAAGATTTATAGACCAAGCGGCGCATCGATAGGCCAATGCGCCGCTTGGCGAGAAGGTCAAACGTGGAGAGCATCAGGCAGATGGGCCGACTGACCCGGCTCCTCGCTCGGTCAGGGTCTTTTGGGCGGCATCGATCCAGGCGTCGAAGTCAGGGGGGTTCATCGCCGGCGCCTGGACGATCGCGGCCAGCTTTTCCGGCCCGGCTTCGATCATATCCTCGAAAGTGCAGATGCCAGCCTCGTACAGACGCTGCTCGAAAATGGGTCCCAACCCTAGCAACGGCTCGAAATCATCCACCCGCGCCCCCTGCCAGGTGAGTCCGAGCGTGTCGCTTTCCTGGGCCAGGCGGTGGGCGTCGGCCCGAATAGCGTCGAAACCGAAACTTCTAGCCTGAACGCCTCCCAGTCGCAGGATGGAGCGCATAGCCTCGTCGGGCAGGTTGGCCAGTTGCCAGAAGGTGCCGACGCCGCCCTCATAGAGCCGCTGCTGGAACACCGAACCGATGCCTTTGACGAGGGTCAGGGCCTGCAAGCGGTGCGTGAAGGTCGGCGCGGTAGTGAGTTGAGTGGGGGCCTGCTCCACACCTCCTGTCAGCGTTTGCGCCGCAAGCAGGCCGGTTTCGCCCGCCGCCTCGACAACCGGGGCAGCTTCGACGGCGGCGGACAACTCGGCCGGCCAGGCGCTTGACCCCTGGGCCAACATGGATTGGGCGGCGGCGAGTTCTTCGTCCATCTCTGCTCGCGCTGCCTGGGCGCCAGCCAGCAGGGTCTGCAGATCGGAGACCTGTTGCTGCAAGTCGCTAACCTGGTTGCTTGCCGCCGGCGTGCTAGTGGATGCCCCCTCCTTTAGCCCGGCCAGTTCGGCCTGAACTGCCGCCAACTCTTCCTCCAGACTCCGGTAGCCGGTCTGCCAGGCAAGCAAACGCTCGCGCGCCTGGCTCAGGCTGGCATCGGCATCGCCAAAGTTGGCTTGCGCGGTTTGGAGCTGTTTGCGGGCGTCGGCGAGGGCCTTTTCGGAATTCGCCAGTTTGGCGTCAGCGGTTTGCAGGTCCGCTTCGAGTTGGCGTTGCCGGCTGCGGCTGCGCAGACCAAAGACCAGCCAGCCAAGAATGAGTCCGAGTAGAACACCGATGAACAGGGGCTGCCAGTGGGCGGCGAGCCAACTCTGAAGCGACATTTCCATCTCCTGAGAAAGCGGCGCAGAAAGCGAAAGAGAGGGTAGGGACAATGAAAGCCATTATACACCAGGCAAAAACCGCCACAAACTCGTAGGCGAATGGGCGCCAGCCCCACGCAGCCTGCCGGGTCGATCTCGCCAGCGAAGGCCAGATGCTGCTATACTTCGGCGCTATGGAACCCATGCTTTCTCAACCACTCGAACCCAGCCCCAGCACAGGCGCCGCCGCCGAGGATGTCGGTGGGTTCACGGCCGGGGAAGTGGAAAGCGCCTCGCCCGCCCATCCGCCCACCCCAGCCAGTCCGCCCACCCCCATCCCCACCAATCCGCCCATCCCCGCCCATCCACCCACCCAACCGCCCACTGCCGTCGAGAGCGCCTCGCTCACCGAACGCAAAGAGGGCATTGGCCTCGACGACATCATTCGCGTCGCCCCGGGCTTGATCCGCTCGGCCCAAAAAATCCTGAAGAAGGCGCAACAGGCGACCGACCCCGCCAACCTGACCCCCAAGCGCAAGAAACGCACGACCACGGCCAAAGCAAAGGCGAAAGCAAAGGCGAGACCAAAGACAACCACAAAGGCCAAGCCGAAGGCGACCACAAAGGCGACCACCCGTGCGGCCAAACCGAAGGCGACCGCAAAGGCGGCCACCCGTGCAGCCAAACCGAAGGCGACCACAAAGGCGACCACCCGTGCGGCCAAGCCAAAAGCCAGGCCGAAGACGACCACGAAAACGACCGCAGAGGCGAAACCAAAACCGACTGCGAAAACAACCACTCGTGCGGCCAAGCCGAAGGCGCAACCCAAACCGAAAGCGAAGACAAGCGAATGGTCGGCCGGTTCGGCGACCACGAAAGCCAAGCCAAAGACGAGCACGACCGCCGCCACGACGCGTGCCAGATCGAAACCGTCGACGTAATTATCCGCTCCC
>CAYWPZ010000358.1:0-3566 GCA_964460135.1 uncultured Caldilineales bacterium | reverse complement strand
GCACCTGATGGGCATGGGGCTTCCGTCCACGAATTGCGCCACGAATGAACGAATACCCCGCTGCCCACATTCGTTTATTCGTGGTCTCATTCGTGGACGGGACCTCGCCTTCACCCCTCCAGCGCCACCGGCTTGCGCTTCGCCGCGTGGGGAGGGGAGCTTGATCTGCCGTCCACGCAAGGTGCAATGCACGTTGGACGTGCATTCCTGGGAAACAGCGCTTTACGCTGCAATAATCCCTTCTAGGCCCCTGTTTCCCCCAGGAAAAATGATGGCCGCGCCATCATGAGACGTTGCAGATGGATCGCTGAAGCGCCGCCCAAGGCCGTGGATACGGGCGATCAATTCGTCTAGGGCATCCTTTCTTTGTCCGCTGAAAAATCAGCTTGCCAAAGGCCGTATCTACCGGCGCGACTCAGCGTCTCATCAAGTGTATGGCGTCTTTCAGAGATTTGAGACCCAAATTAGACAATAGAAGAGAGAGGACCGCAAGATGAATAAAACCGCGTTTGTCATTTCGGTCGTTTTGACCACCTTCGTGCTGATGGTATTCGGCGGGGTGGTGTATGCGCTGCGCGCGGAAGAGATGGCGGCTACGACCGCGGGCGCTCAGGAGACCAGCGCCGAAGTTGCTCCTGCTGCTGATCCCTCCCTGGAGCAGACGCTTCTTGAGCGAGAGGCGATCTATCAGCAACGTCTCGCAGAAGCAAATGCCCGCCTGGAACAGGCTCGGCAGCAACTGGCGGCGCAACGGGCGCTCGCCGGCCCCCAGACCAACAGCCAGGCCGTCCCGACGCCGGTCACGCCGGAGCAAGCGGCGCAGATTGCCGCCGATTTCCTGGGCGCGTCCGAAGCCTATTGGGTTGGGGTTGTGTCTGTCCAGGGCGAGGATGTGTACCTGGTGACCTTCACCTCGGGAGAGGGGGTGTATGTCAATATGGCCGGCCAGGTGATCGGAAGTTTCCCGGCTCAGTTCTCCGGCAGTTCGGGCGGCGGCGGTGGATCGAAACTGATCAGCGCCGGCGGCTCCGATGACAAGGGAGGATCGCACGGGGAGCATGATGGCGAACACGAAGATGACGATCATGGTTCGGGCGGCGAGGACGATTGAGCCGGCTGAGCGAGCTTCATCCCGAACCCAAATTACTCACCTTTTCTGAGAATACAAAGCGATCAGGAGGCTTTTCATGAAGCGCGAGAGAGCAAATCAGCGGCCTCAGAAGATGGATACACAAGGCATCCGTGGGGTGGTCTTTACGTTAGCCGTGACTTCGACGATTGGTTTTTGGGCGATTTTTTCAAGGTTGGATCACGCTCAGTTTTCGGACAGCGGGGCTTCGGCGCAAACTTCGAACGAGCTTCTATACGTACAAGAAGAAAGCCCGATCATGGCGAACCTTCCGCCTATCCCCACGCTGGTGCCGATATTCGATGGTTCCCCTGCGGCGCCGTCGCCTGTCTCGGCCGCCTCGTCTGCGCCGCCTGCGGCCAATTCAGGCGTCGCCACTCCGCCAGCGGTCATATCGTCGCCGAAGGACAATTCGGCGCCAGCGGGAAAGTCGGGGTTGTCGAAGCAGAAGAAGAGCGGCGGCAAAACGACTTCGACGCGCTCATCCAAATGACCGCGACTTTGGAATTCCGGGCAATGGGCTGCCAGATGCTGGCGGCGCTGGACCTCGAGTCGGAGCGCGCGCTGCGCTTGCTGGAGCAGACGCCCAGATGGTTCGAGACCTGGGAGTCTAGCTTGAGCCGTTTTCGGCCGGAGAGCGAGGTGAGTCAGCTCAACCATCGGCCGGGCGTCCCAACGGCGGTGAGCGAAATCGTGTGGAGCGTACTTCAGGCAGCCCGGCGGGCGGAGAAAGAGAGCCAGGGACTGGTGACGCCGGTGTTGCTGAGTGCTTTGATCGCCGCGGGTTATACTTCCAGTTTCGACCGCCTCGAGCTGGAGCAGGAAGCTCACCCTGCAAAGGAGCCGATCCGCTTGCCGCTTTCGCTGCGCAGCGTGGAGATTGCGCCAGCAGCGCGCACGGTCTGCTTGCCGCAAGGCCTGGGCCTGGATTTTGGCGGCATTGCCAAAGGCTGGGCTGCCCATCAGGCGATGCGGTTGTTGGAGAATTATGCGCCGGCGCTGGTAGATGCCGGCGGGGATATCGCCATCAGCGGGCTGCAAGCGGATGGTCGGCCCTGGCTGGTGGGGATCGAAGATCCGCTGGGCGAAGCCGGGAACCTGGCGACGCTGCGCCTGGGTCGTTGTGGCGTGGCCACCTCGGGCCGAGATTACCGGCGCTGGAAGCAGGATGGCCGCTGGAAGCACCATATCATCGATCCACGCACGGGCGAACCGGCCGACACGGATGTGCTGACCGCCACCGTCGTCGCTCCGAACGTGATGGAGGCAGAGATGGCGGCGAAGGTTGTTCTGATTCTGGGTAGCCAGCAGGGGCTGGCGTGGTTGGACGCTCATCCTGGCTTTGCCGGGCTGGTCGTCGCCGAGAATCGAGAGATCTTGACCAGCAGATCGTTCAGCAAATTTTGGAAAGGCGAACATGTACACTGACAAAGGAGAGAACATCGAAAACGCGACCCCCGTTGTGGGCAGTTCCATACTGGCGCTGGGCGGCCTGTCGATTTTGGCCGGCGTAGCGCTGGCGACTTACATCTTACCGGCCTGGCTGCCTGGGTTGACCACGTCGATGACGGGGGAGGCGCCGAAGGTATTCTGGTACCTCTCTCGCGGCTCGGCGATGGTTGCATTCGTGTTGTTATGGGCGTCGATGGCGCTGGGTTTGATCATCACCAATAAACTGGCGCGCGTGTGGCCAGGCGGCCCGACGGCTTTCGATCTGCATCAGTATGTGAGCCTGCTTGGGCTGGGTTTTGCCCTGTTCCATGCAACTATTCTCATCGGGGACGAATATATCCAGTTGAACATTTTGCGGGTGTTGCTGCCCTTTGCCAGCCAAAATTATGAGCCATTCTGGGTTGGCCTGGGACAGGTTGCCTTGTATATCTGGGCGTTGCTGATCGGCAGCTTTTATGTGCGCAAACAGATCGGGGCGAAAGCCTGGCGCTGGATCCATTTTTCCAGCTTCCTGACCTTCGCGCTGATCCTGGCGCATGGCGCGGTCAGCGGCACCGATAGCCAGACGCTCTGGGGCCAGGCGATGTATTGGTTTGCGGGAGGCACATTGCTCTTCCTGCTTTACTATCGCATTCTGGTGACCGTCGGGTTCTCTCGAGGGGCGGCCGCCAGGCAGACGCACGCCAGGCAAGCTGCGGTGCGACCCACGGCAGCCCTTGCCAAAGAGGTCCCCGTGGAGCGCGGCGGCGACTGAGCGAAAGAAGTCCCACCTGTAGCAACACAAAAGGCAGCCGGTCAGTACGATCCGGCTGCCTTTTTTCATCTGGAGGCTCTCAACGGCTGGTCACTCTTCGAAGGTCACTACCACGGTCATGCCCCAGCGCAGGCGCGGGTCGGGGTTGTCCAGCAGGATGCGCACGGTGTAGGTGACATCGCCGCGCTTCTCTTCGTACACCTGGCTGATCGACTCGACCGTGCCGGTCAT
>CAYWPZ010000357.1:0-3594 GCA_964460135.1 uncultured Caldilineales bacterium | reverse complement strand
GACCTGGGGGTAGCGGTAGAGGATGAGGGAGCGGATTTTGGGCGCCCCGGCTGTGGCTTTGCGGTTCCAGTCGGCGATTTCGCCGTAGGCGGCCCGCACCCAACCGTTGTTTTCGTTTTTCCAGGCGTCGTCGCCCTGGTTGGCCTCGGTGATGAAGACCGGGAGGTGCCGCATGTTGGGCGGGATGGCGGCGAGGAAGTCCTGGTAGACGCGGAAGTGCCAGCGCCGGTGGCTGAACTCGGCCGCCTGCATGCGTTCGTCCGAGCGCACCAGGGCCGGGTCGGAGCCGTGGGTGTAGGCGTGTAGGGTGATGCCGTCGCAGTTTTCTGGCCCCAGGCGGGTGAGGATGTCGGCCAGGTACTGCACCCAGTCGCCGGTGGGGTTGCCTTCGTACTTGGTGAGTGTGTTCCACGGCCCCACAGCGCCGATCAGGATCAGGTCGGCGGCGTGACCGGGCACGGATTGGATGGCGGCGCGGGCGCGGCGGTAGCAATCGACATAACGTTCGGGGGTGATCGGTTCGCCGCGTTTGTCTTCGCTCACCGGTTGTGGTGGGAAACGGTTCCAGTGCCATTGTGCGCCCGGCCATTCGATGGGGTGGTTCATCTCGTTGCCGATGATCCAGAGGCGCGCGCCCGGCGAGTTGCGGACGAAGTTGGCGCACCGGCTGGCGAAGCTGGCGTAGTGGCGCTGGAAGGGGATGGCGCCGACGCCGTCGTAGCCGGCGTTGAGCCGCACGAGGACGCCCAGGCCGCGGCTCGACCAGGCGCTGTAGTTGCGGCCGCTGTGGTCGGCCGGGTCGAAGCCGATGGCCTCGGTGAAGAGCACCCAGCCGGGTGTTCCCTGGCCCAGCATGATCTCTTCGCCGCCGGGGTCGTGCAGGCCATAGAGGTATTCGCTATCGTACAACGGACGCGGCATGGGCGGCGCTCCTGACACAAGTGGCTGGCGAAGGAGGATGTGGCGGTATCGGGGCGACCCGTGGTGGGTGTGTGGCTGCGCCGGCGTGGGTGCGGCTGTGGCGCACGGCCACGCTGGCGGCGGTGATTATAATGGCCTGGAATCGGGTCGGGCAAGGCGGCGGCGGCGGGTGGCGGGTGGAAGGGGGCGGGTTTGCGGTTTGTTTAGGAAGGGGCTATACTTTGTTGGTCGTGGGCGGGCGCTGGGCGGGCGCGTTGGAGCGTCTGGCCAGGGCCGCCCGGTTTGTTCCGCTTTTTGGCTGTAGGAGGGATGTTAGACGGAGTGTTTCCGTGTTTGCCAACCCAGGAAGGGTGTTAGACGGATTCCGGATAATGTCTTGTGGAGGCTGAAAAAGCGGATTCCGTCTAATAATAGTTAGCCGGTCTGCGCAAGCAGCGAAAGGCCGAGGATGAGAGTTGCGGTCTCGACCGGCAGGTGCGAGAATGAAGTCGGCGCCGTGAGCGACGGGCGAGAAAGCAAGGTCTTGTGCCCGGCGCAGGGTGCGTCATGTGGGTTTTGGCCGCGGATGCGAAGGATCGGCTAACAACCAGTTCTAGCGGACGGGCTGCGCCCTCGTGAACCAGCTGGCGACTCTGAACCCCACCGTTTTCCTGTTCCCGACCTTTGGGACTGAGCCGGCGCCCGCCGCTAAACATAGGCCGTTGGGCGGTCCAGCACGCAATCCCCTCCCGAGGTCAACATGCCCCCTAACTCTCTCAAGATAATCATCGCTGCCGGTCTCATGCTCCACAGCATCGCATACGGTGTTGCCCTCATCGCGCTCCTCCGCCAAACTCTCGCAGGGCCACCGACTAGGTCACCAGCCGCACGCACGTGGCTCAACCCTCGCCTTAGTCCCAGGATTGCCAGCGGCCTGGCCCTCCCTTTCTGGGCTGTCGCGACTGCCTGCTTCCTCTTGGCGTCGCTCAGCTTCTGGGGCGTTTTTTCCGCGCCTGACTGGCGTCAAACGGCGGTGGCCGGGGCCATCGTGGGGATTCTCGGCATTGCGCTCTTCCCAGCGCCTTGGCCCGGCTCTCCGAACACCAAGAGATCCCTCCTCAACACATTGATCGCACTGGTAGTCAACGTCGTGGTCCTTGTCTCTCAACTCTGGTTCCAATGGCCCCCAATCGCCCTGTTCGGGAGGTAGGGACCGCCCCCCTAACCGCTGGCCGCCCAACAACTCGCTGGAGCCGACCTGGCCAGCCCGGAGCTAGCATTTCGTGCGCTACTAAACTGATTCCACGGTGAGACCCGCAGAGAGACATGGTATACTATGAGCGATACCACTAACATGCGAGGAGTCTGCAATGGACGTGATGCTTGTCGCGCTGAAGCGCTGGCAGTTGGATGTCAAAGCGGTGCGGGAGCGGATGTATGGCGCACCGACGGTGCGGGAACGCGAACGTTGGCATGCGATCTGGTTGCTGATGCAAGGTTGGTCAGCTGCCCAGGTGGCCGAGGCGTTAGCGCGCGACGCCCATACGATCGGCGATTGGGCGAAAGACTTCCGGGAGCAAGGACCGGCAGGGCTGGCGTTCGAGCAGAGTGGAGGCTCCCCCCCGCCCTCGACCCGGCGCAACAAGCTGAACTGAAGGCGGCGGTGCAAGCTGCGCCTGCGGCTGTGGGTCTTGATTTGGCGAACTGGAACTGGAAAGTCGTGCGGCAATTCATCCAAGCACGATTTGGTTGCGTGTTGAGGCGCAGCAGTTGCTGGAACTATCTGCGCCGCCTGGGCTTTGTCCTGAAGCGGCCTAAGAAACGGTTGTTGAAGGCCAATGCTGCGAAACGCACCGCCTTCGTTGCCACATATGCCGCTCTGCGCACCGAGGCGGAGCAGGCGGGCGCCAAGATATTCTTTGTGGATGAAGCCCATTTCCGGGCCGATGTTGAAGTGCGAACCAAATGGGTGTTGCGTGGCGAACCCGCCTTGGTGGATACAAGCAGTCCCAGATTTGGAGAGAAGGCCACCTACTACTCGGCGGTCTGCCTTGAGACAGGTGAGGTTGAAGCGATGCCTGTCGTGGGCAACACCAATGCCGCAACGTCGGTGGTTTTCTTGCGACAACTGCGTGAGAAGCATTCGGGGCCGCTGATTGTGATCTGGGACAATGGTCCGGCCCATCGTGGACCGGAGATCCGATCCTACCTGACCACTCCTGACCTCAAGCTGCGCCTGGTCGCTCTGCCTGGCTACAGCCCGGATTTCAACCCAGACGAGGCCATCTGGGACTGGATACGCAAAGAAGTGACGGCCAACACCTGCTTCGGCACGGCGGCCAAGGTGCGTGAGAAAGTCGATGCCTTCTTCGTTGGCTTGGCCAAGTGTACTGCCGAAGTCAAACAGCGTTGTCGTCGCGACCTGCAAGCCCAAGCTGATGCACTTGTGAAGGCACAGCATCAATCGCTCATTCAGACCAAGCATGTAGATTCCACCTTGGAACCAGTTTAGGTCTGGGCTGGCCAGGCGGCTCAGCTCGAGGCCGTTAGCCCGCCCATGCAATCATTTCCTAAATAGTAATCGAAAAATTATGGAGAAAGAGCATGAAAACATTTGAAGATTTGCAGTTTGAAGAATTCCGAGAAGCAGACGTAGAAGTATTCACAGAAATTATGAAACGGGCATTTGATGAA
>CAYWPZ010000356.1:331-3637 GCA_964460135.1 uncultured Caldilineales bacterium | reverse complement strand
GGACGATAGCGGATTTCCCCCATTCAGGCGGGCTGATCGTCCATCGTCTATGGTCTATCATCGCTTTTGCCGCCATGACGGCTCTCGTTATGGCAACGGCAGATCGACAGCATCACCCATCACGGCGCCGTCGGCATCCACCAGCGGCAGGCGCTGCTCGGTGTTGGGTTCGTAGAGGCCGGCGATGAGGCGGTAGGGGCCGGGCGGGGCGCCGGCGGGCAGTTGGAGGGTGTGCGCATCCAGGATCGTCTCGCCGGGCAGCCAGGCAGTGGTGGGCAGGGCGCCGCCGGCTGGGTCGCCGTCGTGTTGGGCCACGATGCTGCCGTCGGGCGCCAGCAGGTGGACGAAGACGCGATGTCGCTGGGCGGTGGGACCGGCCGGCCGCCAGTGCAGCGTCAGGGTGATGGCGGCGCCCGGCCTGATCTCGCCCGTCAGGTCGTAGCCCAACAGCCGATGCCCGCCCTGCCAGGCAGCGGCGAGGGGATGAGTCGGTGTAGAGGGTTGGAAGCTGTGCTCCCGCGCCCCCACCTCCACCCGACCCAAGTTTAGGGAATCCCGCCCCTGCCACTGCACCCGCTTTTTGGTTGTCGGGTCGAATAGCCCGGCGATGAGGCGATAGCGGCCGGTGGTCACGCTGGCAGCCAACTCGGCGGGGAGGCGCAGGCGGTGCTGGCTGCGGATCGGCGCGGCCACAGCCCAGGCCGAGGTCGGCAGCCAGGGGGTGGGTGGGCCTTCCAGTCCGGCTACGACGCGACCGCTGCGATCGAGCAGCTGGACGAAGACGTGGCGGTCGGGCGCAAGGGCAGCGAGCGGTTGCCAGTAGAGGCTGAGGGCGAGGTCGTCGCCGGGGAGTTGGGGAGATTCGGGCCGGTCGTAGCCGAGGAAGAGGACGGAATCGCCCTGAATGTTGGCGGGGTGAGTGGGGGAAATGGAAGCTGAGTCTGCCGGTGGGGTAAGCGTGACTTCTGCCAGCAGGGTCTGCGCCCCTGCTTTGGGGCTGGCAAGGGCGATCGGTGTTTCTTGGGCGTCGAGGAGAGCGGCCCAAAGCTGGTAGGTTCCGGGCGGCGCGCCGGGCGGGATGCCGAGGGCGATACGGTCGCGGTTGGTCCAGGGGGCTTGGGTAGGGTCGAGAGGGGGCCAGGGCTGGGCAAAGGGGGTGACATCGCGCTGCGCCCACCGGTCGCCGGCGGCCAGGTCGGTGAGCCAAAGCGAGAAAGTGAGGTCGGTGGGGTTCACAGCCCGATCTCCCTCCCAGGCCAGGTCGAAGAACAGCCGTGCGCCGGATTCGACCAGCTGGGCAGAGGTCAGGGTGACGCCGTTTTTCCAGGCGATGGGCGCGGCCAGTTGCCGTCGGGGGCCTTCGGGGGCGGCGGCCCAGGCGGTGAGCCGCGTCTGTTCGTTGAACCAGCGGTTTTCGAGTTGGTATCCGTTTTGTCCGAGATAGTCTTCGGCGGCGGTTTCGAGGATGCCGCCGAGGGCAAGGTGTTCGGGGAACCAGAGCGTACCTTGCGCCAGGAGGCGGTCGAGCGCGGCGCGGGTGGCGGGGGTCCAGTCGTCGCCGGGGCTGGGGGCGATGGCGGGACGGTTTTCCTCTGGCAGCCAGGCCCAGAAGTAGCCGGTCTGCCAGGGGAAGATGGTGAAGATGCTGTCGCGGGGCCGGGCCTGGGCGCGGACGGCGGCGACGAGGGGGCGGTAGTCGGCCTGGGGATAGCGCGGGCTGAGGTAGAAGGCGCTCAGGCTGGCGGCAGTGGCGGCGAGGAGAAGGGCGACGAAGGCGATGGCGGCCGCCCGCCAATGTTGCATCAGGCGCTCGACGCCGAGGGCCAGCAGCAGCCAGAAGGCCGGGGCGCAGAAGAGGAGGATGCGCTCGAAGCGGGGTGGGATGAAGGGGGTGCGCAGCTGCTGGAGGAAGGCGACTGCCAGGGGCAGGGCCAGGCAGAGGGTCAGGTAGAGGAGGGCGGGATCGAGGCGACGAGGGGCGGGGGGCTGGTCATTCCGGCGCCAAAGCAGGAGCAGGGCGAAGAAAAGTAGCAAGAGCAAGGCCCAGGGCCAGAAGTCGGCCAGCGGGCCTTCGAGATGGCCGACAAGAAAGGCGCTGAGGTGGCGCCCCAGGTAGGCGAGCAGGCCGAGGGGAGCGTCGTTGTCCTGGATGACTTTGTAGGCGACATAATCGAGCAATTTGGGGCCGGCGAAGAGGATCCAGGGCAGGTAGAGCAGTCCGGCTGTGGCTCCGGCCGCCAGCCAGGGCCAGAATCGTCGCCGGGCGGCTGCCAGCATCCAGATGAACTGGGCCAGCAGCAATAGGGCGAGGTAGTAGAGGGTATGCAGTCCCGCAGCCAGGGCCAGGGTGTAGGCAATGCCAAAGCGGAGGCGCGCCCCGGGCTGCGCCCAGCGCCAGCCCAGCCACATGGCCGCCAGGCTGAGCGTGGCGGCGAGACCGTACATGCGAATTTCCTGGCTGTAGTAGATGGCCAGGGGATGGATGGCGACGAGAGCGGCGGCGATGAACCCCGCCCGTGGGTGGCGCAGATCCCGGCCGGCGAGATAAGCAAGAAGGATGGCCGGAAGCCCGGCGAAGAGGCTAAAGAAGCGCAGCGAGACGGGGGCCAGGCCGAACAGTCCGCTCCAGCCGTGCAGCAGGGCATAGTAGAGCGGCGGGTGGATGTCGGCGGCCGTCAGCCGCAGCATCTGCGCCAGGGGCTGGGCGCTGAACCAGACGCTATAGCCCTCGTCCCACCACAGGGGTTGGAAATCCAGCCGGAAAGCCCGCAAGACGAGGCCCAGCAGCACCAGGGCGGTGAGGGAGATCAACCGCCGGCCCGCGGCCTGGCGAGGTCGTTGGCCGCGGGAAGGGGGCGAAAGGGTGGTTGGCGGCGGCGACGACACGAAACGGGCAAAGCGCAACAGGTCGGCCCCTGCCGATCACTGCGCCGAAAGGAAAGCGACGAATTTCTCGCGGTTGGGGTCGCCGCTTGAGGTGGAGAATCTGACCAGGGGTGATTGGATTTGGCCGGCGCCGTCGATGACATAGAGTTCCCAGTCGCCCGCGCCTGGGTTCAGGATCTCGACCTTGATGTTGTAGGGCTTGCGGTTGCCGCGGTCGGGCGGGGCAGAAAACTCGAAGACGTCGCGAGAGGGGGTGCTGGTGAAGACGATCTGTCCCCCGCGGCGTAGTTGGACGCGCCAGCCAGACACTGGCGCCCCGGCCAGGTTATAGACTTTGACCCAGACGGTCAGCCAGTCGTTGTTGGTTTGAAAGTGGAGCGGGCCTTCGCCCACATAGAAGAGCGGGGCCGGGGTGGGCGT
>CAYWPZ010000356.1:0-321 GCA_964460135.1 uncultured Caldilineales bacterium | reverse complement strand
TGTTTTTTTTGGGGGCGGGGGTTGCCCCACGCCGTTCGGGGGGGGGGGGGGGGGGGTGGGGGTGTTGGGGGGGGGGGGGTGTCGGTGGGCAGCGGCGGCGCCGGCGGCGGCGGGGTGGGGATGTCCGAGGCGGTGAGGCCAGCGGTGTTGCCGCTAATGCTGATCAGGCTGCCCATGACCCAGCCGGAAAGCCCGCCCTCCAAACAGCAGATCTGCCACCATGTGCTCTCGGCGTTGACGCCGACGATGCTAAAGACCTGCCCCTCGTTGGCCTGGCCGATGCGTTCGAAGGTGGGGCCGGGGCCGCTGCGGATGTTGGCC
>CAYWPZ010000355.1:0-3650 GCA_964460135.1 uncultured Caldilineales bacterium | reverse complement strand
CATCCGGCCTCAGAACGCCCACGAAGGGCAGATTGCGGTATTGCTCGCGGTGGTCAAGCCCGTAGCCCACGACAAACAGATCCGGCAGGCGGAAGCCGAGGTAGCGGGGCTGGATGTCGATCAGGCGGCGGCTGGGTTTGTCGAAGAGGACGGCGACATGCAGGCTGGCCGGGTTGCGACCGCTCAGCAGGCGCAAGAGGTAGCTCAGGGTCAGCCCGGTGTCGATCATATCCTCGACGAAGATGACATGGCGGCCTTCCAGCGGCGTTTCCAGGTCTTTGGTGATGCGCACGACGCCATGCTCGCGGGTTTCAGGGCTGTAGCTGGAAATGGACATGAAATCCACCTCCAGCGGCAGATGGACGGCTCGCAAGAGGTCGGCCATGAAGAACAACACCCCCTTGAGCACGCCCACGAACAGCGGCCGTTTGCCGCTGTAGTCGCGAGTGATGGCGGCGCCCATCTCGGCGATGCGTTGTTGCAGGGTCTCGTTTTCGATCAGCACGCGCGAGATGTCGCGAGCGTAAGGTTCAGGCGTAGTCTCGGGGATGGCCTTCGTCGTCATTCACGTTTGCGGGGTCGGGGAAGTCGTATTTCAGCGCCAGGCTACGAATGTCGCGGCGGTTGAGCAGTTTGACGTTGATAGCGGGGTAGAGTTCCTGCAGACGGCGCACCTTGCGGTTTTTCAGGTTGTTCAGCCGGGCAGATTGGGTGGTTAGTTCGACAAAGAGGTCCTGGTCGGGCAGGTAGAAATCGGGGGAGAAGGCCGAGCGCACACTGCCATCGGCGTTGTATTCGAGCGGAAAGGTGCGCGGCTCATACTCCCAGCGTATGCCATAGAAATCAAGGATGCGCGCAAACTCGCGCTCGCTGGGATGTTGAAAGGCGATATCTGGCTGTTCGGGCATCGAGTATCTTGAAGAACCATTGGTCTGGGTTCACAGCAGGTTTGAAGGGAGCATTTCCTACCAATAGTGCCACAAGACAGGCGCATATGGCAACGCTCCGGCGTGCTCCCTAGCGGTTGTGGGCTTTTGGCGGAGCGCCGGCTGCGTTACAATGCATACGTCTGATTTCCTATCGCAATTTGCAGAGGAGCATCACCATGAACAAGGTTCGTTGGGGCGTTCTCAGCACCGCCCTGATTGGCGTCGCCAAAGTCATCCCCGCTATGCAGCGGGGGCAGTATTGTGAAGTTACCGGGCTTGCCTCGCGTGATCTGGCGAAGGCGCAGGAGGCGGCCGCGCGCTTGGGCATCCCTCGATGCTATGGCTCCTATGAGGATTTGCTGGCGGATCCTGATATCGACGCCGTCTACAATCCGCTTCCCAATCACCTGCACGTGCCCTGGTCGCTCAAGGCATTGGCGGCCGGCAAGCATGTGCTGTGCGAGAAACCGATCGGGCTTAGTTCAGCCGAAGGGCAGCAGCTCGTCGATGCCGCCCGCGCCAACCCGCGCCTGAAGGTGATGGAGGCGTTTATGTATCGCCACCATCCGCAGTGGCAGAAGGCCCGCCAACTGGTGAATGAGGGCGCCATCGGGCATGTGCGCACCATCCAGACGTTCTTTTCCTACTATCTGGACGACCCCGCCAACATCCGCAATATGCCCGACATTGGCGGCGGCGGCCTGTGGGACATCGGCTGCTACGCCATCTCGGCGCCGCGCTTCATCTTTGGCCGTGAGCCGGTCCGCGTCTGCGGCATCGTCGAGTTCGACCCCCGGTTTGGCACCGACCGGCTGGCTTCCGCCCTGCTCGATTTCGGCGCCAACGTCGAAGGCATCGCCGGGACGGCTACCTTCACGGTCAGCACGCAGTTGGCGCCTTATCAGCGAGTCCACATCGTCGGCACGGCCGGCCGCATCGAGATTGAAATTCCTTTCAACGCTCCCCCTGACCGTCCCTGCCGCATCTGGCTCCAGCGTGAGGGCGGATTTGTGGCGGGCGCGGGCATAGAGGAGATTCTGCTCCCCACTGCCGACCAGTACACGGTGCAGGGCGACCTCTTTGCACGGGCCATCCTGGAGGATACCGAAGTCCCGACCCCGATCGAGGATGCGGTGGCCAATATGAAGGTGATCGAGCGGGTCTTTGCCAGCGACAAGAGCGGCGGGTGGGCGTGAGCGAGTGAATATTGCGAGAGGTTAGGGTGCGTCAAGCGTTTCGATTGCCCGACGCACCCTAAAAAGTGCTTCTTCTGGCGTTGGTGCAGAGATCGGCTGATGCATATCTGGCTGAGATACGGGGTGCTCATGCCAACCGCCGAGATTGTCCAGTCCGTAACATCGTGCGCTGTTCATGATCAGGGAGTAATCTACACGTCCGGTTTCTTCGCGAAAGAAGAGATCGATGAACGCATGCTCGCTTATCTCAATGCGCACCTTCACACGCGTCTGACGCAGAATCTGAACATGAACACGTGCAGTTGGGAAGTGTCTCTGCACAGATGATTGTACTGCCTGTAACCATTGCGCTGCGTACATCACACGGGTTGAACGATGCTTTCAGGTTTTGGCAGACGGCGTAGGCTTTGCAACCAGTGTTGCTTCTCTGCCAACAGCCCTTCCCACTCCATATAGTCGCGTTCGACCGTGTGATCGTATTTCCAAGCCGTCTGATCGTGTTCCCAAGCCTGGGCAAACTCGACAAACGTGGTGCGATATTTCACTTCATATTCGCCGATCTCCTGTTCGCACGCGCGTAGCTGCGCGGTCAGGTAGGTCTCAATCAGCGCCATGAGCTTGTCTTCGATCGTTGGGCCTACCACGGCTTCGATGTGCGGAAGAAGGGCCGGGCTAAGGGTGTAGGTATCCATCGGCTATCACTTGCAGGTCAATTGCGATGCCATCAGTATAGCACCTGGCGCGCAGGAGATGCGAAAGAGCGGGGTGGCAGCTGCTACCCCCGCACTGCCGCCAGCATCCGGTCGATTTCTGCCACCTTCTCTTGCTCGGCCAGCCACCATTCAGGGTCGCGCTGTGCGTTGAGTTCTTCCACCGTCTTGCCCTGCTGCTCGACCCAGGTGTAGTACTTCAGGTTGTGCCAGCTCTGGCGGGCGTGTTCGCTGCCCTCGCGAATCCAATCGACGCCGGCGCGATGGAAGATGCCCTCGGCGCGGATGGCGGCGCCGGTTTCGTCCATCGCTCCTTCTTTGGCGGTCAGCCAGGCCAGGGTGGAATGATAGCGGTCGATGGCGTCGGTGCAAACGGTGACGACCAGATCGCCCTTGCCGAAGCCGTAGAACTTGGCCGTCTTGATCGCCCCCAACACGTTGCAGACGCCGCTGATGCCGAAGATCTGGCTCAGCCTCTCCACTTTGGCGGCGGGGATGCCGTAACGCTCGGCCAGTACTTTTTTGCCCGGCGCTTCCACCAGCAATTGCAGCCCGCGCACGCAGTCCATGTCATCGATACACATCATCGCATCCATGTTGAGGACATTGTGAATCCAGGTCACATGTTTGTCGCCGATGCCCTGGATCTCGTGGGCGCCGTAGCCGTTGTTGAACAGGGTGGGGCACTGGATTGGCTCGAGACCGACGATCTTGTGGTCGGGCCAGACTTGCTTCAGGCGGTCGCCGGCGGCGATGGTGCCGGCCGAACCCATGGCCGAGCAGTAGGCGTCCACCCGGCCGCTGCCCACACCTTG
>CAYWPZ010000354.1:3102-3652 GCA_964460135.1 uncultured Caldilineales bacterium | reverse complement strand
CCCCGGCGGTGCGCGGTGGGGGGGGGGTGGGGGCGGGGGGGGGCGCGGGCGCCGGGGGGGGGGGGGTAGGGGCAAGCGGTCGGAGCGCTGCGAGCGCTCCGACCGTGGTTTCGCCGCGCCCGCCAGCGCATTGTAGGGGAGGTTGTGGAGACTGGTCAATGTCGGGTGTATAATTGCTTTCCCTCCGTCCCACGCCACTCCATCTCCCCGAAACCGACATGGAATCAAGAAACGAGGTCATACAGACGTTGCAGCGGGAACGCGCCCAACTCGTGAACGATATCGCCCACCTGCGGCTCAAGCTGGCGGGGCTGACCTCGCCTTTGCCGCAGTTCGAGGTCGAGAATGCCATTAGAGCGAAGGAGCAGCGCATCCGCGAGATCGAAGACGAGCTGGCTGCATGGATGGCGGAGGCCGGTCACGGCGGCGGGGTGCAAAGCGGGCCGCCGCGCCAGGAAGCGCTTTCGGCCGGGGAGTTCGCAGGCTCGGCCACGGCCGGCGGCTGGCGCATGGCGCGCCATCGCGTGCTGGTGCGGCGACCGCCGGCGAT
>CAYWPZ010000354.1:0-3092 GCA_964460135.1 uncultured Caldilineales bacterium | reverse complement strand
CCGCGCGTACGTGACGCCGGGATCGCCGTTGTACGCGGCGCCGGTGGCCGATGCAAACGGCATCGGCCCGCCAGAAGCCGCCAGCCTGGATGTGTGGGGTGAGTGGGAGCGGCTGCGGCAGGCCGTAGTTGACCAACGGGCCTTGAGCGAAGGCGCGCCCTGGGCCCTGGTGCGTCTGGCCCCGCCCACAGTCGAAGCCCTGGACGCCACCCTGGCCGCAGCCCGGCGCGGACGACCCTACCACGTCCTGCACATCTGCAGCCACGGCTGGCCGGGGGGCGTGGTGCTGGAGGATGGTAGAGGGTGCGAGAGCGGGCTGGAAAGCGCGAGAATGGTGGAGATGTTGCGCCACAGCAGGGTGGAGGTGGTTGTACTCAATGCCTGCAAGACCGAGGATGTGGCGGCGCGATTGGTCGCCGAGGCCGGGGTCAGGGCAGCTATCGCCACCACCGATCTTATCCTCGATGCCGAGGGCAAGATCTTCGCCCGCGACTTCTACCGGCGACTGGCCGTGGGCGAGACCGTGGCCGGTTCGCTGGCGGCGGCCCAACAAAGTCTGAAAGACGCCTATCGCCGCCACGAACTCTTTCATCCACAGGCCGGCGCGAAAATGGGCGAGGAACGGGCGGCGGTTTTCAAGTTGTTCGGCGAGAGCGACCTGCGGCTGCATCCCGGCGCTACGGCTGCGTCCGGCTCGATCGGCATCCTGCAGCCCACGCCGCAGTCAGCAGGGCTGAACGCCGCCATGCTCGATGGCTTTACAGGGCGCCACACCGAACTGCTGACCCTGGCCGAGTGGTTCGACCAGACCGGGCGTCGGGCCTTTGCTATCAGCGGGATAGGCGGAATGGGCAAGACGGCGCTGGCCCTGAATGCCGCCTGGCGCCATGCCCACCGCTTCCAGGCCCTTGTCTTTGCCTCGGCCAAAGACAATCCCGATTTCGGTTTGATCGAGACGCTCGCCGCCCTCAATGCCGTGTTGGGCGAGACGACCACAGCCGCCGAAGCCAACGACCTGGCCGGCGCCGTCGCCGCCCGGCTGAACCGCCGTCCCATCCTGTTGGTGTTGGACAATCTGGAGACTGTTTCGCCCCCGCGCGCAGTCGACCTGGCCCGCGCCTTGCAGGCGATGGACCCCCGCAACGGCTCGCGGCTGTTGATGACCCTGCGCCCGCGCGACCGCGACCCCCTGACGGCGCTGGTAGACGGGCGCGACCGGCTGGAGCTCCACGCCCTGGACGAGGGCAGCAGCCTGCGGCTGGTGTGGGAATGGGCCGAACGCCAGGGTATCGCCGTCGAGAAGTTGGACGGCGACGCGCCCGCTGCAGCCGAGCAAGAGCGGCTGAATGGGCTGGCCTACCTGGCCGGCTTCGGCTGGATGACAAAGTACCCGCGGTTGCTGGCCGGGCTGGAAGAGGTTGCCCGCCTTTGTTTTCATCATCCGGCGATGATCAAGCTGGCCGTGGCCATGCTGCTGCGCTATGATCGGCCCGGCGCCCTTGCCCGACTGCGCGGCTTGCAGGGCCGGGATATTTCCGTCACACTGGAGAATTTCATCGGCGGCATGGTCGATGACCTGATCGCCGCCCACCCGGGCAGCCTGGATGTCTTGCATGCGGCCCTGGTCTTTCGCGGCAGCGCTGCGGCCGAACGGCTGTATTGGGTGGCGGCGGGGCGCCCGATCGCGGGACAGAGCGAGGTCATCGCCTTCGAGGACGAGAGTGTGCAGCCGGCGGTGGATGCCATGCTCTTGTTGCGACGCGGCGACCGCCTGGAATTAGAGCCGCCGGTGCGCGGTTATCTGCAGAAGTTGCGTCCACCCGGCGATGATAGGCTATACGAAATGAACCTTCGCCACGCCGCCGCGCATCTGGAGGTGGTGTCGGAATTCGATTTTCGCATCGACGCGGGCCAAATGACCTATGCGGCGCCGATGGAATGGGAAAATGTGACTGCAGCCTGGGACTGGCTGAGCCAACGCGCCGGCAATGACGACGGCGCGGCGCAAGTGCTGCTGGGCCATGCCGATGGCTGGCGCAATGTGGTGATGAATAACTATGACCCGCGACGGCCGGAGTGGCTGGCCGGGGCCGAAAGAGCCGCATTTCGCATAGGCACAGGCCAGCAACAGGCCAACGTCCTCAAGGCCAAAGGCGACGTCCTCGCCTTCCTCGACCGCCGCGACGAAGCCCTCACCCACTACGATAACGCCTTCCGCCTCTTCCAACAGGTCGGCTCAAGCCTCGGTCAGGCCAACGTCCTCCAGGCCAAAGGCGACGTCCTCGCCTTCCTAAAACAAAACGACGAAGCCCTCACCCACTACGATAACGCCTTCCGCCTCTTCCAACAGGTCGGCTCAAGCCTCGGTCAGGCCAACGTCCTCCAGGCCAAAGGCAGTCTGGCCTTGAGGCAAAACCACGTGCAAGAGGGGTTGGCGTTGCTAGATCAGGCCTTTTCACTATACGAAAATGTTGGGGATCAAGTAGGTTTGGCCAATTGCGGCATCATCCTGGGGCGTTTTCGCGCCAGCCAGGGCGATTTCGGCGCCGCCATCGCCTACATGCAGCCTGCTGCCGACTTCGTCAAGGCCATCGGCCACCCCCTGGGCGCGCAATTGCAGGCGCAGATCGACGCCTGGCGGCAAGAACTCCGGTAGGGGTTCGCCCCACGCAGCGGTCGGAGCGCTGCGAGCGCTCCGACCGCTTGACTCGCCATGACCACCAACCATCCACCCCCTCCAATCTCCAATCCCCAATCCCCAATCCCTCCCCTCACCCTCGCCGTCCTCCTCTGCACCCGCAACCGACCCGACGAATTGGCCCGCTGCCTGGCCAGCCTGGCCGCCCAGACCCGCCCCGCCGATGAGATCTGGGTCATCGACGCTTCGGATGGGGAGGACGATGGACGATGGACGATGGACGATGGGGGACGGGCGCTACGGAATACGCACTACGCATTCCTCCACACCACCCCCGGCCTGCCGGCGCAGCGCAACCTGGGGCTGCGGCAGACGCAAGCCGATGTGGTGGCCTTTTTCGATGACGACGTGGAGCTGGAGCCGGGCTATCTGTCGGCGCTGATGGCGGTGTATG
>CAYWPZ010000353.1:0-3659 GCA_964460135.1 uncultured Caldilineales bacterium | reverse complement strand
CATCAGCCTGATGACCCGCAACCGCATCCACCGCCTGGTGGTAACGGAGATGCGGAACAACAAGCCCTGGCCGGTCGGCGTCGTCAGCATGACCGATATCGTCCGCCAGACGCTAGGCGGGGACGAGCAGGCCGAGGATGGCGGCGTGATGAGTTTCTTCGGCGTCGATCCGATCTAAATCCAAGTCACTTTGAAAACACGGGCTTCGCTTCTGCTTTGACGAAGGACGAAGGACGATGGCGATTTCTTCGTCTTTCGTCCTTCGTCCTTTCTCATAACTGCTTCAACATCATCGTTCCCCAAAGGTCATCGATCCATGAGCAATCTCTCCCCTGAACACGAAACCTTGCGCCGCGAGACGCGGCGTTTTGCCGAAAAATCGGTCGCACCCATCGCCCAGGAGCTTTATAACGAGCAGGCCGAGATTCCGATGGAGATCATCCGCCAGATGGCCGACCTGGGCTACTTTGCCATGTCCATCCCCGAAAAGTATGGCGGGCTGGAGATGGACAATCTGGCCGTGGCCATCGTCACCGAGGAGTTGAGCCGGGCCTGGCTGTCGGTGGGGTCGGTGATGACCCGGATGCTGATCGCCGGCGGGTTGCTGCTGAACGGCGGCACGGAGGAACAGAAGGAACGCTGGCTGCCCGGCATCGCCGCCGGCGAGATCCTGCCCGCCGCCGCCTTCACCGAGCCGAACGCCGGCTCCGATACCGCCGGGATGCAGTTGCGGGCGGTCAAACAGGGCGACAAGTACATCCTCAACGGCCAGAAGACCTGGATCACCTTTGCCAACCGCGCCCACATGATGACGGTGCTGGCGCGCACCGACCCCGACCCGGCCAAGCGACACAAGGGCCTGAGCATGATCGTGGCCGAGAAAGAACCCGGCAACGACTTCGCGCCCCCGCATCTGCTGGGCGAGCGCATCCCCACCATTGGCTACCACGGCATGAAGTCGTTCTCGCTCAGCTTCAACGACTTCGAGGTTCCCGCCGAGAATCTGATCGGCGGCGTCGAAGGCAAGGGTTTCTATCAGCTGATGGGCGTCTACGAGGTTGCCCGCATCCAGACGGCGGCGCGGGCCGTGGGCGTAGCTCAGGCAGCGCTGGAGGCTGCCATTCGCTATTCGCAGGAGCGCAGCCAGTTCGGCAAGCCGATCAGCGCCTTCCAGGCCATCGAACACAAGTTGGCGTATATGGCCACCAAAGTCGAGGCCGGCCGCCAACTGACCTACTACGCCGCCCGTATGAAGGACCAGGGCAAACGCTGCGATCTGGAAGCGGGCATGGCCAAGCTATTCTGCGCCGATATGGTCGAATACGTGACCAGCGAGGCGATGCAAGTGCATGGCGGCTACGGCTATGCCCTGGAATACCCCGTCAGCCGCTACTGGCGCGATGGCCGGGTTTTCCGCATCTTCGAGGGCACGAGCGAGATTCAGGCGAGTGTGATTGCGAAGAGATTGTTGGAGAAGTAGACAAGAAAACAAGGAGTAGTTGGCAATGACGACGACATTGACTTCTTCTGTGCTTGAGCCTATCAGCGGGCGCGTGGGCGCGGCCAACGATCGATTTCAGACCCGTTACCCCGGCGACCCGCTCGATCGCCAGCCCGTACACACGCTTTATGGCGGCGCTCACCTCTTCAAGGCCGATACGCCGTCCAAGATGGGACAATTGGGCCTGCGCAGCCTGAATGACTACGCTCCCAACTTTGCCATTTTCGCCCACTTGCTGGAGATGAGCGGACATGAGCTGCTGCCACACAAAGAGGTGGAGATCAAGAAGCTGGAAGCAGCGTTGCACGACGACCCCGAAGCGGTGAAACGGGCTAACGAAGCGGCCTGGATGGCCTACACTATCTATACCCGCGTGCGCGAGAAACTGGGCCGCGAGCCGGTGGAGGATATGCGCATCGACTTCGAAGATGGCTATGGCAACCGGCCCGACGAAGAGGAGGATTTTCACGCCATCGGCGTCGGCGAACAGTTGGCGCTGGGTCTGCAACAGGGCATCCTGCCGCCCTTCATCGGCTTCCGCATCAAGTCCTTCTCGCACGAATGCTACGACCGCGCCGTGCGCACCCTCGACCTGGTGCTTACTTCGCTCGCCGGCAAATCCGGCGGCCGCACGCCCGGCCACTTCGTCGTCACCCTGCCCAAAGTGCAGGTCCCAGAGCAGGTGGCGGCCCTGGCCGATCTTCTCGACATCCTGGAAGACAAGTTGGGGATGCAGCCAGGCAGCGTGGGCATGGACCTGATGATCGAGACCCCCCAGGCCATCATCAACCACATCGGCGAGAACACCGTCAACCTACTGGTCGAAGCCGGCCGCGGCCGGGTCAAGTCCTGCGCCTACGGCACCTACGACTACACCGCCCTCTGCAACATCACCGCCCACTTCCAGACGCACACTCACCCCGCCGCCGATTTTGCCCGCCATATCCTCCAGGTCAGTCTGGCCGGTCGCGGGGTGACCATCAGCGATGGCGCCACCACCGTCATGCCCATCGCCCCGCACAAGGGAACGCCCGACAAGCCCCTCAGCGCCCAGCAGGTGGCCGAGAACCTGGACATGGTGCACTACGGCTGGAAGCTGCACTACGACAACATCGGTCATTCCCTCCGCCATGCCTACTATCAGGGCTGGGATCTGAATCCCGCCCAGTTGCCCATCCGCTACGCCGCCGTCTACCACTTCTTCCTCGAAAGCGTGGCCGACGCCTCGCTGCGCCTGAACGCCTTCATCAACAAAGCTGCCCAGGCCACGCTGGTGGGCAATACCTTCGACGACGCCGCCACCGGGCAGGGCTTGCTCAATTTCTTCCTGCGCGGCATCGCCTGCGGCGCCATCACCGAAGAAGAAGCCCTGGCCACCGGCATCACGCTGGACGAGCTGCGCGGACGCTCGTTCGTCAAGATCGTGCGCGGGCGGGCAGAAAAGTGAGGCAGTGAGGAGTGATGAAGTGAAGCAGTCAGGTTCACTCCATCACTCCGCATCCCAGGCGCATCATTATTGTACAGCCTCTGCACCGTTGCTGGCTCGCTCGCTCGTTTGAGTGAATGATACAATTGTAGCAGAAGCCGCCACAAGGAGCGCCAACATGTCAACTGCCGCTATTTCCACCGTCGTCAAAATGATGAGCGAACTGCCTGAACCCGTCCAGGAGCAGGTGGTCGATCGCCTTCGCGAGTACCTCCTCGAATTGCAGGACGAACTGGAACGGGAGAGGCTCGTCCAGCGAACCCGACCCCAATTGAGGGCCGCCGCCAGACGCGCCAAAGAGGAAATCGCTGCAGGCAAGTCATCGCCAATGGACTATGACCGGCTATGAAGTCGGCAACACTGCCCTCCTTCTGGCAAGCCTACTCCTTGCTTGACGAGTCTGTAAAGCGAGCAACCAGAAAAACCTATCGCCTGTGGTCAGAAAACCCGTAGCATCCATCGCTTCACTTCAAATGCATCAATACGGAAGATGATGTGTGGGCCATGAGAGTGACTCTCGCCCATCGCGCCGTTGGAATCCTTAAGAGTGACACGGTGACCTGGCTTTGGATCGGCAGCCACGATGAATATGAGCAGTTCTACTCGTAGCTTGACGACAAGACCAAATCCTGGAGTCTGTTGTGAACCCAACCGATACCCTGCCCCTTGTTG
>CAYWPZ010000352.1:0-3677 GCA_964460135.1 uncultured Caldilineales bacterium | reverse complement strand
GCTGGCGCACCTGACTGAAGAACTCGACCGTGCTCAGGTGGAAGGGGATGTAGGGCGGGCGATAGGCATCGATGGCGATGACATCGTAGCGTTCGGCGGCGGTGCGGAGGAAGAAGCGTCCATCCTGGGCGATGGCCCGCAGGTTCGGCTCGTTCATGGCAAAGAAACGCTGCCCGACAGCGATGATGGCCGGGTCCAGTTCGACGCCGTCGATAGCGATGGGGCCATAGGCGGCGGTGTACAACCTGGGCACGGTCCCGGCCGCCAGGCCCAGCATCAACAGGCTTTGCACCTGCCGGGGCTGCACAGGGGCCGGGGCGAAGTAGGGCGCCAGAAGAAAATAATCCCAGATGCCAGCGGCCAGACCAGCCTGGGGGTCGTAGACCGAATGCACGCCGGCGCCCTCGTTCAGCTTCAGCGCCATCTCTGACCCATGGCGCACGACGCGGATGTAGTTGTGGGCCGATTCGGTTTCGTAGATGGTGGCGGCGTCGGTGCGGATGCGGCCGGGCGGCAGCAGGACGAAGACCAGGAGGGTGAACCAGGCCAGGCCGAAGACCAGGGCGCGACGGCGGGCGATCGGCCACAGCGGCAGGGTCGCCAGGGCAAGCACGGTCAGAGACAGGGTAAAGAAGGCGCGGCGCGTGCCCAGGTTGGGGATAAGGACGAGGACGGGGATGAAGACGCCGGCCAGCGAGCCGAGGGTGGAGAGGGCGAAGACCCGCCCCACCGTGCGCCCGGCCTGGCGCTCATCCCCGATCAGCAGGCGGATGGCGAAGGGGCTGACGCAACCAAGCAGGACGATGGTCGGGCCAAAGAGCAGCAGGACGGCAACGAACGACCCGGCCAGCAGGACGACATCATAGCTGGCGAAGACATCGGCGCTCAGCTGCAGGATGGGGCGGGAGATGAACGGGATCAGCCCGATGAGCAGGCCGCCGCTGGCCGCCAGGCTGAAGAAGGTGAGTGGGCGAGGGTCGCGGTCGGCCCATCGTCCTCCCAGCCAATATCCCACCGCCAGATAGAGCAGAATCAGCCCGATGAGGCTGGCCCACACCAGGATGGAATTGCCAAACCAGGGGTCGAGCAAGCGGCTGGCGGCCAGCTCGACCCCCAGGCTGGCAAAACCGGCCGCAAAAACGAGGAGATAGATGGAGCGGCGGGGTAGGAAAGGGATGAGCTCGTTCATGGTGAACATTGTAGCAGGTGCGACGCGCTTGGGAAGTGCGTCGCACCTTGCGTTATAATCGCAGCCAGACCCCCACGCCGGGGTCGAATTGTGTTTTGGCGCCCGTCTCGGACGACGGCAGCTTTGCCTTTCATGACCGCACTTTCACCCGTCTCTCAACCGGCATCGCCCCCCTCAGAGGCTGCCCCGGCCACGCCGCGCCCATCGCTTTGGGCG
Source organism: uncultured Caldilineales bacterium (assembly GCA_964460135.1). GTDB lineage: Bacteria > Chloroflexota > Anaerolineae > J102 > J102 > SSF26. The sequence continues at coordinate 2,272 of CAYWPZ010000352.1, read as the reverse complement.
CGAACCGGGCTGAAGACAGGGCATTGGCTGGGTTTGATCCTGGTAGGGCACCTTGTGCTGACCCTGTGGTACAGCTTGATCATCCCACCCTGGGAGGCGCACGACGAGTGGCCGCACTTTCGCCACGCCGCTTACATCGCCGAAAACCTGGCCCTCCCCGACCCCGGCCAGCGCCTGACGACTGAGTTCGAATTCGACGAAGCCAGCCAGCCGCCGCTCTATTACCTTTTGGCGGCGGCGCCGATGCTGGCCGTGGACCTATCCGATGGCTACCGGCCGGCCGTGAACCCGTATGCCAGCCGGGGCACAGGCGAGGGCGGGGTGAATTTCGTCCTGCACGACCCGGCTGAAGAAAGCTGGCCCTGGCAGGGGACGCTGCTGGCCCTGCACCTGGGGCGGCTGGTTTCGGTGATCGTCAGCACCCTGGCCCTCTATGCCGCCTGGCTGCTGCTGCGCCTACTCAGCCCCGACCGGGCCAGCGTCGCCCTGGCTGGCGTCGGGCTGATGGCCTTTGCGCCCCAATTCGTCTTCCTCGGCGCGGTGATGACCAACGACATCCTCCTGGTTGCGGTCGAGACGGCGCTGCTCTATGCCGCTCTTCTGCTGGTGCGCGATGGCCTCAGCCTCCGGCGTCTGCTGATCTTGGGAACATGGACCGCCCTGGGGCTGCTGAGCAAATACCTGGCCCTGGCCATGCTGCCCGTCGTCCTGGCCGCCGTCCTCATCGCCGCCTGGCGCCATCGCCATCAGCCAAGCCAACGCCGCCAACGCTGGCTGGCCCTGCCTGTCCTCCTGCTTCCCCTCATCCTGCTCAGCGGCTGGTTCCTGCTCCGCAACCTGCTGCTGACCGGCCAATTGCTCGCGCGCGACCCTATCTCGCAGGCGGCGCTGTTGGCCGGTCTGCAAGGCGGGAACGGCCTGACGCTGGCCTGGCAGGACATCCCCTTTGCCCTGCGTTATGGCTTCGAGACCTATTGGGCCTCGTTTGGTTGGGGCAACATCGGCGCGCCGGCCTGGGTCTACACCGTCTGGTTGGGCCTGATTGCGGTCGGGTTGGTGGGGCTGCTGCTCTGGGTTCGAGGTCAGGATCGGCGTCGCCTCGGCCCGTTGCTGCTGGTGGTTGCGGTCTTCGTCGGGGCGGTCGTTGGTCTGCCGCTGCTGCGCGAGCTTTTGCACGGCAGCAACCTCTTGCGCGGGCGCTATCTCCTGGCCACCTTGCCGCTTGCGGGTTGGGTCATCGCCCAGGGCTGGCAAGCGCTCAGCGGCCGGCTATGGTCGTGGTTGAACAAAGCCCTTCTGCTCTTGCCTGCGGCCCTGACTATCTACCTGGCTTTCGCCCTGATTCTGCCGGCCTACCGGCCTCCCTCGGCCCAGCCGACCGCAGCCAGCCCGACCGCCATCCCCCTGTTGGCCAACTTCGGCGGCAAAGCCCGCCTCCTCAGCGCCGACATCAGCCACACCCAGGTCGTCACACCCGGCCAGGGCCTAGCCGTGACCCTCACCTGGGAGGTGCTCGACCGTACGCAAGAGCCTTACACCCTGGCCATCCACCTCTTGGGCGCCGGCAGCCTGAGCTATGGCAGCGCCACCTCCTACCCCGGCAACGGCAACGCCGCCACCACTGTCTGGCAGCCGGGCAGCCGCTTTCGCGAGACCTATTGGCTGATCGTCCGCCCCAGCGGCGCCACACCTGCGCGCGGCCTGCTCCAGGTCTCCTTGTTCAAAGACGGGGAACGGGCCGAGTACCTGCCCGTCTTCGACAGCAGCGGCAACCCGGTCGGCGACACCGTCACTTTTGGCGAATTGCGGATCGAGCGACCTGCCGGCGCCGCGACCCCGGCCGATCTCGCGCCGTCGGCGCCGCCTCTCGCCTCGTTTGGCCAGGTCCCCGGCGACCAACTCATCCTCCTTTCCGCCCGTTTTCCGCGCGACCTACCCCAGCGACCCGGCTGGGCGACACCGTTCGTCCTGCGCTGGCGCGCCCAAACCCCCGGCGGCGATTCCTTTGCGCCCATACAACTCTCGTTGCAGTTACTCGACGCCGACGGCCATTGGGCCGCCGGGGCCGATGGCCCTGTGGACGACAACCTGCCCGTGCCGATCTGGCGAGCCGGCGACCTGCTGGAAACGGTGCGCTGGTTGGAACTCCCGCCCGACCTGCGCCCCGGCCCCTACCAGGTCATCGCCGTCCTCTACCGGCCCGACAGCCTCAGCCGGCTACCCGCCTTCGACGCCGCCGGCCATCCTCTTGCCAACAACGCCCTCCCCCTGG
>CAYWPZ010000351.1:0-3681 GCA_964460135.1 uncultured Caldilineales bacterium | reverse complement strand
CAGCGCCGTCAGGAAGATGAGCGGCACACTGAAGCCATCGGCGCCGACATGGTAGTTCACACCCAGGGCCGGGATCCAGGCCGCCTTGACCTCGTAGGCCATCGGCGCCGAAGTGGGCGTCACATGGCCCGACCAGTAGTCGAAGGCCAGCCAAATGGACAACAGCAACGGGATCAGACTCCAGAGGATGGAGAAGCGTTTGATCAGGTTCGTGCTCCCGCCCGGCATCAACATGACGATGATGCTGCCGATCAAGGGCAGGAAGGCGATGAGTGTCAGCACCCAATTGTTGAGAAAATTCATTGAGATCTCCTTCTCAGAATGGTCTTGGAGATAAAGCGCCGGGAGGTTTGGTGTGGATGATCAAATTGCCAGTTGCGCCAAAGCCAACAGCATCAGCACGGCAACCAGGAGCACGAGCAAGTAGAATTGCGCCTGACCGGTCTGCACCAGACGCAGCGCCGAACCGGCCAACTGGGCAATGAAGCCGACGCCGTTGACGGCGCCATCGACGAACAACTCGTCGAAGGATTGCCGCAACGAGCGCGAGAACCAGCGGCCAAAGCGCCCGACGGCGTTGACGATGCCATCGATGACGGCCTGATCGAAGGCCCGCGCCAGCCGCGTCAGCCACATGGCAAAGCCGACGATGATGGCAGGACGCACACCAGGCAGGCTGCCGTACAGCTCGTCGAAGTAGTACTTCTTGCGCAGCACCGGGTGGAGCGGCCCCAACCAACGCTCGAGTGGGTCCTGTTGCCCGGCCCGCAACGGCTTGCGGCCGTACACCAGCCAGGCCAGGAAGATGCCGCCCAAAGAGACGATGATCGAAACGGCGATAGGGGTGGCCTGGAAGGGCAGGGCCTCGGCATGGAGGTCGTAGGCCAGCGCCTGCTCTTCCATCATCGTGCCGAAGGGATTGCCCAACATCTCACCCACCAGCGGGAACCAGCGGGGAATGCCAACCCAACCGGCGGCGATGGCAAAGACCGCCAACAGAATGAGCGGCAACGTCATCGATCTGACGTTTTCGGAGGCATGGGCGGCGGCCTCGGTGCGCGGCTGGCCGAAGAAGGTCATGAACACCTGGCGGAAGGTGTAGAAGGCCGTCAGCAGGGCCGAGATAGCCAGCACCCAGAAGACGGCGGTGTGTCCGTTGTAGAAAGCATCGGAGAGGATCTCGTCCTTCGACCAGAAACCGGCGGTGAAAAAGGGGAAGCCCGAGAGTGCCGCGGCGCCAATGATGAACGTCCAACCGGTGGCGGGCATGCGCTTGAGCAAGCCGCCCATGTTGCGCATGTCCTGAGCGTCGAAATACTCGCCGTGCGCTTCTTCCTCGTGCCCGTGCGCCCCATGGCTGTCGGCGGCGAGGCCGTGGGTGGGGCCGTGTTCGGCATGGGCATGATGATGGCCGTGCTCGACGCCGTGGATGACGGAGCCGGAGCCGAGGAACAAGAGCGCCTTGAAGAAGGCGTGCATGATCAGATGGAAAACGGCCGCCACCCAGGCGCCGATGCCCAGGGCGGCGAACATATAGCCAAGCTGTGAGATGGTGGAATAGGCCAGGACTTTCTTGATGTCGTTCTGGGCCAGGGCAATGGTGGCGGCAAAGAGGGCGGTGAAAGCGCCGATGAAGGCAACGAAGAGCAGGGCGCCGTTCTCGCCGTGATGGGCGGCCCAGAAGACCGGCAACATGCGCACGATCAGGTAGACGCCGGCCGAGACCATGGTGGCGGCATGGATGAGGGCGCTGACCGGGGTGGGGCCTTCCATGGCATCTGGCAACCACACATGCAGCGGAAACTGGGCCGACTTGCCGATGGCGCCCCAGAAAATGAAGATGGAGATGACCACCGCCGCCGAAAACGTCCCCAAGATGGGCACCGACAAATGCGCTTCGGCCAGATGATGCAGTGTATCAGGCTGGAAGATGGCCTGGAAGTTCAGTTCGCGGGTGAGGATGAAGAGGAAAAGCAGGCCGATCATCAGCAGGACATCGCCGATGCGGGTGGTGAGGAAGGCTTTGAGACCGGCCAGCTTGGGTGTGATCTGGTTGGGGTCGGGGTATTTTTTGTCGAACCAGAAGCCGATCAACAGGTAGGAGCACAGGCCCATGATCTCCCAGAAGATGAAAAGCATGAGCAGGTTGTCGGCCACCACCAGCCCCAGCATCCCCGTGGCGAAGAGCGAGATATAGGCGAAGAAGCGGCTGTAGCGCGGGTCGAGGCCGTCCTTGTTCAGGGCCGGGTTCTGATAGCCGGGGAAGGTCATGTAGCCGGAGCTGTAGATGAAGATCATGGTCAAGACGAAACCGACCATGAACAGCATCACGGCTGTCACCGCATCGACAGCCACCCCCATTCTGAAGGTTGTGGCGCCGGTTGGGATGCTCAGCCAGCCCAGGGTCATCTGGAACGGTTCTTCGACCCGGTGGTGCCAGTCGGAGAAGAAGGCAAAGGCCACCAGCCAGGACAAAACCCACGAGATAATCACCGCCCCGATAGCGAGGGTCGAGCTGAGCCGTTTGCGCGGGTTGGCAAACAAAATAATGGCAAAAAAGGCTAACAGGGGCGGGATGGGGATGAGCCAGGTGAGATTCAGGAAAGTCTCGGCCATGAAGGACCTCAGGTGGGTGCGAATTGCGTGTTACGTAGTGCGCTTGGACAATGGAACTTCAAAAGCGATGGACGGCGAGAGCAGCCAGAGCCAGGAAAAATCTCCTCTTCTCAGGGGCGCGGCGGCTGTGGATGCCTATGAAGGCGAACGGCGGACGAAGATGATGATGGCAAGCAGATAACCAAGCAAGAGGCCAAGAAAACCGGCGAGTAACATCTGCCAGTCGTTGTCGAAGCCGGCGGCGCTGGCGATGGCAACGCCGACGATGGCGACCAGCAGACTGGCGATCAGGGTCAGGGTCTGTTGGCGCCGAGCCTGCCGGGCCTGCTGAAAGAGGTGCTGGATATCGCGATAGTTCGGATCGACTTTGATGATCTCTTTGGCGTAGTGGACGGCGCCGCTGTACTTGCCTTCGGCCATCCGCTGTTCGATGATGGCATAAACAGCGGCCAGTTGCTGCTCCAACGTACCGGTCAAGTGCTGCTTTGGCATAGGAATGCGTGTTGCGTATGGCGAAAACGGTGTGCATCACGCATCACGTTTGACGATCCTATCCTTTCAACACATCGATCTGATCGACATTGATCGTGCTGCGGGTGCGGTAGATCGAGATGATCAGGGCCAGGCCGACGGCCGCTTCGGCGGCAGCGACGGCAAGAACGAAGATGGCGAAGATCTGGCCCGTCGGATCGCCAGGGCGTACATAGCGCCAGAAAGCCAGCAAGTTGATGTTGACGGCATTGAGCATCAGCTCGACGCCCATCAGGGCGGCGACGGCGTTGCGCCGCGACAGGACGCCAAAAAAACCGATGCAAAACAAGGCCGCCGCCAAGATCAGATACCACGACAACGGGATGATCACGGTGAATCGTTCTCCTTCGCTGAATAAAGGCCGAACCTGGGTGTGGATGAAACGTGAGGCGGGTCTGAAGAATAGTCACGCCTCACGAGTGGTGGCGTTCGCGGGCCAACATCACCGCTCCCACCAGGGCGACGACGAGCAGGATCGAAGCCACCTCGAACGGAATCACATAAGGGCCGACGAAGCCGAGTCCGACGAGACGC
>CAYWPZ010000350.1:0-3693 GCA_964460135.1 uncultured Caldilineales bacterium | reverse complement strand
GCGCAGACCGCGACGGCCACGCCCACCCCTACACCCACCCCAATCAGAGCCATTACCCTCGAACTTACGCCGGTAGCCGACGCGTACATGAATCTGTGGAACCCAGACACGAATTATGGAAACAGTCCCATGCTGGCTGTGCGTCCCAGCTATGTGGCTGCGGCGCTGCGCTTCGACCTGAGCGCGCTGCCTGCCGGAGCCACCATCAACCGGGCTGAACTGGCGCTGTACACCCTCGGCCGCAGCAACGATCAGCCGCTGACGGCCGTGGCCTATCGAATGCTGAGAGCGTGGGACGAAAACCAGATCACTGCCAATGTTGCCAGAACTGGCCAACCCTGGTCGGCGCCGCTGGCGAATGGCGCCGGCGATCATGACGCCGCCGCCCTGGCAGCCGTCTCCCTCCCGGCCACAGGCTGGGCAACGCTCGACATCACAGCCGCCGCACGCGCCTGGGTGGGCGCCGGGCCGCAGGAAAATTTCGGCCTGCTATTGCAGGCAACCAGCACGGGCCTTGTGCAGTACGGCATCGCCTCTCGCGAAGGTTGGCCCGCCGGACAGCAACCCAAGTTGACCATTCACTATTCACCATAGGCTCAAGGCGCCTTGAAGACATCAGGCCCGATCTCGATGCGCAAAATCCTCCACCTCGACCTGGACGCCTTCTTCTGCGTCGTCGAAGAACTGGAACAGCCTGACCTGATCGGCAAGCCCTTCGCTGTTGGCGGACGACCCGACGAAAGAGGCGTGGTGGCCTCCTGCTCCTACGCCGCCCGTCGCCAGGGCGTGCGCTCGGCCATGCCCATGTCCAGGGCGCTGCGGCTCTGCCCGGAGTTGATCATCGTCCCCCCGCGTCACCGGCGCTATGCCGAGGTCTCGCGTCAGGTCATGGCCCTGCTGCACGATCTCACCCCCCTGGTCGAACAAATCTCCATCGACGAAGCCTTTCTCGACCTCAGCGACCTGCCCGAAGACGAAGAAACCCTGGCCCAGCGCCTCCAGCAGCGCCTTCGCGCCCACCTCGGCCTGCCCTGCTCATTAGGTGTGGCTTCGAACAAACTGGTGGCCAAGATCGCCAACGACTTCGGCAAGGGCCAGGCCCAGACCGGCGCCCCGCCCAACGCCATCACCATCGTCCCGGCCGGGCGCGAGGCGGCCTTCCTCGCCCCTCTGCCGGCCCAGGCCCTATGGGGAGTCGGCCCTAAGACGGCCCAACGCCTGGCCGAGCTTGGCATCCACACCATCGGCGACCTCGCCGCCCGGACCGAGGCCGAACTGACCCGGCTGTTTGGCAAAAACGGCGCCGATCTTGCTCGCCGGGCGCGTGGAATCGACGAGCGACCCATCGTCACCGAGCACGAAACCAAGTCGATCAGCAAAGAAGTGACTTTCGCCCGCGATATCGCCGATGCTGCTGAGCTGCGTCGCACCGTCAGCAACCTGGCCGAGGACGTCGGGCGCGAGCTACGCCGCGAGGGGCTGGCCGGCAGTACGGTCAAGCTCAAACTGCGCTGGCCCGACTTCAGCACCATCACCCGCCAGACGACCTTGCCTCGCCCCACCGACCTCGACGTCGATATCGTGACCACCGCCACGCGGCTGTTCGAGCACGCCTGGGATGGCCGCACCCCCATACGGCTGCTCGGCGTCGGCATCAGCGGCCTCGCCGCCGGCTATCGGCAGCTGGGGCTGTGGGACGCGCCCCACGCCGAGGCTCAACAACTACAGCAAACACTCGACGAACTGCGTCACCGCTTCGGCAACAACGCCATCCATCGCGCCCGTGATCTGGCAAAGCCCTAGGCAAGCGGTGCGGCAACGAAATCACCTCCGGCGGCGCCATGCCTCGGGCGCACACCTCTCGCATCACGATACGAAAAAAGACCTCACTCCGTTCAGGAGCAAGAAATGAAAACCCCCAAGAACATCACGCGACGACAGTTCCTCACCGGGGCCGGCGCAGTTGGGGCGGCGGCGCTGTTGGCGGGTGGGGCGCATGTGCAGGCCAGGCGCACTGCCGCCGCCCGCACTTTCCTGCCACGGGTTCGCAACGGCGAAGCCGACCCGCGCCCGAACTTCATCGTCATCGTCCTCGATTCGGTCCGCTACGACCACATCGGCTTCCTCGGCAACACCTGGATCAAGACGCCGAATCTCGACGCCTTCGCCAGCCGGGCCATCGTCTTCGACAAACACATGATGGGCGGCTTCCCCACCGCCCTCAACCGGGCCGAGCACTTCACCGGCCGCTGGCTGTACCCGACCATGGGCTGGGCCACCCTGCCCACCAACGAAGTCACCCTGGCCGAACGGCTGAGCCAGGCCGGCTACACCACTGGCATGGTCTTCGACACCTGGCTGCTGAAGGACAACGGTTTCTTCTTCGACCGCGGCTTTGGCTCGTGGGAGTGGGTGCGCGGCCAGCTGGCCGACCGCTGGCGCGCCGCCCCGCCTGACCCGCCTTTACCTGCGGACCCTGCCAAACTGCGCAACCTCGAAGAAATCCGCCAATACCTGCGCAACGTGTGGGAGCGAGAGGGCGAGGAAGACTACCTGGCGGCGCGGACGATGCAGACGGCCATCGATTGGCTGCAACGACACGCCTCGTACCGGCCGTTCTATCTCCACATCGATAGCTTCGACACGCATGAACCCTGGGACCCGCCCAAGGAACTGGTCGAGCTTTACGACCCCGGCTACAGCGGCCAAGAAGTCATCTACCCGGCCTATGCCCCGCCCGACTACCTCAGCCCAGCCGAATTGCAGCACCTGCGCGCCCTCTATGCCGCCGACATCACCCTCAGCGACCGCTGGCTTGGCCGCCTGCTGGAGGCCGTCGAGAGCATGGGACTGGCCGAAAACACCGTCATCATGATCATGGCCGATCATGGCATCATGCTTGGCGAGCACAACGCCGTTGGCAAAGCCTGGGAGCGCGGGAGCATTCGCCGCGCCTATCCCCTCTGGCAGGAACTGGCGCATGTCCCGCTGCTGATCCGCACCCCCACCAACCAGCCGGCCCGCACCTCGGCCCTGGCCCAGCCGGCCGACATCGCCCCCACCCTGCTCGAACTGGCCGGCATCGACCGACCCAACACGATGCATGGCGTCTCACTGGCCCCTATCCTGCGGCAAGACGCGGCAACCGAGCCGCAGCTGCGACCGATCACGGTCTCATCGCGCAGCCTGGCGGGTGGTCTGAATTCACTACCATTGATCACCGTCAGCGATGGCGTCTGGACGCTGCTGCACGGCGGTGGACATGTGGTCAGCCATCTTTACCACCTGCCCGACGACCCTACCCAGCAGAACGACCGCCTGGCCAATGACTGTGACGCTGCCCGCCGCCTGCACGGCCAGCTCATCGACTTTCTCGAATCGCAGCGTCTGCCCGAAGCGACGATCTCGCCCTGGCGCCCGGCGCCGTGCTGATCGGAATGAAGCCGTGTTTTTTGGGTTTTGACGATAGACGGTGGACGATGGTGATTCTCGCCGTTCGGAAGCCTGCAAGACTCAAGGGCCTCCCGACCTTGACTATGCGAAAGCGCTTATGATGCCTCTTTCCCAGATCGGGCGCCGCGGTTGGCTCGGGTTGGCTGCCATGCTGACGCTGGCTGGCGCCCGGTTCGACCCCGGTCTGCGTCCCCTCATCCCCGCCATTCGCCAGTTAGCCGTATCGCTCCCCGCCCGCCA
>CAYWPZ010000349.1:0-3746 GCA_964460135.1 uncultured Caldilineales bacterium | reverse complement strand
GATGCCGTCGATGGCCCAGGCTGCGACGCCCAGGGCAACGGCGTTGATGACCAGACGGATGATGAGGTTTCGCATCGGACGCTGACTCCTTCACTCGACGAAAATCTCGACGCGCTCGCCTTGTTCCAGGTCTTCGACCTCGACAAGCTTGCCGGTGTGTCCCGCCCGCACTGCGGCGGCCAGTTGTTGAAAATCGATGCCTTCCTGGTCTTCGACGAAACGAGCGCCCATCTTCAGCCCGACGTTGACCAGACCCGTGGGGATGTTGATGTTGACTTTGTCGCGGCCGCTGTTCAGGTCAGTGACGCGCACCCTGAACCAACGCGGGGGGGCCCCCGGCGCCGGCGGAGCCGGGCTTTTGGCTGCGGGCGAGCCGCTCTCACTCGCCCGCAGGGCGTCCAGCAGGCGCACGCCATCTTCGGCGCTGATTTTGCCATCGCTGACCAGCTGGAGGATGCGCATACGTTCTTCGGTCGTGGGCATGGGTGGGGTCGTGAGGGGTGAGGCGTGAGATGTGAGGGGTGAGGCGTGAGGCATGAGGCATGGCGCTCACTGCCGCTTCTCATGCGTCAACCGGAACCCGTAACTCGTAACTGGTAACTCGGCCCCCCGGAACTCGGAACCCGCCCCCCCTCATCGCTCGCTCAGGCTGCGGACGCGGCGGCGCATGGTGAGGAGGGTGTAGGTGGGGCGCAGGCCGCAACTTGTCAGGGCGTCGGCGGCGTCAGGCTGATAATCGGCGGTGGTGGCGGCAACGGAGCGGTGGGGGTATTCATGCAGGCAGGCCAAACCGTGCAGGGCCAGTGTCTGTTCCCAGCGGCCGGCCTCGGCAGGAAGAAGAAGCAGGTCAAGGCGATGTTCGCCGCGCGGGCGGGCGTCGGCATCCACCATCCCCAAAAGCTCACCCACCCGCCACAAGCCCAGCCGTCGCCGAAAGCCCTGCCCGCTCACTCGGCCCCACAACCGGGTCACTCCAGAATCGGTAAAGCGACCGATGTCGTTGTGACGGCGTGCGTTCCACCAGCGGGCCAGTTCGGGCATCGCCTGCCGGGCCAGGTATTGCACAGCGTGTTGGTCGCGATCACGCAGCGGCCGCAATTCCACATCGGCCGGCAGCGGCGGCGGCGGCAGATCGGGGACGAGGGCCGCCCGGTGGTGCGTTTCGGCCAGGACGGGGGCGAAGCCCATGCGCTCATACAAGCCGCGCGCCACCTGGTTGTCATCGCGCACTTGCAGCATCGCCCACTCGCCGCCCCATTGGCGGATGCGGTCGAGGGCGGCATCCACCAGGCCGCGGGCAATGCCCCGGCCGCGAAAGGCGCGGCGCACCGCCACATTGGCGATCATCCAGCGCTGTCCATAGGCATCAACTTGCTGCAAGGTGATATTGCCGACAATCTGCCCATCGGCCTCCCACACCAGGCCCCGAAAATAGCCGCCCATCTCCCCGCCGGGTGGGATCATCAGATACAACAGGGGGCCAAGCCGGGCCATGGCCCGCAACTCGCGCAGCGAAGCCCGCCCTGCCGCGTCCAAATCTTCGGCGAAAGCCTCATCGATCAGATCGGCAATCGCACCCAAATCGCTGTGGATGTCAATCTGTCGCAGCCCGCTGCGCCGTTGAATGGTGGGGGTGGCTTGCGTTGCGACCATCGTTGCAGAGGATGAAGACCAGAAAGCGGAAACGATGGCATTGTAGGGGATGCTCGGAACGACGTCAAAACATGACGATAGGCCAGGGACGATCGACAATGGACGATGGGTCAAAACAGAGGCGGAACCCCTGTTCTCCGAGTGACTTGGGACTAGATCGACCGGTAGTCGGCGTCGGCCACATCTTCATCGCCCGCCGGCCCCTGCTCCTGCGATGGCGCCTCATCCGCAGTCGGGGCCGCTTCGGTCTGCGAGTAGAGATATTGGCCGATCTTCTGCGAAACCGTCAGCAGGTCGTTGGTGGCGCTTTCGATGGCGGCGGCGTCTTCGCCGGCTACGGCCTGGCGCGTCTTTTCGATCTGTGTCTCGATCTCCTGGCGCAGTTCGGCCGGCAGATGCTCGCCGGCCTCTTGTACGGCCTTTTCGGTCTGGTAGATCACGGCATCGGCGCGATTTCGGGCCTCGATCAGGGTGCGCCGGGCTTCGTCATCGGCCCGATGTTCTTCGGCCTCGCGCACCATGCGCTGGATCTCGGCCTCGCTCAGACCCGAACTGGCCGTGATCTTGATCGACTGCTCGCGCCCGGTGGCCTTATCCCTGGCGCCCACATGCAGGATGCCGTTGGCGTCGATGTCGAAGGCCACTTCGATCTGTGGCACCCCGCGCGGAGCCGGGGGAATGCCATCGAGGATGAAATTGCCCAGCTTCTTGTTGTCTTTGGTCAGGGGCCGCTCGCCCTGCGTGACCACAATCTCTACCTGCGTCTGGCCGTTGGCGGCGGTGGTGAAGAACTGGGCCTTCTTGGTTGGGATGGTGGTGTTGCGCTCGATCATCGGCGTGGCGACGCCGCCCAGCGTCTCGATGGCAAGGGTGAGGGGGGTCACATCGAGCAGGAGGATGTCCTTCACCTGGCCGCCCAGCACGCCCGCCTGGATGGCTGCGCCCACCGCCACGACCTCATCCGGGTTGACGCCCTTGTGTGGCTCGCGGCCGAAGAACTTGCGCACCGCCTCTTGCACCGCCGGCATGCGGGTCATGCCACCCACCAGCACCACGTCCTGGATCTCGGTCGGCTTCAGCCCGGCATCTTCCAGCGCCTGGCGGCAGGGGGCGATGCTGCGCTCCACCAGGTCGGCGGTCAGCTGCTCCAGCTTGGCGCGACTGAGTGTGATCACCAGGTGTTTGGGGCCGGCGGCGTCGGCGGTGATGTAGGGCAGGTTGATCTCGGTTTGCAGCACCGACGAAAGCTCAATCTTGGCCTTCTCGCCCGCTTCTTTCAGTCGCTGCAAGGCCATGCGATCCTGGCGCAAGTCGATGCCGTGCTCGGTCTGGAAGATATCGGCCAGCCAGTTGATGATGCGTTGGTCGAAATCATCGCCGCCCAAGAATGTGTCGCCGTTGGTGCTCAACACCTCGAAGACGCCGTCGCCGACATCGAGGATGGAGATGTCGAAGGTACCGCCGCCCAGGTCATAGACGGCGATCTTGCCTTCACCTTGCTTGTCCAGGCCATAGGCCAGGGCCGAAGCGGTCGGCTCGTTGATGATGCGTTGCACATCCAGGCCAGCGATCTTGCCGGCGTCTTTGGTGGCCTGGCGTTGGGCGTCGTTGAAATAGGCGGGCACGGTAATGACGGCCTGGCTGACAGGGTGGCCCAGATAGGCTTCGGCGTCGGCGCGTAGTTTTTGCAGCACCATGGCCGAGATCTCGGGCGGCGAGTACTCGCGGCCGCCCATCGCCACCCGCACATCGCCGTTGGCGGCCTCGGTGATGCGATAGGGCACGTGTTTCTGCGCCCGTTGCACGGCCGGGTCATTGAACTTGCGGCCCATGAAACGTTTGACCGAGTAGATGGTGCCTTCGGGGTTGGTGATGGCCTGGCGACGGGCCACCTGCCCCACCATACGTTCGCCGCTCTTGGGGTTGACGGCCACCACCGAGGGGATCAGGCGGCTGCCCTCGGCGGAAGTGATGACGACCGACTCGCCGCCCTCGAAGACGGCGACGACGGAATTGGTAGTGCCCAGGTCGATTCCGATGGTTGTGGTCATGGTTGGCTGTGGTGTGGTGGTCGAAAGTCAGGCGGCGACGCG
>CAYWPZ010000348.1:0-3753 GCA_964460135.1 uncultured Caldilineales bacterium | reverse complement strand
GGGCGTTGATCATCTGCGGGCCGTAGACCTTGCTGGGGTCGTTGTAGTAGGGGTCGTTGGGGACGAAGCCGCCGCCAACCTTGCAATCCAGGGCTGCGTACTCAACCTCGGCCAGCCGGTTCAGGTCGGCCACGATCGCCCTGGCCTTGCCCACGGGCGAGTTCATGACATAGATGCGTAGGGCCTCGTTGTAACGCCGGAGCGTGAGACGCTGGCGGGCAAAAATGGCGTCGATGACGGCCGGCGTTGCTTCGGGCTGGAAACGGACGGTCAGGCGGTCGTTGGCGCAGCGAGCGGTCTCGCCGGCCGGCCGGGCCGCAGGTTGATCCGCGCTGGCGGTAGCCAGAATACCGAAGTCATGACTCTCACCGCCGCCCAACTGCACACCGATGATGACAAGCGCTTGCTGCTGGGCCTCGCTGCTGCCGCCGGGCGGCTGGACGCGCAGCACGCGATTGCCAGGCATCAAACCGCCGATCACATAGTTGCCTTGTTCGTCGCTTTGGTCTTGCGCCAGCACCGGCTCGCCCGGATCGGCGACGCCATTGCCATTGAGATCGCGGATCACTTCGGCCAAGCCATCGGCCAGACCGGGTTCGGTCAGACCCTGCACGCCGTCGCTATCCAGATCGGCGTAGATCGTCCCGGCGACTGTGCGGGGAACGACGTTGCCAAAATTGACAAGGATCGTCTGGTTGGGCTGCAGGGTTACTTGCTGGCTGCCGTTGGTCGTCCACACGTAGCCCGGCGCTGCAAGCTGTGAAACGGTGTAACCGTCGGCGGCGAGGCCGGTGAAAGCGTACTCGCCGGTGGGCGACGTAAGGGTGCTGCTAGAGAAAACCTGCCCGCCGGTGGCGGTATCTTTGATCTCGACCGTGAAGTCCTTCAACCCAAGCTCGGCGGCGTCGGCCACGCCGTCGCCATCGGCATCGAAGAAGACCACGCCGGAAATTTGCCCGCCCGACTGGCCCTGACCCAGGATAGGCGCCACAGCCACAACCCAGAACAAAACCACAAACACGAAGATGGGGAGAAGATAATATTTCTTTGGCATCGAGATAACCTCACAGAGAGATTTCGAATCGAGAGGGAGGAGGGGACGGATCAAACAAGGTATGAGGATAGCGCCATTTTTGTTGATACCCCCTGCGCTGCCAAAATCCAGCGGGGGGCCACAGGGGGGCGTTTGGGCCGTAGCCTTTGGCCTGCAAGCGGCCTTGACCTCTAAGCGCTACTCTAGCACAGCCTTCACCGCTGATAAATGGTTGCTTCCTGACAAAATGCTTGCAACTGTCTTGCACCGGCATATATGGCCGGAAAATGACACCTGCCAGCCGGCCGCGAATACGGCTGCCTGGCAGGTGTACCTCCCGGACCTGCCCTGAACGCACTGAAGGGTCGGCCCTGAATGCAGTGAAGGGCTTGCCGTCTCCAGTCCATCGTCAGGGCAGGAGCGGGGCGGATGTTTTCAGAGCCACCCGAGCTTCAGTAGGCGAAGATGACCTCCGCCGAATCGATTTTCACATGTGCGCGCTTGCCGGCGTTGGCATCGAGGATATTGATCCGCACCTCGGTCCCCGCCAGGTCGCTCAGGCTGGCCACCCGCCACAGATCCAGCAGGTAGGTGGCCTTGACATCCTTGTTCCAGATCGTCGGCGTGATCACGCCCAGGCTGGCCTCGCGGCCATCAGACAGGTGCTGGATGATCTCGATGACGCCGCCCTCCTCGAAACGCTGCACCTTGAGCCGCAGCTGCGGGCCAAAGATGTTGGTCGCGGACGGGAGCGAGCCGGGGCTCCATTTCTGCACGTAGATCGGCACGCCCATCTGTGCATCGATCACGCTGCCGGCCGGCTGCAGGGCCGAAACAGCGGAGTTGCCATTGTAGGTGGCTTGCGACACCTTGGCCACCCCACTGAGACCGTAACCCAAGCCCTTGCCGTTGTTCAAGGCGTCGGCGATGGCCTCGGCCCGTTTGTATTCGGCTTTCGTCTGCGCGGCCGGCGGATAGAGCAGACCATCCAACTCGGCCATGACCTGCGCAACCGTGTTCGACGACGTCAACTCTGGCAGGTTGACCGGCGTCAGGGGCAGCAGGCGTTTGGCGGCCACGTTCAGCCCCAGAGCCGCCGCCTGCTTGCGCGCCTTCGCTTCGTCGCTGCTGGCAGCCCCATTCAGCGCCGCCTCCACACCCACCAGCTCCGGAAACACCGGGCTGGCGGCTTCGACGGCGGCGACGAAACCCGCCAGTTCGGCGGGCGTGTAATGCGGCTTGCCCGCCTGTCTGAACTCCTTCTTCCATTCGGCCACGCGCAGCGGCGCCACCACCAACGGGTCGTAGTAGCCCAGGTCGAGCGTCTTCATCTGCCCACTGACCAACGGGAAGCTGAGGTTGGCCGGGTTGCTGCTCGCCACCCAACCTGCCGGCAGACTCAGGTCATCCACCTCCACCCGATAGGCGCCCGCTTCCAGGTCGCCAAAACCGTATTGCCCGGCGCCATCGCTCGTATCCGAGCCGACGAACGCCTCATCACGGAAGATGCTGACGCCAACGTTGGCGAGGCGGGCTTCATCGCCATCCACCACCTCGTCGCCATCGGCGTCGTTCCACACCACCCCCGCCACGCTGGCCGGGTCGCCGGTTTCCGACGTCAGACCGAGGTCGAAGATGCGAGTGTTGCCGCCAAGTTGGCTGCTGATGAGAGAAATCGGCTGTGGCGCCGAACCACCAGTTCCGCCTGGGGGTTGCACTCGCAACAGCCGCGCCCCCGGCAGGATGCCAGGGATGATGTAGGCGCCCTGGTCGTCAGTCACATCCGAACCCAGCACCTGTTGGGTCGCGGCGTCCAACACTTCCACCAGAGCATCGAGCACGCCCGCGTCGCCCAACCCCTGTTCACCGTTGGCGTCCAGGTCATCGTAGACGATGCCGGTCACGGTTAGCGGCAGGGCGTCGCCAAAGTCCTGGTCGGCAATCACGGCGTTGCCGACATTCATCACCAGGACATTGGCCGTGGTGCTGACATAGCCAGGGGCGTCGGTCTCGGTGACGCGATAGTCGTCGGCATTCAGCCCATCGAATGAGTAAGCGCCATCGCCGCCGGTGACCAGGGCCTGCTGGTAGACGCCGCCGTTGGTGGCGACATCGACCACGCTCACGGTGGCGCCGGCCACGCCGGCCTCGCCGCCATCGCGCATGCCGTTGCCGTTGCCGTCGAAGTAGACGACGCCGCTGATCCCGCCGGCGCCGGCTGGGGCCGCGAGCGCCGCCCCGCCGAGGACCGCGACGATGAGGAGGGCAGACAGGAAGCCAAGTCCGGTCAGCCGCTTGCGAAAGATTGTTGTCATATTCCGTTCTCCTTGTGAAATGTGAAAGGGGGAAAGAGTCGTCGCCCTTCGGGCGAGATGAAAAGGGCTACGTTGACCGCTTAGGGGATACTGCTGATCGAGATGGCCGAGATGATCGGGGACTTGCGGCCGCCATTCTTGGCGAACTGGATGGTGAGGAGACCATCGTTGACCGTGGTTTGATAGACTCTGTCAAGAGCCACACCCTTACCCACCAAACCATAGATACTGAGCGCGCTTTCTGCCAGTTGGCCCTCGATCGTGATCTGCATGATGCGATCGCCGGCCTTGCTGACTTCGAGCTCGACGAACTTGAGCGTGACTTGGTAGGCGCCGTTGGGCACAGCAAAGCGATACTCACCCGGATCCTGGCGCCACTTCTGGTAGAGCGGGTCATCGTTGGTG
>CAYWPZ010000347.1:0-3766 GCA_964460135.1 uncultured Caldilineales bacterium | reverse complement strand
GATTTTGATTATCATGGCGGTCTTTGCCCCTCAAATTGCTCCCCGCACTTTTGAAAAGCAGGTGCTCACCGATCAAAATGTGGTACCCCAATGGCTGCTGAACATTTTCCCCACCATGAAACCCTATGCACGCCTGTCTAGCGACTATCTTTTCGGGGCAGACTACGTCGGGCGCGACCTGTTTAGCCGTATTGTTTACGGAGCACGTGTCTCTCTGACGGTAGCGTTTATCGGTCCTATCATTAGCCTGCTCATCGGCACCATTTACGGCAGTATTTCTGGTTATTTCGGAGGACGGGTGGATAACATCATGATGCGCATCGTGGATGTGCTCTACGCCTTCCCCGGCTTATTATTCATCATCCTTCTCCTGGCGTTCTTCCGCTCTACCCTGACAAAACTGGAACCGGGGACGTTTGCCTACTCGATCAGCCAGCTTGATGCCAAAATGGGCGGTATGTTATTCATATTTATTGGTATCGGTTTAACTGCCTGGGAAACCATGGCGCGGCTCACCCGTGGTCAGGTGCTTTCCGTTCGCGAAAAAGAATTTATTGAAGCCGCCCGCACCATCGGCGCTTCCAACTTACGCATCATGTTCCGTCATATCCTCCCCAACATCATCGGCCCCCTGGTGGTCGCGGAAACATTGGCCATACCTGGCTATATCTCCACCGAGGCTTTCCTATCGTTTATTGGGTTAGGTGTCAATCCGCCCACGCCATCTTGGGGTTCGATGATCTCAGACGGCGCACAAGTCATCCGAACCTATCCCAATCAAACCGTCTTTCCTGCCCTGGCGTTAGCAATCACCATGTTCGCCTTCAACTTCCTGGGCGACGGTCTGCGCGACGCCCTTGATCCGCGTATGCGTGGGACGCGCTGATCTGCTGGCGCCAGCGCTTGCGGTCAGCACCTGTCTGCAAAGAGCGTGAAACCACAGAGGGTTGTCGCCCCCGTGGTTTCACGCTTTTCATTGCCCATGTTTTCTCAAACCCGTTTTCGCATGCTCATCTGTGTTTTGGCGCTGGCGGCCGGGATGATGATGATGTGGCGTGCGGCAGCCGCTGCCTCCCTCGCCCCCCCCGCTCCCACGGGCATGGCAACGATGCCCACGCCCGAAGGCTGGCTGCTGGTTCCCACCCTCGCCGCCGACGCCAGCCAGGCCGACCGCGGCGGCGAGGTCTATCGGCTGGTGTGCAGCGCCTGTCACGGCGGCCGCGGGCAGGGCCTGACCGATGAATGGCGCGCCTCTTGGGCGCCGTCCGACCGCAACTGCTGGCAATCCAAATGCCATGCCGTCAACCACCCACCCGATGGCTTCGTCCTCCCTCGCTCGGCCCCGGCCATCATTGGACCGGGCGCGCTGGCGAAGTTTGCGAGCGCGGCCGATGTCCATGCTTTCATCAAAGCGAGCATGCCCTGGCAACAGCCTGGCAGCCTGACCGACGAAGAATATTGGCAGCTGACAGCGTTTTTGGTCCGGGCCAATGGCCACGGCGATCTCACCCTCGCCCCGACCAATGCCACTGCCATCAAGTTGGCGACGCCGACTGTCCCTCCCTCTTCAGCGCCGGTCGCTGCTTCGCCCGCTGCGATCTCATGGTCAAACATGAGATGGGTTCTTGTTCTGGCGGCGGCGGCCGTGGTCGGCGGCGTTTTGGTGCGCGGCCGCAGACGGGCCAGGAGGCAGGTGGCTGAGGTTGAGGCCGCCGGCAGCGCGCGGTCATCCTGATGGCCGAGCCTCGTCCCCTCGCACTCAGACTGGCTGCTTTATCTCACGCATGTGAAAAACTTCCCTTGCCCGAAATGCCTGTGATATAATCCGCCAACTTCAATTTTCATCCACCGGCGGAGTTTTCATCGCCGTCTCATCTTTTGTCGTTTTTGTTCGAGGAAGGCTGTTGCCGGCCAGACCTGCGTTTCCAAAGGAGAAACCGCATGCTCGATCACTATGGGTTCATTGGCGTGATGGCTATCATCGCCCTGGGTTTTCCTTTTGTGGGGTTGGGGGTGGCCTGGCTGTTGCGTCCCCGGCGCCCCGATCCGATCAAGAACTCGGTCTATGAATGCGGCGTCGAGACTATCGGCGACACCTGGGTGCAGTTCCGGGCGCAATACTATCTTTTTGCGCTTATCTTTGTCATCTTCGACATCGAAGCGATGTTCTTATTCCCCTTTGCGGTCGCCTTCGATCAGGTCGGTTTCTTCGCCGTGGCCGAGGCGATCCTTTTCGTCGTCATCCTGGCCGCCGGCCTTCTCTATGCCTGGCGCAAGGGCGCGCTTGAGTGGCAGTAACGATCGCCATCTGAGGTAACGACTTGAGTCGTTCGTGGTTTTCGGAGGAAGTGCATGGACTTATCGCAACTTGATCTTACAAACATCGGCCTCTGGTTCGAAAACTTGCTCGTCAGCCTGGATGTACCCAACAGCCTGATCAACCCCATCAATTGGGTGGTGGGTTCGGTGTTGCTCCTGGTCATCGCCCTCACCATGGTGCTCGGCCTGATCTGGTTGGAGCGGAAGTTCGCCGCTCGCATCCAGGATCGGTTGGGGCCGAACCGGGCCGGGCCGTGGGGGTTGTTGCAGACGGCAGCCGACGCCATGAAGCTGTTGACCAAAGAGGACATCACCCCCTTGCAGGCCGACCGCATCGCCTACAACCTGGCCCCGGCCCTGTCGGTATTCCATGTCCTCATGGCCCTGGCCGTCATTCCCTTCGCCAATGGCGTCATCGGCGCCGATGTCAACGTCGGAGTGCTCTACATCATGGCCTTTGGTTCGCTTGGTTCGATGGCGGCGCTGATGGCGGGGTGGGCGTCGAACAACAAGTACGCCATGATCGGCGGCTTTCGTGTGGTGGCGCAGCTTCTCAGTTACGAGATCCCGCTTATCTTTGCCATGCTCTTGCCGGTTCTGGCGGCGGGGACGATGCGCATGAACGGGCTGGCCGAAGCTCAGGGCCAGTTCTTGGGTTTGGGGTGGTTCGTGTGGGTGATGCCGTGCGCCTTCTTCATCTTCCTCACGGCGTCGCTGGCCGAAGGCGAGCGCGCCCCCTTCGACCTGCTCGAAGCCGAGAGCGAGATCGTGGCCGGGTTCAACATCGAGTATTCGGGTATGAAGTTTGCCTGGTTCTACCTGGCCTTCTTCCTCAATAGCTGGGTGTTATCGGCCATCGCCACCACCGTCTTCCTGGGCGGCTGGCAAGGCCCCTTTGTCGATCAGATTCCTGCCCTGGGCGTCATCTATTTCTTCGCCAAGACCCTGGTTGTCTTCTGGATTCTTGCCTGGATCCGGGCCACTTTCCCGCGACTGCGGATCGACCAAATGATGAACTTCTGCTGGAAGTTCCTGGTGCCTCTGGCCCTGGTCTTGTTCCTGGGCACCGCCGTCATCCTCAAGTTGGGGTTGGGACAACCGCTCGAGGGGCTAGTTCTGTTGGTTTGGAATCTGGCGCTGTTGATCGGCGGCTTTTGGCTGTTGGGTCGGGCGCAGCGCAAGCAAGTCTACGCCTCGAAGCGAGCTTTCACGCCCGAACTCCCCCGCATTTGATTGGAAGGCAGGTGCATCGCACCTGTGTGATCGAAGGAGAAGTTTTCATGCCCGCCATCTTCATTCTGCTCTCGCTGTTCACCCTGGTCATGGCTTTGGGCACGGTGACGGCGCGCAACATCTTCCACGCCGCCCTGTTTCTGGTGGGCGCCTTTTTCGGCGTCGCCACCATCTATGTCACGCTCGAAGCCGAGTTCCTGGCCATCGCTCAGGT
>CAYWPZ010000346.1:0-3770 GCA_964460135.1 uncultured Caldilineales bacterium | reverse complement strand
CTGGCATCGATACAGGCACGCGCGGGGTCGCCTACTTCGACGCCTTCGAGTCGCGCCGCACTTCCTACATCGGGCCTTGACCCTCCTCCCCAGCCGGCGCCGGGCGTCTGTGCGTGGCGGTGTGTTTGTCGCCGCCAGCGCCGGCCGCTAGAATCGGGGCCACAGCAGTTCACCCCTGGGCCCGCGCCTGCAGCCTGACTCCGGTGCAGTCGTGTGGCCGTCCGCCCGATACGGCCAAGAGCCGTCCGCTCGGAAGCCTGGCTTGCGAGGAGGCGAGAGCCATCTCGAACGATGAAGGCAATCAGTAGCGCCCCACGCATCATCTTTCTACTTCCGGTGGTTGTGATCGCGCTCTGGCTATTGAGCGGAACGGCCGCTGCGCCTGCCTTCACCCGGCTCCTGGCTCCATCCTCGGCCCGGACGATGGCTCCCGCTGCTTGCGCCGATTGGGTGCAGGTCAGCGATGGCGCCTTTGGCCTGGGCACAGGCGGCGACGCCAACTACGCCAGCGAGGAAGGCTTCGAGGTCGCTGTCTTCCAGGACAGGCTGTACCTGGGCATGGAGGCCGACAATCAGTATGGTGCCCGGCTCTGGCGCACGAAGGCAGGGGTGGCCGTGGCCGCGGGGCAGGATGACTGGGAAGAAGTCATCGCCGACGACCTCGGCTGCCCGTTTGGCAACTGTAACCGCCAGGATGGGCTGCTTCAGAACGACCACATCGACAGCCTGGCCGAGTTTGGCGGCCATTTCTACGCCAGCACGGCCAACGGCGGCAGCACCACCCAGGGGACGCAGGTTTGGCGCAGCCCGTCGGGCGACGCCGGCAGTTGGGTTCAGGTCAATGCCGATGGTTTCGGTGACGCCGACAACACCAACTTCAAGGACATGCAGGTCTTCGATGGCTGGCTGTGCGGCGGCACACAAAACTGGGATTGGGCCAACCGCGCCGATCCGGGCTGGGATCCGGGGGCCCAGGTGTGGTGTACGCAAAACGGGAGCGACTGGGTGCAGAAGAATGACAACGGTTTCGGCGAGGGCGCTACTATCGAGGTCTGGTCGGGCTTCCTCTTCGAGGGCAGCCTCTACTTTGGCGTCCAAAACTATGGCGCCGACCGCGACGCCGCCGGCGATGATGTTGGCAAACTGTACCGCACCTCCAGCCTGGCCGAGGCGCCGGTCTGGAGCCAGGTCTACGCCGGGCCGGCGGGCAGCCGGCGGGTGGACATCCTGGGCGAGTTGGATGGCTTTCTCTACATCGCCGAACGCAGCGCCGGCGGCATTCGGGTGCTGCGCAGCGATGCGGGCGAGGCGGGAAGCTGGGTGCAGGTGAACGAGCCGGGCATGGACGGCGATGCTAACAATCTCGGCGCAGTGGTGGATGGCGCCGCCGTCTTCGAGGAGAGGCTGTACGTGGGCGTGGCCAACGTCGTGACCGGGTTCGAGCTTTGGCAGACGAACGGCGCCGTGCAGGCGGATGGGCTGGTGGACTGGCAGCAGGTGGGGGCGAGCGGTCTGGGCGATGCCAACAACCTCTACACCGAGCTGATCCCCTTCCAGGGCTATCTCTATGCCTGGACGTCCAACTATGTCGGCGGCCAGCAGGTGCGGCGCAGCGATTGTCCGCCGCCGGCGCCCACCGAAACGCCCACAGCGACCGAGACACCCACGCCGACGGAGACACCCACAGCGACGGAGACACCCACAGCGACGGAAACACCCACAGCGACGGAGACACCCACAGCGACGGAGACGCCCACGCCGACGGAGACACCCACACCGACGCTCACGGCGACGCCGATGCCAGGGGTGCGCACAGCTGCTGATGGCTGGCATCTGTTGATCGACGATTACTTTATCGACCCAGACCTGTCAAGCAACGTCGCACGCCTCATCCCCACCCCGGATCGCTACGGCGGCAACCCCATCCTCAGCGCGGCGGATTTTGGCGTCAGCCAACCCTATGTCACCGTCCTACCCGTCGATGGCGGCGGCTATCGCATCTGGTTCGTGGCTCGCCAGCCCGAATACTCGGTCAACTATCTTGGACCGTCCGTCGAGGTGGCGGACTCGGCCGATGGCGTGACCTTTGCGCCGGAGTCGCAGCGGATAATCGATCTGCCCGCCACCTATGTCAATACCATTCTGGATAACGGCGTCGTTGGCGATCCAGAACGATACCGCGCCGCCTTCGCTCATATTCTCTCCGACCCCAACCCCGACACCGATTGGATCAAAACACGTTTGGCTTCCTCGGCCGATGGGCTGGCCTGGACCGACGCCGGCATCGACACGCTCTTTCCCGGCCACGGACGCGACCGCGACGCCAACTGGGGCGACATCATCGATACCGTCTTCGACCCGCAGACCAACCTCTACTCGCTCTTTTTCCGCTACTACGGCCCCTATTCTTGGCTGAATCGGGAAGGAAAAACGATCGCCGACGCCGCCATCCGTCGTTCAGGCCGCATCATCTCGCGTGATTTCCGACAATGGGTGAATACCGAGATGCCCGATGTCATTTTCTCGCCCGGCGCCCTTGATTCCGGGATCACGGAATTCTACGGCGGGCCGGCCGGCGCACAGCGACGAGGCGACCTTCTGGTGGGCTTTTTGCGCGTCCTGCGCGATGATGTCACTGCCTCCGGCGCGCCGGAGGGTGCTTATGGCGTCGGCTACACGGTGCTCGCCTGGTCGCGCGATGGCTTGACGTGGACGCGCGACCGCGAACCGTTCCTGGAACCCAGCCCCGGCGATGGCGCTTGGGACCACGCCGTAGCCTGGGTCGGCAGCCAGCTCGACATCGGCGACCAGACCAATCTTTACTATGGTGGTTACAAGTGGGGGCACAAATACAACCCTGACAGTGATCGCCAGATTGGACTGGCCACCCTGCCCACAAACCGCTTTGTTCTGCGCCAGGCCATTCTTAGGCCTGGCGTCCTCACCACCCCACTCCTCAATCTGATCGGCGATCAGCTGCGGCTGAACCTGGTCGTGGAAGAGGGCGGTAGCCTGGCGGTCACGCTCATCGCCGCCGATGGCGCCATCGCCGCCGATTGCGGCCGGGCGCCATCCGGCCTTGACAGCGTCAGCCATCCCATCACCTGTACACCGTCGCTCGCCGAAATCAACCAGCCGGTGCGGATCCGCTTTGCGCTTGATCGAGCCAGCCTGGCCGGGTTCGAAGTCGTCGATCCGTTCTTCACCCCATCGCCCACCCCCACCCTGGGGCCTCCCCCCACCTTTACACCGACCCCGGATTACTCCCCCACCCCCACCCCCACCATCACGCCAACGTCGTGTGCGGTCAAACCAGCAACGCCGCAGTTGCTGTCGCCGGCCGATGGCGCCACGGTCAATGTACGCAACGTCCTGCTCGATTGGAGCGATGCCACCTGCGCCAACTACTATCGAGTGGTGGTGCGCAAGGGCAGCACGACCGGCACAGCTGTAGTACCGCTGACCAACGTGCCCGCATCGCACTTCCTCACCGCTCCTCTGACCAGAGGCGAGACTTATTTCTGGCAGGCCAGGGCATGCAACGCCATCGGCTGTGGGCTAACGGCCTGGCGTTCATTTCTGGTGGCGGCGACGGCCATGACAGCCACGCCCACACGACCGCCCTCCCCAACCGCCACTGCCACGCCCACGCCATCGCCCTCCCCAACCGCCACTACCACCTCCGACGGGCCTACCGCCACGCTCACGCCGACGCCACCCGCCACGCCCACCGTCCCGGCCAATGACCTCATCTTCGCCGACGGCTTCGA
>CAYWPZ010000345.1:0-3788 GCA_964460135.1 uncultured Caldilineales bacterium | reverse complement strand
ACGCGGTTGAACGCGGATTTCTTCTGGTTTGTTTTTGGTATGCGGATGAACGCGGTTGAACGCGGATTTCTTCTGGTTTGTTTTTGGTATGCGGATGAACGCGGCTGAACGCGGATTTTTTCGTGTTATCCGCGTTCGCCGGCGTCGAGATCCGTGCTCTCGATCAGCACTTTCGCATAGAAATCGGTCTGGTCGCGCATCATTCTCAGGGCTTCGAAGGCCTGGGCGAGCGGGACGCGGTGGGTGATCAGGGCTTCAAGGTCGAGCGCGTTCGACGCCATCGCCGCCAGCACCGCCCGCCAGTCGTCATCATTGCCGGCGGCGCTAAACGCCGAGTTCCAGGTCCCGAACAACGTCAGTTCCCGCCGCAGGAACTGCGAGATCAGCGCGGCCGGCAGGGTGACATCACCGCTGGGATTGCCAAGCAGCACGACTCGGCCGCCGCGCCGGGCTGCAGCCAGGGCCTGGAGCGTGGCGTCGGCTGCGCCGGCGGCCTCGATGCAGACATGAGCGCCCTGCTCGCCGGTTTCGGCCTCCACCTGGCGCACGGCGTCCACCGCCCGGCTGTGAAAGGCATGGTCGAAGCCCAGCTCTCGCGCCAGGGCCAGTTTTTGGGCCGCGATGTCGAAGACCAGCACCTTGCCCGCGCCCATGATCCGCGCCCATTGCGCCGCCATCAGCCCGATGGGGCCGGCACCGAAGATGGCGCAGGTCTGGCCGAGGAGGAGGCCGGCCCGGCGGAGGGCATGGAGGGCGACGGCGGCCGGTTCGGTCATCGCCGCCGCTGCCAACGAGACGCCAGCCGGCACGGGCAGCAGGTTGCGGGCAGGGGCCAGCACGAACTCGGCGAAAGCGCCATCGCTGCGCGAGCCGAGATAGTCGTAGTTCAGGCATTGGGCATAGTTGCCCTGTTCGCAGGCCGGACAAGCGCCACACCACAGCAGCGGAAAGACGGCCACCGGGTTGCCCTCGGCCAGCCCGCTGACCTCCGGCCCCAGTGCTGCCACGGTCCCGGCAAATTCGTGGCCGATGACGATGGGGAAGCGATAGGCGCCCTTGACGAAGGCGCGCGGGATGTCCGAGCCGCACACCCCGCAGAAAGCCACGCGAATGAGGACCTGGCCGGGCCCAGGAATAGGCCGGGGGATACGTTCGTAGCGCATGTCGCCGACCGCGTGCAAGACTTGGGCAGCCATGGTGCGTTGGCTCATCGCTCGTCTCCACTGGGGCGGCGTTGCAGACCCTGGGCCGCGGCCTGGCGGGCCAGGGCGACGTTTTCGGTCAGCGAGCCGGCGGGGGCGAAGATGCTGCTGGTTCCCCCCACCAGGATCGTCGCCCCCGCTGCCGCCATGTCGGGGATGTGGGCGAAGCTGACATTGCCATCGACCTGGATGGGGAGGATTCGGCCGTTGTCCTGCAAGAAAGCGGCGGTATCGGCAATTTTGCGCAGGGCCGAGGGGACCAGTTGCTGGCCGGCAAAGCCAGGGTTGACGGTCATCACCAGGACGAAATCGAGCCGTTCGAGCACATAGGCCAGGGCAGAGGGCGGGGTGGCGGGGTTGAGGGCGGCGCCGGCTTTCATCCCCAGCCCACGGATCGAGGCGAGCGTGCGGTCGAGGTGGGTAGCCGACTCGACATGCACCGAGACCTGCTGGACGCCGATCGCGGCCAGCTGGGGAAGGAAGAAATCGTTGTCCGCCACCATCAGGTGGGCGTCGAAGGGTAGCGCCGTGTGCGGGCGCAGCCATTCCAGCAGACCCAAGCCCAGGGGCAGGTTGGGCGCAAAGTGCGCATCCATAAGGTCGAAGTGGAGCATGTCCACGCCCGCTTCTTCCAGTTCGCGCACGGTCTCGGCCAGCCGCCAGAGATCGGCGCACATCATCGAGGGGGCGATTTGGAGGGTGGGTTGTGGGTTGGGAGTTACGTAGTTCATGGAAAGCAGAAAATCGGCTTGAGGTAGCGAAGCGAGACGCGTAGCATGTCTTCGAGTTTCCAGTCGGAGTAATCCCGCCCGGTCTTGGGGCCGCCGATCTCCAGGTAGCCGACCACTTCGTTCACCGGCAAGAGGCCCTCATGCTCGATCAGCAGGTTGCGGAAGCGCTCGACCTGGACGACGCCCCGCGCTCTCTCGTCCGGGCCAAAGCCGAAGGTGGCGTTGAAGAGGGCATCGGTGTTTTTCAGATGGATGTGGTTGAGATAGGGCAGGGCAGCCTCGAACAGTTGCACGTTGTCCCAACCGACCTTGCCCTCCCGGTCGGCGTAGCCGTGCGCAAGGTCGACGCAATAGCCAAAAGCGGCGGTGGTGTGCGGATGGGCGCAGTGATAGGCGAACAATTCATCGCCCATGGCCCGGATTTCGTCGGGCAGGGTGGGCGGCTCGGCCAGGCACGACATCGGCTCGGCAGTCACGGCGGGCAGACCGCAGGTATGGGCATAGTGCAACAGTTCTCGCATGTGTTCGAGATAGCGACGCATCCCCGGCCCTTTTGTCTCCGGCCGGTCGCGCAGCACCGAGCCGGGGTTGCCGCCCACCGAATCGGCCCCCAACAGCGCCCCGATCTCGATCATGCGCTCGAAGTTTCGTCGCGCCGCCTGTTCCCAGGCCGGGTGCTCGAAGCGGAACAGCCCGCCCAGTTCGCGGTGGGCGGTGAAAACGCTGGCGATGCGGATGCCAAAATCGCCCGCCAGACGGCGCAAATCTAGGAAGAAGCCGTCGGGCAGCGAGTACATCTCGGTGAAGGAACCAAGTTGGGCGTGAAAAATGCCTTCTTCGGCCATCAGCCCAAACAGCCACTCGAACGAGTAACGATACTCGATGGGGTCGGTCTTGACGCCTAGAGAGAGTCGAAGTGGCATGAGGGCGGGCGGCGGGAGGCGGGTAACGGATACGATAGCTCGTTCAGGGAATAACCACTCTCCAATAACCACTCTCCAATAACTAATCCCCAATCACCACCCCCAGCCGTTCCTCCACCTCCATCCTGGTGGGTAAAGAGGGTTGGGCGCCCAGTTTGGTGACGGCGAGGGCGCCGGCGGCCATCGCCAGCTTCATGGCTTTGTCGAAGCTGGCTCCCGCGGCCAACTCGGCGGCCAGAGCGCCGCAGAAAGCATCGCCAGCGGCGGTGGTGTCGAGGACGGGCACGGGGAGGGCGGGCCAATGCCGGCAGCCGGCGGACGTGCAGACAAGCGCGCCCTGGCCGCCCAGCTTGACGATGAGGCGCTGCCCGCCCCCGGCCAACAAACTACGCGCCACTTGCTCGGCCGCTTCGAGGTCGGTTACGGGGCGGCCGGCCAGACTCTCGGCCTCGGTCTCGTTGGGGGTAAGGATGTGGGCCAGGGCCAGGAGGTCGGGCGGGCAGGGGCGGGCAGGGGCGGGGTCGAGGATGACGGTGGCGCCTGCCTGGCGCGCCCGGCGCATGGCCTCGGCTGTGACTTCGAGTGGGATCTCGAACTGCACGAGCAGGACGGCCACCTCCGACCAGTCGACGGCGTCGAGATCGGCCACCACCACCCGGCCGTTGGCGCCTGGGGCCACGACGATGCTGTTGTCTTCCCCCTCCACCAGCATGATCAGGGCCGTGCCCGTCGGCGCATCGGCCGTGGCCTTCAGCCCCGACGCCTCTACACCGGCGGCGACCAGCGACTGCCGCAAGCTGCCGCCGAAGGCGTCATCGCCAACTCGGCCGACCATGCGCACGCGGGCGCCCATGCGGGCCGCCGCCACGGCCTGGTTGGCGCCCTTTCCGCCCGGCGCGGTGACGACATCGGGCGCCAACATCCTCTCGCCC
>CAYWPZ010000344.1:0-3835 GCA_964460135.1 uncultured Caldilineales bacterium | reverse complement strand
GCGCGAAAGTATTGGAAGGCGTGGACGGTGTCGAGGAGCGAGATGCGATAGTCGAGCGAGCTGGCGGCGTAGGCTTCACCCAGGCGGCGGGCCTTTTGCCGCAGCTCGGCCTGTTGGCGGGGACGGGTGAGGTATTGGAGGGCCGAGGCGAACAACTGCCGTCCCAGGCTGCGCTGACGCTCGCGACCGGCTTCGTCGAAAGCCTGGTACCAGACCGCTTCACCGGGCGGCAGCTGGCGAAGTTGGCTGCGGGTCTGCACCAGGGCCGTCTCGAATCGGGCGCGGTCGTCGATCGATGCTTCGGTCTCGGCCGGGCCGCTACTGGCGCGCAGCAGGAAGGCGCGCAGGTCGGCGGCGGCGAAACGGCGGTGGCCGCCCGGCGTGCGGAACGAGGGCGGTTGCCCGGCGTCGGCCCAGGCCCGCAGGGTGGAGGGATGGACGCCGAGCAGTCGGCTTGCTTCGGTCAGGGTCAGCCAGTGCTTTTCGTGTTCGTGTGCGCTCATGGCCGATCAAGGTAATGCAGGGATGGCGGTCTATGATAAGGCCAAGTGTAGCACCGAGGGGGGGAAGCGTCAACGGTCAGGCGACAACGACCGGTTGTTGGTTTGACACAACATGGCCGAAATTGTGAAGCGCCGCTTTACAGAAACATGCCGTTTTTTCAAAGTGGCCCGATGCGCCTTGCTGAGTAATCGTTTGCGTCGATATTCAAGGCGACATCGATCTGCGCCCATCTGTGTCTCATGCCTGCGCCGCCAGCAAGGTGCCCAGGGGCAGGTCGGGATTGATCAGATGGCGCTGGAGTTGGCCGGGAATCTCGCCCGACAAGAGGTAGATGCGCAGGTCGGGACGCCCGGACAGGAGGGCTGCCATCGTCCGCAACTTGGCGGCCATGCCGCCGGTGACATCGATGCCGTGCGAACCGCCAAAAGCAGCGGCCAGGTCATCGATTTGAGCGGCGCTGAGGCGAGGGAGGGGGCGGGCGTCAGGTTGCCGGGCGGGGTCGGCGTCGAAGACGCCATCCACCATGCCCGCCAGGGTGAGCCGGTCAGGGTGCAGGATGGGGACGAGGGCGGCCAGCACTTCTTCGGTCGAGACGATGGTGGCACCCTGGGTTTCGTCGAAGGCCACGTCGCCAAAGACGAGTGGGATCAGGCCGCGATCGAGCGCGGCCAGGATTGGCCCGCTCTCGATGGCGATGATGGCGCCGCCGCGACAGCGCACGAGGGCGGAAGGCGCCAGGCTGATGGCCGGCAGCCCGGCCTGCAGGAGGGCGGCCATCACCAGGCGGTTGAGTTGGGCAGCGATGTAGCCGGTCTCGCAGAAGCCGCGCCAACCGGCCGGGTCGGCGGCGACGGTGGGGCCAACACCGGCGCGGGTGCGGTAGCGCCGGCCGACCACATGCCCGTAGCTGCCGCTGCCGTGCGAGAGCAGCAGGGGGCGGTCGGGGTGGGCAGCGCGGGCGGCGGCGATCTCATGGGCCAGGCGCTGGATGATGGCCGGGCGCGGGGTGAGCGGCCGCTGCTTGTCGGTGATTAGACTGCCGCCGAGTTTGACGAAGTGAAGGCTTGCGGACACGAGAGTATCACCATGAAGGGCCAAGCCGGTCTCAAGATGATTCCGGTTTGGCGGAGGAAAGATCGGGATACAACCGCCGATAGTGGTTGGCCTGGACGGCGATCGTGCGCAGATAGGTCTGGGTTTCGGCAAAGTTGATCAGCTCGACAAAGAGGTCGTCGTCCGGTCCTGCCAGCCGTCGCCAGAAGGCGGCGTTGCCTGGCCCGCCGTTGTAGCCGGCCAGCGCCTGCCAGATGTTCCCCCCCGCCGACTCGCGGCTCTGGGCCAGGTAGAAGGCGCCGAAGAGCACGTTGATGTGGGGCAGGTACAGCATTTCGTCGCTGTAGTTGGGCCAGTTCAGCCGCTCGGCGATGCTGCGCCCGGTGCTGGGGATGATCTGCGCCAGCCCGCGGGCGGCGGCCCCACTGGTGGCTACGGCCCCGAAGAGCGATTCCTGCCGAATCAGGGCCAGGAAGATGGCAGGGTCGAGGCCGTTTTTGGCCGCAGCCGGCAGGATGAGGTCGGCATAGTGCAAGGGGTAGATGATCTCTTGCAGGGTGCGAGGCAGCTGGGCCAGGGGCTGGCCAGAGAGGGTATAGACGCGGGCGGCGGCGCGGATGGAGGTGTCGTAGTAGCCCAGGTCGCGGGCGGTGATGGCAAGGCGGAGGAGGGCGGCGGGGTCGTCGGGCCAGCGTTGGCGTAGGGCCTCGAAGGCAGATGAGGCCAGGGTGTATTCGCCGATGCGGTGGAGTTCGGCCGCTCGTTCCAGTTCCGGCGGCGGGGGCGCAGCCAGATCGAAGGTTGCGGCGGGCGTCCAGCTTTGGAGCCACGCCCCAAGGTCGGCGGGCGCAGGGTCGTGCGGCGCCAGGGGAAAGCGGCCGGTGCGGGTTTCCACTTCCTGAGCGGCGCGCAGGCCGTAGAAACTCTCCTCGCCCCAACGTTGGGCCGTAGCCCGCCAGTGCTCGCTGGCAGCGGCCTCTTGGCCCTCGGCCAGCAGCATTTTGCCCAGCCAGAAATCGGCGGCGGCGCTCCATGTCCCCTTGCTGGCGGCAGCCAGCGCCGTCCACTGCGCCCGCGCGCCGGCGCTATCCCCAGCCCGGTGGGCAGCCAGCCCGGCCCGGAACTCGGCTTGGGCGGTGAACTTGCTTTCGGGGTAGTCGTCCGCCAGGCGACGGTAGTGGGCGGCGGCAGCGAGCAGGGTGGCTTCGTCGCGCTCGGCCAGGAAGCCCGCCCACCACAACGATGTGGCCGCGGTCTCGCGGTCGGGCGAGCTTGCAGCCGCCTGGAGATAGGTGGCCAGGGCGGCGGCGGTGTCGCCCTGGCGCCACTGGCTGCGAGCCTTGCCCAGCCAGGCTTCGGCGGCGCGTTTGTCGGCGGGCGCAGTCTGCAAGAGGCGGTCCCATTCGGCGGCGGCGGCGCTATAGTTATTCTGGGCCTCGTAGGCTTGGGCGGCCAGGGCGTAGGCTTCGCCGTCGTGGCCGGGGTTGGCGGCGCGATAGGTGTTCAGGGCGGCAAAGCCCGGCTCGTAGGCGCGGGCGGCAAAGTCCACGCGGGCGCGCAGCAGGTCGTCTACGGGTCGGCCGGCGTTCACCAGTTCGATGGTGGCCAGATAGGCAAAGGTGCTCTCGGGTTGGGCGCGCATGGCCAGGTCGAAGCTCTGCCAGGCGGCGTCGTTCTGCCCGGCTGCGAGCTGCGCCTGCCCCAGCAGATAGAGGGTTTCGGCGCGGTAGCCAGGGTTGCGGGCCTGGCTGAGGATGGCCTGATGGTGGGCGATGGCGGCGGTGGGGTCCCCGGCCAGGGTGTGGGCCGCGGCCAACCCTTCGCGCACACGCAGGGCCGTGACTGTATCGGCGGCAAGGGCCAGCGCCTGTTCGTAGGCGACGATGGCGGGGACGGGATCCAGCGCCTGGGCAAAGGCTTTGCCCGCGGACTCGAAAGCGCGGTCGGCCAGCAGCGGCCGGGCCTGGGCATAGGCGCGCAGGGCGTTGGCAGCGGCTTCGGCCTGGCCCTGCGCAGCGCGCGCCCGCCCCAGCCAGAACAGCACTTCCGGTCTGGCGGCAATGAAGCCGGCATCCTGGCTCAGCCGCTCGAATTCTGCTGCGGCCGCCGCCACATCGCCCTGCCGCCAGAGGACCTGGCCCAACCCAAAGCGGATGGCGGCGGTGAGCTGGTCATCGGGCGAGGCAGCCAGGGCGGCCTGATAGCTACTGATGGCAGACGCGAGATCGCCATTGTGAACGAAGCGGTCGGCCTGTCGGAAAAGGTTAGCGGCGGGAGA
>CAYWPZ010000343.1:0-3835 GCA_964460135.1 uncultured Caldilineales bacterium | reverse complement strand
CTACGGCACGCTAACCTGCTGCACCATGCCCAGCATGAAGTGGGGCGCGCCCTCGTTGGCCGGGCTGGGGAGGAAGCAGATAAGCCCGTATTCGCCGGGCGGGACGTCAAACTCGTACCAGGCGGTCAGGCCGGCGGCCTGTGGACCCGTGCCGCCGGCGAACTCGAACGGCGGCGCGCCCTCGGCCTCCTCGCCCGCCATCATGAACGCCATGGCGTCTTGCACCGTGGCGCCCTCCGCCAGCCTGAGCAGGACGGACTCGTGCGGCTCCGCCCCCGTGTTGGCGACCTCCGCGATGCCAGGCCCTGCCGCCGGTTCGCCCTCGATGACGAAGCTGAAATCGACCAATTCGATGCGCAAGTCCGCCGCCGGCGGGGTCGCCCCGGTTTCGGCAGCCTCCGTCACCGTCAGCGCGGCTGTCATGCCCTTGGCCGCGTCCGGCTCGCCGTTTTCGTCTTCACTGAAGGAGAAGAGCGTGTAGGTTCCCGGCGCCAGGTCGACTGTGTAGGCTGCAGTGCCACCTGGAGGAGCAGTCACGCCGCCATACCAGGCCATCCAGTCCGGAAACGCGGGCGTGGTCTCGAATGCGGCGAAGGCGTCCATGAGATCCTCAGAGGTCTTGCCCTCGTCGAGCTTGACCAGCCACAGCATGTGCACCTGCTCGCCGGCGTTGACCAGCTCGATGCGGGTGAGGCCGCCGGGGATCGACTCCGGCCCCGTGTAGGCATACTCGGTGGCGGTGAAAGTGACGGTGGGGGCGCTCACCGCTCCGGTCTCAGGCAGATCGATGGTCACGTGATCTTCAACATCTGGCGCGCCCTGGCTCACATCGACGGCAAAGGGGCGGCCGTCTTCGAGCGCACCCTGCGCGGCGAATTGGATCAGTGGCGCGGCATTGGATTGGGACGGATGCAGCAACTCGGTGTAGGTGGCTGCACTGCCTGTCAACAGCGAGGGCGCCGCCGCCAGTTCGCCGATCGTCACCTCGCCATCGGCCATGGCCGCCTCTAGTTCCGGCAACGCCACGAACCAGACCGGCACCGCGCCCCGTCCCGTGACCTCGGCGACCAGCGGCGCAGGGTCAACTTGCGGGCTGTTCTGCCAGGTTTCGATCCCCGTGGTCGTGGGCGGGGCGCAGCCAAAGGCGCCGGGATCGCTCTCGCCAGGGAAGTGGAAGAACTGGTTCAGATTGAAGTCGGCCGGAATGCAATCCGGCGGGCGGTAGAAGACGATGACCGCCCATTCGCCGTCACTGAATGTTTCATTTTCGCCAAAGCGGGCATAGAAGGGGACTTCGCCGCCGCTTTCGGTACGGACCGGCTCGCTGGCAGGCTCAACGCCGCTTGCTTCCATTGCGCCCATCTGCGCCATGACGAAGCCCATGACCTCCTCGGCCGCGGCGGTCAACGCAAAGCTGTCGATCACAGCGTCGACCTGCGCTTCCAGCGCCGCATTGTGATGGCCCAACGCCTCTATGCGTGAACCGAAGAGCAAGAGGCCGTCGCCCAGATCCGCCAGCGTCATCTCGTAGGCTTCGGTGAGGCCGTCGAAAGCCAAGCGCACGGCCGGCGCGCCATTGGCGAGCGTGACCGGCTCGGCTATGGCGTCGCCGAGCAACCCGGCCATCAGCGCCGCATCATCCCCCGCCATGGCCATGAGCAGCAGGGGCGCCGCTTCCGCCAGCGGCGTCTCCGCCGTAATTCCGGCTTCGGCAAAGATCGCACGCGGGACGAGCATCAAGCCCACGCCAATCTGATCTGCGGGCAGAAGTTGCTCAGCCGTACTCAGATCGATAATCTCCTGGTGGGAACCGATCGCGACATTGGGGAAGGGCGCCTCGGCAAAGAGATAGCCATGAGCCACCCAGTCCGCCGGATAGTCCACGGTGAAAAAGCCTTGTTCGTCGGTGTAGGTGTTGGCGGCGGTCGCGGGTTGACGGAGGGAGGCAAGGGGTCGGATGGGTTGGCACGCAGTGAGCAAGAGGGCAAAGCAAGCCAACAGCGTCAAACGCAGGAAGTGGTTGTTCATTGGTTTGTCTCCTAACTTGAATCTTGTCACCCCATGTCTGTGCATGGGGCAATGGACAGCGCCGGGCAACGAGTTGTCCCGGACCGATGCGCAGGGCGGCATGAGCGTCGAGACAAGACCGTTGACCGTGAGTATAGGAGAGCCTCGCTCCTGTTGTCATGAGGCTTTGTCCCAGGCGGGTCGGGAGGATTGTCCCGATCCCTAGAACCGGGCTGTTTGCAGATTTTCCAGCGCGATCAAGTTATGGAGAAGATAATCGGGCGATTCATCCCACCTTTCGCCCGTCGCAATGCCACGCAACGCACTGAGAATCTCAATCATCCGTCGGCAGCGAATCAATGGGATGATCAGATCAAATTCCGGCTCAGTGATCGGCCCTTCGGCCGCCGTGTAGGCGTTGAGAAACGCCAGCGCATCCGGCGCCACCACTGTGTGGTTATCGTCATCCGAACAGAATTCCCAGATGGCGTTGCTCAGATCGAAGAGCAACCAGTCGGGGTGGCAGCCATCCCAGTCGAGCAGGGCGGTGACTTTGCCGTCCGCCACCAACAAATTTCCGCCATGAAAATCATCATGGAGCAAACCGGTTGTGAGAGGGCGATCTGACTGCGCCAGGTAGGAGATCCACTGCTGAAAGTAGCTGCGTTCCCGGGCGATCTGCTCGCGCCGGCTGGCAATGGCGGCGGCCCATTCGCCGCAGCTTTGCCAAAAGCGCTGGCCGACGGCTTCTTGCGTCTCTGGCGGCGTGGCAAGCATGGCCTGGATCGTTGGCCAGGCGGCGGCGTCCCAATCCCACTCATACCATGCCGGCACGCCAGGTCGCGGCGACAGATCAGGATAGCGCACGCCCACGTTGTTGTCGCGACGCAGGATGTCGCACGCACGCTAGGTGTCGCTGCGCAGGGTTTCGTTGGTTTGGCGTTTGGAAGGGAGTGAGGGCACGAGATATTCCTCTATGGGCCAGGGTTTTCGAGGCTTTGATAATCAATGTCCTCTTTACGGCGCACGCGCAGGATCAACAGGATGACCAGGTCATCATCCACGGAATAGACGATGCGCCAGCGCCCCGCCAGCCAAATGCGGAAGATGTTTTGCAAACCATCGAGTTCTTTGGCACGCGGTGGCCGGGGATTCTTGGCAAGTTCGTCAATCAGCCGGAGCGCCTGGGCGCGGACATGGCCCGGCAAAGCCCGGATTTCCTGACGCGCCGATGGCGAAATTTCAATCCGGTAGCTCACCAGCCGCCTCGGCCGCCTTTAGCTCAGCCTTGAACACATCCCAGTCCATCCAACCATCGGCGTCAGTCCGATAACGATCGCGTTCTTCCAGCGCTTCGGCAAGCAGCACCTGATCGCCGGCTGGATCGGCAGGTCCTTCATGGGTCCAGTCCTCAAGGATTGGGTTCTGCGTCTGGCGTTGCATACGCTCAAACTCCTCGTGGACGGCTTCTTTGACCACACGGCGAATCAAGGCTTCCATTTCGGCCATGCTCAGGGTGGTGCGAAACTGCGGCGTCAAGCTGCCCATCGTGTACCTCCCCTTTCGTTTCAATCGTCGCAGTGTGTCTTCTCAATAGACGGAGGGAGCCAACCGTATGGACACGACATGATCGTGTCCATACCCCCGAAAAATTGCGAAGACACGTCGCAGTTGGCGCTTCTTCCCCTTCGAGGGGCGAGTATCCTCATGAGGCGATGCAACCGTCACGACATTTCCCAGAGTATACCACAAAGCCCTTCACGCCGCTTCCGCATACAGCCGGCGCTGCAATTCGGTCATGGTTGCGCGGAAGCGCTGCGGGTCGCCG
>CAYWPZ010000342.1:0-3863 GCA_964460135.1 uncultured Caldilineales bacterium | reverse complement strand
GGGGGGGGGGGGGGGGGGGGGGGGGGGGGGGGGGGGTGGGGGGGGGGGGGGGTGTCGGTGGGGGTGTCGGTAGGCGTGGGGGTGGGCGTATCGGTGCCACACTTCAGGTTCGGGTCCTTGAGGATGAAGTTGTTTTCCTCATAGGTCTCGTAGCCGGGGGCGTCGAAGCGGATGTGATCCGGCCCGACTACCACACCTTCGAGCGAGGAAGCCTGGAAGGCGACCAATCCCGCCGGCACTTCGATGACGATGTGATAGTACGGCGGCGGCGGCACCGGTAGGTAGAAGTTGTAGAAGCCGCCGCCATCGGTCAATCTGGTGGCTACTACGCTGTCCAGGCCGTTGGCGTCGTTGCTACGCCACAGTCGCACGGTGGCGAGGCTGACCGGTGTCATGCCGCTGCAGGTCAGCTGGTAGACGTAGCCGCGGATGCGGGTGGCGTCGGGGCCGGGGGTGGCGGTGGCGGTCGGCGTGGCCGTGCCCTGGTCGAACTTGAAGCTGATGTCCAGATCGTTGACGATGCCATCACACTGGTTAGCCGTGGTGACGTCGAGCGTCAGCGAGGCCGGTTTGCCAGGATAGGGCACCCAGCCGGGCTTGACAACGACCGAGAAGGTCCAGCTTCCTACAGCCAGGTTGTCGAACTTGAAGTAGCCCAGGGCATTGGTGGTGGCGCTGAGCGACGCCCCGCCCGGCCCGCTGGCATTGACCGTCCAGCCTGCCAGCCCGACATGCAGGACATCATGCACACGGCCCTCGACGCAGGCTTTGCCCGGATCGGTCGCGGGCGCCAGGCTGTTGTCGCGGCCGGCAGCCAACGAGGCCCCCGACCCAGCTGCAAACACCAGGACGAAGGCGAATGCGATGACGGCCAGAATGGTGATCCCGGTTAGCAGCCGGGCGTTGAGTGAACGTGGTCGATAGGTCATAGTCGATTCCTCCTCGAGGAAGTGGGAGCGCATCGTCGGGGATGCTGGAAGGGAAGCCGAAAGAACGTCGTATCGATGGAATTGCGGATGACCGTCAAGCGGTCTGGCCGGGTCGTTTGCTTGCCTGATGATATGCACCTCCGCCGGAAAAGTGATTGCCATGCGCGCTGACAGCATGAGTTGGGTGCAATGTTTACTTAGCGTACCAAAGCGCCTGACAATGAAAGAAACCAAACCCTGCAATAGGCGCTGAGCGCCCAGAGACATGTCTCCGAGGGGAGCACGTTGACGCCACTCATTCTACAAGAAGTGCCCGGAACCGTCAAAACTGCCCCAACCTGACTGCTGAGCGCCTATTTCAGTCTCCGCCGGCCAGGGCGGCGCGCAGGGCGGCGACGTTGGCGGCGACGCTGGCTTGTCGGTTGAAGATGGCCGAGCCGATGACTAGCACCGTCGCCCCGGCCGCCGCCACCGCGGCGACGTTTTCCAGCTTGATCCCACCGTCCACCTGGATTTCTACTCGCTTCGGGTCGCGCCCGGCCAGGTAGGCCGCCAGGCGAGCGATCTTGCCGGTGCTGCCGGGCAGGTAGGTCTGGCCGCCAAAGCCGGGGTTCACCGACATGATCAGGGCCAGGTCGATCTCATCCAGCACTTCTTCGATCTGGCTCAGGGGGGTGGCCGGGTTGAGGGCGACGCCTGTCTTCAGTCCCAGGTCTCGGATTTGCTGCAAGGTGCGCTGCAGGTGGGGGCAAGCTTCGACGTGGACGCTGATGCGCTCGGCCCCGGCTTCGGCAAAGGCCGGGATCAGCGCCTCGGGCCGGTGGATCATCAGGTGGACATCCACCGGCAGGCGGGTGGCCGCGCGGATGGCCCGCACCACCAGGGGGCCAATGCTCAGGTTGGGGACGAAGCTGCCGTCCATGACATCGACATGCAGCCAATCGACTCCGGCCGCTTCTGCTGCTGCCACTTCCGACGCTAGGCAGCCAAAATCGGCGGTCAGAATCGAGGCGGCGATCTTTGCTTGGGGTAGGGCGCTCATCGTTTTCGCTCCAAGAACTGGATGCCGTTGGCCCCGGCCACGATGACGGTATCGGCCATGTCGAGAAAGAGGCCGTGCTCGACGACGCCGAGCCGCTCGGCCAGGGCGCGAGCCAGGCGCCGGGGGTGGGCGATGCCGCCCGCAAACCAGCAGCGGGCCAGGTAATTGCCGTTGTCGGTAAGGTACGGTTCGCCGTCCTCCGCCCGCCACAACTCGGCCCGCACGTCTGGCTGCAGAGTGGCCAACCACGCCACCGTCTTCTCCCAGGCGTAGGGCACGATCTCGACCGGCAAGGGGCTGATCCGGCCCAGACGGGGCGAGAGTTTGCTCTCGTCGACGATGATCAGCAGCCGGGCGGCGTGGATCTCGACCAGCTTCTCTCGTAATAGCGCCTTGCCGAGCCCCTTGATCAGTTGGAGCTGCGGATCGACTTCATCGGCGCCATCGATAGCCAGGTCGAGCCGGGCCACCTGGGCCAGCGGGATGAGATCGATGCCCAGCCGCCGCGCCTGCGCCGCCGTCATTTCGGAGGTGGCCACGCCGCAGACGCCGGCCACTTCGCCCTGCTGCACGGCCTGCCCCAGCAGTTCGACAAACATGGCGCTGGTGCTGCCTGATCCCAGGCCCAGCGTCATGCCGTCGCGCACTTCGGCCAGGGCGCGACGGGCAGCTTCGTGTTTGTAAAAAGAGGTCTCACTCATTGCTTCATTGCCTCAGAACCCGGAACGGAACCCGGAACACCCCTCATTCCGCCTTTAGCGCCCGCAGTGGGTCGAGCGTGGCTGCACGCAGAGCCGGATAGATGCCGCTGAGCAGGCCGACAAGGGTGGCGAAGCTGATGACAAAGAGCACCAGCCAAAGCGGGGTGTAGATCAGGTCGGTGGGTTGGTCGGAGGGGCCGCCGAACAAAAAGTCGCCGCCTTGTCCGGCCATATAGCCGCGGGCCAGGGCGTTGCCGACTGCCGTCAGGCTGTAGCCTACCACCGTTCCGGTCAGACCGCCCAACAAGCCGATGGCGGCCGCTTCGCCCAGGAAGATGGTCATGACATCGCGGTTGCGGGCGCCGAGCGCCTTCATCAGTCCAATCTCGCGCGTCCGCTCCAGGATGGCCATGCTAAGGGTGTTGATGATGCCGAAGGCTGCTACCAGCAGGGCAATGGTGCCGATCCCGCCTAGGATGGCTTGCAGGATGCCGAAAAAGCGGTTGATCTCGCGCAGGGTGTCCAGCGGCGAGTAGGCTTCGTGGCCCTTCTTGCGGATTGCTTCCTGGATATCCGGGACGTCGCGGCTGTCGCTCACCAGCACGATGGCGCGGTTGAAGCCCTGCCGCTTGCGGTCGATGCGCTTCCCCGCCAGCCAATCGTTCAGCGTCTGCACATCGTTCTGGGGGAGGAGGATCTGATAATCGGCGTCGGCGCTTTCCTGCTTCAGCACGCCGGCCACGCGGAAGCGCAGGGTGCGCGTGGTGGGATTGCCATCCTTGTCGTAGCGAACCACCTCCAACGACAACGTCTCGCCCATCAACTCGCCGACCTCGGCCTGTTCTCCGCGCTGCTCGTCGAAAAACGTTTGTTTGATCTGCGCTCCCACCACCGCCTCGCCGGTGGCGGGCTGAGTCTTGCCCACGGCGGCTGCCAGTCCCAGCGCTGTGATCCCCTCTGGCGACAAGGCGACAATGCTTGCATAGGAGACGTACTTGCGCAGACGCAAGGTGGCGCCGCCCTGCAATTCCTCCACTGGCGCCACCACCTCCACGCCGTCGATGGCGGCCAGCTCGTCCAGCCGCTCGCGCGTCAGTCCTTGCGGTTCGTTGGGCCGCGCCGAGGCCGCCTTGCCGGGCGCCGGCGCCTCGCTGGGGCCGGCGGGATAGGAGTAGACATCGATGCGTTTGA
>CAYWPZ010000341.1:0-3894 GCA_964460135.1 uncultured Caldilineales bacterium | reverse complement strand
CACCGGCTTCGCCCTGGTGTAGGTCAGAAGCCAAGACTTCTGACATATTTATGATATATCAGGAGTCTAGCATACTTCAGGAGTGGTGTCAACTTGCGCGGGCGGGCGGGGAAGCCTCTGCGGGTGGGGCGAGCTGGGCAGGCATCAGTCAAACAACCCTACCAACTCCTCCCCCACCCCTTCCGCCGCGGCCTCGACCCGCAGCCTCGCCGCCGCCGCCAGAAAACGCGGCGCGTCGAACTGCTCGACCACGCTGCGGAGGCGCAGGTCGGGCGGCAGCAGGGATTGGTACGAGCCGAGCGCCAGCATGGATTCGTATTGCTTGTAGGCGTCGTGCAGGTAGCGCGCCACCTGGTGCGGGGCCAGGGGCGAGAGGGCGCGCAGCGGCTCGGCCAGCAGCACAGCCAAGCCCGGCTGATCGGTCGGTCGGGCGGCCAGGGTGAAGCCCAAGAGATCGAGCAATGCCCGGCCGTAGATATCGCCCAGCCAGTGGAAAAGCAGCCAGCCGTCCTCGACGGCGACCAGCGGCGCCGTCCCCGGCGCCAATCCCACCGCAGCCGGAAGCTGCTGCGCCAGTTCGAAGCTGAGCAATTGGCGGGACGAGAGATAGTGCAGCGGCGAGGCCAGGTCGTCCCCGCGGTGGCTCGTTACCCACATCGCCTCGCCGTCGAACCATTGCACGTCCAGCAGCCGGCCTTCTAGCGTCAGCACGTCGCGATCGAACCACTGCCGGTCAACGCTGGCCACCAGCCGTTGGCTCTGCTGCTCGCGAATCTCCACCCGCCCGGCGCCGTTCTGAATGTTGCTGTGCAGGCTGAGCGCGGTCTCGTCAACGCCCTGCAAGTCGAAAAGGCGATGGAGCCGCGCCCCGACCCGCCATTCGCCGATTTCCTTGCGGGTGAGATAGCCCGACCCGCGCAGATGGTCGAGGAGGGCATGCAGGTCGGCGGGGGTCAGCATGCCTTCGAACAAGGCAGTCAGAGAGCTGGGGCGCAGGGCGGCGGTCGGGCTTTGCTTGAGCAAGCTGAAAATCTGCTGGATAGCGACGGAGGGACGGAAGGGCGGGGGCGTTTCATCTCCCTGGCCCTCGGCCAGTGCCTGGAAGAGCAGCCGTTCTAGCGGCGTGCGGTAGAAACAGGCGGCGCGGGCGGTTTGCGTGCGGCGGCCGGCCCGGCCCAGGCGCTGGACGAAGCCCGACCGGCTGCCGGGCGCGCCGATCAGCAAAACTACATCGATGTCGCCGATGTCGATCCCCAGCTCGAGCGTGCTGCTGGCAAAGCAGATGGCGGCCTCGGCCTGGGCGAACTGCCCTTCGATCTCGCGACGCCGGTCCCGTTCCAGGTTCGAGTAGTGGACGAACACCGCCTCGCCAAAGGGCGACCCGGTCTGGCGGGCGGCAGTGGCGTAGGCTTCGACCTCGGC
The DNA here is from genome assembly GCA_964460135.1 of uncultured Caldilineales bacterium. Taxonomy (GTDB): domain Bacteria; phylum Chloroflexota; class Anaerolineae; order J102; family J102; genus SSF26. Next base: position 2,472 of record CAYWPZ010000341.1, on the reverse strand, counting down.
GCGGGTGTTGCAAAAGGCCAGGGCCTTGCGCCAGCCCCGCCGCCGGAACGAAGCCAGGTATTCGAATAGCGCCGCCGGCGATTCCGCCTCCAGCGGCAGGCTCTCGATGGCGAGCTCGCGGCCCCCGCCCGCCTCCACCACTATGCCAGCGGGAAAGTAGCGGGCGGCTGCGGCCTGCGGCTGGCCGAGGGTGGCAGAGAGGGCGACGTACTGCACTTCGGCGTCGGAGGCGTCGCCCGACTGGGCGGCAAAGGCCCGCACCTGCCGCAGCCGATTGAGCAGCACCCGCAGTTGGTCGCCGCGCACGCCGCCATCGAAGATGTGCAGCTCGTCGATGACCACCGCCTGGACGTTGATCAGCGCCCGCGGCTGCGAGGCGAGCAGCGAGTCGAGCGATTCGGGGGTGGTGAGGAGCAGGTCGGCGGGGCGTTTGGGGTCGAAGGTGTTGAGGTCGCGCGTTTTGACGGCGATGGAGACGCGCAAGTCCTGGCACGGCGCCGCCAGCCGCCGCCAGAGGTCGTTGATCAGGGCGCGAGTTGGCAGGAGGTAGAGGATGGTCAACCGTCCGCCGGGGCGGGAGGCGAGCAGATGGCGCTCGATCAGCGGGGCCAGGGCGGCCTCGGTCTTGCCGCCGGCCGTGGCCGCGCAAAGGATGATGTTGTGCCCCTCCAGCAGCTGCGGGATCGCCGCCATCTGCGCCGCCGTGAAGTTGCCGTGCCGGCCAAAGAACGGTCCCCAGGTGCGGGGGAGGTTGTCTTTGAGCGTGTGGGCGTTCATGGCGTCCTCAGCCCGCCCTAACCGAGGTCCAAGTGCTCGTAGGTTTCAGGGCCTGTCCGGAGCAAGCGCTTGGCCTCATCCCAATAGCTAATCCGGTAACTCACCGGCGGCCTCGAGTCGATCGATCTCGGCCCACACCGCTTCGTGCGAGTAGGTGGGTGCACCGTCGGCAATGCGGGTGAGCACCGCATCGACATAGCGCAAGTCGTCGGCTTCGCTCTCAGCGCGGGCGATGTAATCGGCCAGCGCCTTGCGCACTACATCCGAGATCGTTTCACCACGCAATACAGGCACCGCCCGAGCGCGTTTGCGCAGCGTTCCCGGCACTTTTACGACCAGGTTGACAGTATCGACAGCCATTGCCAGCTCCGTCGGTGAAATTGCGTCACGACAGCAAGCATATCTGGGAGCAGCTTATGCAGGCTGCGTGGCGATATACTCAATCGCTGCCTGCGTGAGCAAATCAGACCGTGTTTCTCCCTGTCGCAAAGCATAGTCATCGATCAGGCTGAGCACACGCTCTGGTATGGTAATGTTTACTCTTTTAGTCTTACCGGAAAGCTTGGCGACATCGACATCTACCAACGCCCAACCCCCCCCGGAAAAGGTTGGATCGCCCTGGTGGCGCTCTACGCTTGTTGGCGTCAGTAGAGGTTCTCCATCCAGCATGAGTCCTTCAAGGTGGCACTCAATTGCTTCGCTGATATTAGTCAAGGCCTCGTCCATCGTTTCCCCGGCGCTAAAACAACCCGGTACATCCGGCACTGTCACGCCGTAGTCACTGTCAGGGTCTTTATGAATGACAACAGGATATCTCATACTGTCACCTTGGCGGCCAATCCCAGCCAGCCTGTCGGAAAATACTCCTCAACGTTCCCACAGGCAGGTCGCGTCGAGGGTGTGGAATCGTGACTCGGCCAGACTTCTGAGGATGCTTGTATTGATGGTGGCTACCACGAACATGCACCAACACCCATCCATCCTCTTTACAGTCTGGCGATGAGTTCACGACTGTTCATGCTCGAATTGTACACATGAGCCACATGTAGTCAAGTGGCATTTTATGGTGGCCCTGTCGCTGCTATGAAGATAAGGCAGCGTCTATACCTTCAACCCCCGCCTCAACTCCTCCAACAGGTCGGCCGGCGCGTAGTCCGGGTAGAGAAGGAGCAGATCGCATACGGTCACGGCCGTGCGGATCAGCTCACGCAGATTGATGCGGTGCTGGGAGAGCGAGCGTGAGAGCAGGCCTGGCGTGGTCGCCAGGGCCTGGCCGTGGCGGTCGTCCGGCCGGTAGTTGTAGGCCAGGGCATGGTAGCGCAGCAAGGCATCAGTGAAGGCGCGGATGTCCTTTTCGATAAAGCGATCGTCTAGCCGCACCATGTGCGACGCCGCCAGCCAGGCGCCTACGGGCATGCGGTCGGCGCTCTCGGTCAGGGCAAAGAGGAAGAGCAGATGCGGTTCGGAGGTGAAGCTGATCGGATACTCGGCCCGCAGGTCTTCGGCCACCTCGCGCGGCTGGATGCGACCGTTGTTCATGCCCAGGGCGCTGACGATCATGGCCTTGAAGAAGGCGTCGGCCCGTTCGCGCTGCATGGCCGGCAGCAGCGTATAGTGCTCGGACTCGTCGATCAGCACGGCCAGGCCGTTGTAGCCCAGCATCGTGGCCAGCAAGCCAACGCCGGTGAGCATATA
>CAYWPZ010000340.1:0-4099 GCA_964460135.1 uncultured Caldilineales bacterium | reverse complement strand
TTCGACATAGGTGAAACGGTCACGGATGTCGATATTGCCCACGGCCCGGCCGGGGATATTGGCTTCGTTGGCGATGGCGCCGACGATATCCTTGGGCCGCACGCCTACATCATAGCCCGCATCCATGATCAGGCGGACGTACCCTGGCTCGACCTCGCGATCTTCGTCGCGCGGTCGTTCGCGCTCCCGATCGCGCTCGCGTGGTCGTTCGCGCTCGCGTTCGCCGCCCGCCTCGCGATAGCGCGACGACGGCACCGACGGTTGCGACGGCGCCGCCTGGGCTGGGCGGCGCTCGCTGCTGCGCTTGCTGAAGAGGCTCCCTGTCTGGGCATGCTGGAGCATGCTGACGGCGGCGGCGGCGATCTCCGACCAATCGTGCCCTTCCTCGGCCAGGTCGCCAAGCAACATCATATAGATTTCGAGATTGCTGCGGCCGATGATGTCGCGCAGCGCCTGCTTGAAGGCTTCGGTGCGTTGCGCCACCACATCGGCGCGGGTGGGCGGCAAGACGGCCTTGACCCGCATCCCCAGGTAGTTCTCGATTTCACTCAGGAGGGCGCGTTCGCGCGGGGCCAGCAAGGTAAATAACGAGCCGTTCTCGACCACCAGGGCCGCGCGGCCGGCATAGGTCTCGGCGTCGGTGGGGATGTCGTAGCTGATGGCAAAGGGGACTTCGAGCACAAGGTCAGCGGCCGCAGCCTGGGTGAGCACCAGGAAGTTGGCCGCAGCCGTCGTCTCGTCGCGCCACGTCCGCACCAGGTTGTCGCGTTGATCGCTTGGCGTCAGGCTGTGGAGGGCGACGGCGTGATAACCGGCGGTGCGCAGCGCCAGGGCCACAGTTTCGGCCTCGGGGCGAAGGTTGACGAAGACCAGGGCGCGATCGATGTTTTCGCCATCCAACAGGCGCAGCAGGGCCGCGGTCTTGTCGCCCTGCAACACGCTCTGGTAGCGGTGTTTGACCACCGGCATGGTGGCTGGGCGAGCCTCGCGCTTGAGCACAACCGGCTCGAACAGATGCTGGTCGGCGAATTCCTGCAGGTCGGCGTCGAGCTGGGTGGCAAAGACCGCCGTCTGGCGACCGCCGGGCGCCTGGTCGAGCACCGCTTCCAGTGTTTCAGCCTGATCGTCCCCCAACAGCTGGTCGATGGCGTCGATGACCACCACCTGCACCTGTTCCAGCGCGAAGGTTTCGCGCTCGATATGGGCCTTGATCCGGCCCGGCGTGCCGACAATCGCCGCCGTCGTGCGGTCGATGCGACCTGCCTCACGGGCGATGGGCTGCTCCTCTGACACCGGCACGATGTGAATGTTCTGATTGGCATTCAAGCTCTGGAACATGGCCGCCACGCGGGCGGCATCGTTGCCGGTGGCCGTGAACACCAACACCTGGATACCGACGACATCGGGGTTCAGGGTTTGCAGGATAGGGAGGACGAAGGCCGCGGTCTTGCCGCTGCCGGGCGCACCTTCGACGACCACATCTCGACCAGCCAAAAGTTGCGGGATCACTTCCCGCTGTAGGCGGCTGGGTTTTTCGTAGCCCAGCATTTCTAACCCCGCAATCCGTTCGGGGTTCAGTCCGAGTTCAGCAAAGGTCTGACTCATGGTTTGTTCTTGCCTCAACGATTTCTGAAGATATGCACATTGGCGCCGGTCACTAATCCAAGCCTCAGCTCCCGGGGGTGTTATGCCCACACCTGCCCGGCAGTATAACACAGTGCAATCGTAGGCAAAAAAACGCAAGCCAGGCTTTGCGGCCAACCTCGACCTCCCCCCCTCGCCCTCCTTCGGCAGGCCGCTGTGTGGTTGCTCCAGGCGGTTTGAGGCGTTATGCAAAGCTGTGCTAGAATGCCGGTTCAAGTCCCTGGCGCACTGACGCCAAGCTGAGGAGGAAACACATGCAAGACCAAGTCAATACTTTCCTGGAGCACCTCGAAGTCGAGCGCAACGTGTCGCCCAACACGCTGGCGGCCTATCGGAACGATTTGGGACAATTCCTCGGTTATCTGCAAGCGTTGGGCCCGGCTCAGCTGCCGCGGGGATGGGGAAACGTCACCCGCGACCACATCATCGGCTATTTGCTGGACATGCGCGAGCGCGAGTACAGCGATAGCACCGTCGCCCGCAAGATCGCCGCCATCAAATCCTTCTTTGCCTTCGAAGTGATCGGGGGCAAGCTCAGCAAAGACCCTTCCGCCGCCATCGAATCGCCCAAGGTCGAGAAACATCTGCCGGCGACGCTGACCCCCACCGAGGTGGAACTGCTGCTCTCGGCCCCCTCGCCCTCCACCACCACCGGCCTGCGCGACCGCGCCCTGCTCGAACTCATGTACGCCACCGGCTTGCGCGTCAGCGAGGTGGTGGCCCTCGACTTGCGGGACATCGATCTCGACGCCGCCACCGTGCGCTGCCTGGGCAAGGGCAAAAAAGAACGAGTGCTGCCCATCTATGCCCAGGCGCTAGAGGCGATGAAACATTACCTGCTGACAGGACGTCCTGATTTCGCCCGTCCCAGCGAGACCGAGCCATCCCTCTTCCTCAACCGCCGCGGCCAGCGTCTGACCCGCCAGGGCCTGTGGCTGATCATCAAAGGCTATGTCGAACAGGCCGGCATCGGCGCCGTCGTGACGCCGCACACCCTGCGCCACTCTTTTGCCACCCACATGCTGGTCGGCGGCGCCGGCCTGCGCGAGGTTCAGCAACTGATGGGCCACGCCAGCATCTCCACCACCCAGGTCTACACCCAGGTCACGCGCGACCATCTACGCGCTGCCTACGACGAAGCGCACCCTCGCGCTGCCTGACGATCGCCCGTGGCTTTTCATCCTCCTGCGTCCACCATGCCAACAAAACAATTCAGCCAAAGCGACTATCAGACTATCGCCGACTTCATCGCCCGGCAGACGGCCCATCGCCCGCGGGTGGCGCTGGTGTTGGGGTCCGGGCTGAGCGGCCTGGCCGAGGCCGTCGCCGAGGCCGACCGCATCCCCTTCGCCGACATCCCCCACTTCCCGCGCTCGTCGGTGCTGGGGCACCAGGGTCAGGTCGTGATCGGCCGCCTGGAAGAGCGGGCCGTCTTCGTCATGCAGGGCCGCGTCCATTTCTACGAAGGCTACACCCTCGAAGAAGTCACCCTGCCGATCCGGGTGATGCGCGCCTTCGGCGTCGAAACCGTGATCCTGACCAACGCCGCCGGCGGCCTGAACCCCGGCTTTCGGCCCGGCGACATCATGCTGATCGAAGACCAGATCAACCTGCTTGGGATGATTGGGCACAATCCCCTGATGGGGCCAAACGAAGAGACAGTGGGGCCGCGCTTCCCCGACCTCTCGACCTTGTACGACCGCAAGCTGCGCCACCTGGCCCTGCGGGTGGCCGCCGACCTGGGCCTCGAACTGCGCCGGGGCGTCTACGCCGGCCTGGCCGGGCCGGCCTTCGAATCACCCGCCGAAGTGCGCTTTTTGCGCGCCATCGGCGCCGACGCCACCGGTATGAGCACAACCAACGAGGCCATCGTCGCCCGTCACTGCGGGATGCGGGTGGTGGGCTTGTCGGGCATCTCCAACGCCGCCATCGACGCCGTCGATTCCCCCCGCACCACCACGCACGACGAGGTGCTGGAGGCTGGCCGGACGCTGACGCCCCGATTGATGGCCTTGCTGCGCGGTCTCTTGGCGCGGTGGGATGAGGCCGCCTGAGCAAAGCGGCCGTTTGGCCGCCTGCGCCCAACCCGGCAACCGCCGACCAACAGGACGCACGTGACCGTCTTTCTCAACTTCCTGGCCAACAACGCCCAGTTCATCTATGGCTTGTGCGGCGTGGTGGCCCTCTACTTCTTGCGGGCGGCGCTGCGGGCGCGGCGCGAGCGGCGATCTTCCATCTTTCCGCTCGAGCGCGAGGTGGCCTTGGCGCACACCATGCGCACCTTTGGCGCCGCTCTCCTGCTGGCAGCCGTGATGGCCGCCGCCTGGCTGGCCGTCAACCGCCTGTTGCCCCGGCTAGAGGCCCTGCCCGGCCCCAGCACCCCTGCCTCGGCCTCGGTCATCATCCTCATCGACACCCCCACCCCCACCACCGCCCCACCCACCGAGACACCCAC
>CAYWPZ010000339.1:0-4113 GCA_964460135.1 uncultured Caldilineales bacterium | reverse complement strand
CACCCCGTCGCCCACCCCCAGCCCGACAGCAACCGCTACCCCGACCCCGACCTTCACGCCCACCCGCACCCCCACCGCCACGCCCACCGGCCCTTCCTCGCCGCCTGATAGCTACGAAGATGACGATGCCTGCACCCGCGCCAGCGTCATCGCCACGGATGGCTCGGCCCAAAGCCACAACTTCAACCGGCCGGGCGACCAGGACTGGATCAAATTCACCGCCGAAGAACACAAAACCTATATCATCGAGACCTCGAATATCGGCGCCGAGCACAACGGCGTACTGGCGCTCTTCAATGCCTGCCAGACTCCGCCGCTTGGCTCGGCCGACAACGCCTTCGGGCAGACGCTGCGCCTGGAATGGGACGCACAAACGGGCGGCGTCTACTACCTGAAGATGCAGCAGCGCGACCCCAGCATCTTTGGCCCGAGCACCAGCTACAACATCAGCGTCAGCAAAGACATTTCGCCGCCTTCGCCGCCGGCCAGCCTGCGCGCCTCGGCCCTCGACCGCGCCCTGGCCATCCAGTGGCGGCGCAGCCCGGGCCGCGATGTCGCCGGCTACTACGTCTGGTTTGGCACCACGGCGGGCTTCTATAGCGGATTCGAGCCGGTGGAAGGAGCGGATGTCACCTACTTTGAATTGAGCGGTCTTCAGAACGGCCTTCGTTATTACATCGCCATCAGCGCCTATGACTTTTCGGGCAATATCAGCACCCGCTCGCTTGAGATCAGCGCCCAGCCGTCTCCCCCGCCCGACCAAACCGCGCCCATCGTCGCCATCGACCAGCCAACGGCCAACGCCGTCTATTCGACCACGCTCGGCATCCTCAGCGTCGGCGGCGCTGCCACCGATATCGCCAACAACCTCAGCCGGGCGCGGGTGCGCAACATCACCCGCAACAAAGAGTGGTGGGACTACAGTCTGGAGGGCGGGAGCGATTCGTTCCACATCGACAACGTCGAACTGAGCCAGGGCGCCAACGAGATCGAAGTCACCGTCTTCGATTCGGCCGGCAACCAGGGCGGCGACAGCCTCACCATCAACCGTCTGACTTCAAGCCCTGGCTCGGTCATCATTCTGGCCGGGCGCAACGATACCAACAGCCTGCAAACCAATATCGAGAACGCCGCCAACCGCGCCTATCGCGTCTTCAAGGGAGCCGGGTTCAGTGACAACGACATCTATTACCTGGCGCCGGTCTCGCAAGACCCCAACGGCGACGGCGTTTACAACGAAGTTGATGCCATCACCACCCCTGCCAACCTCCAGCAGGCCATCACCGTCTGGGCGGCGGCAGACGGGCGCGTTGGCCCTGGCAAACCGCTCTATCTCTATCTGATGGACCACGGCGAGATCGACTATTTCTGCGCCGATGGCTGCACCTCGTCGGGCCGCTTCACCGCCCGCTCGCTGGATGGCTGGTTGGGCAGCCTGGAGAGTAGCAGCGGCGTCGATCAGGTCAATATCATCATCGAAGCCTGTCATTCGGGCAGCTTCATCGACCGCAGCGGCGAGCCGTTGCACAGCATCTCACGCTCGGGCCGGGTGGTCATCACCTCGACCAACCGCGACAACAATGCCTATGCCTCGGCCCAGGGTGCCTATTTCTCCGATTCCTTCTTCTCGTGTGTAGCGGCCAGCAACAGCTTGCGCTTCTGTTTCGACCAGGCCCGCATCGCCGTGGGCGCCACCGGCAACCTGCAACAGCCGTGGATCGACGACAACGGCGACGGCCTCAGCAACACCCTCGATGGTTCGCTGGCGCAGGGCCGCTACGTCACCCAATTCTTTGGCATCTCGCCCCCTCGCTTCGTGGCAGCAACGGTGAGGGTGGTGGGCGGCAACGGTGTGTTGGAAGCGCGTCTGGAAAACGGCTCCGAGCCGGTCGAACTGGTGTGGGCGGCGGTCTATTCGCCGTCGTTCGAAGAGCCAAGCACCACCACACTCGATCTGGGGGTGCCGTTGGTAGCCCTGAGCTCGGTGTCCGGCCAGCCGGACCTCTATCGCACCACCTACAACGGCGGTTTTACCGAACCGGGCGCCTATCGCGTGGTTTTCTATGCCCAAGACCGCGTGGAAAGCTACGCTCAGCCCTGGCTGGTCATCAGTGGGGGGGCGCAGGTCTTTCTGCCCATGGCCCTGCGCGCCAGCCACTGAAAAGGAGGTGCAAGCGCAACGAATTTCGAAAACACCCAACCCTGCTCATCACACTACCACCTTCACATCATGCAACCCTCAGGAGGGAGGGAATCTATGAATGCGAAACACTCACCTCAGGCGCGGCGCCGGCTGCTGCTGGCAGTCGTCACCCTGGCTCTGACGCTCGTCTTGATCGTCCCCCTGGCCGTGGCGCAACCGGCTCCGGCCCCGGCCGCCCCCGGCGCGCCCGGCGCGTCCAGCCCGGCTGCCCTCGACCCCGCCAGCGCTCTTGGCCTTGATGACGGCATCCTCGATGTCGGCGCCGAGCACCAGGCCGACGGCCCACCCTACGGCGCCAACGCCGGCGACCTGCCGCTCTGCCAGACCTCGGCCAACAACTTCTACTGGCGGATGCGTAACTTCGGCTACACCGGCTCCAACAGTTTTCTCTACGCCAACAGCCTGGCCTGGGAAACCGACTGGAAGCGGTCGGCCTTGGGCGGCTCGGAGAATGTCTACGTTGACAACGTCGACATCGCCTACTACTGCGACCACGGCAGCAACGGCGCCGTCTACTTCCCCTGGGGCCACACCGACAACTGGCTCGTGCCCAACGATTGTTACAACTCGTGGGGCGACAGAGACAACGAGTGGATGGCCTTTGGCACCTGCCTGACCCTGACCGACCGCACCGGCTGGGCCAACTGCATGAACGGCCAGCACCTCATCGCCGGCTACATCACCGTCTCTTACGACGCCGATGAAGGCGGCAACTGGGCCAATCGCTTGATTGCCGGCAACACCGTCACCCAGGCCTGGTTCGGGATGTGCGACGCCACCCAGCCCAGCAGTGTGGTGGCCCGCGTCATTGCCGAAGACTGGCGTCACTTCAGCGACCGCATCTGGGGCAGGGGCGGCCCGGCCTACGGCGATATCGTCGACAACTGGTACTCGTGGCTCGATCACTCCTGCTACAAGGCCCCGCCCAAGATCATCGACCCTGACTCGATCACGGCCATGCCGGCCTACATCGTTCAGGATCGGGCAGTGAACCAGGACTTCGTGCAGAACATCGCCGGCGTGCTGGGGCTGGAAGGCCAGGCAACGATGGAAAACGGCGTCTATACCCTGATCGACACCACCGGCGGCTTCTCGCGCACGCTCACGGTCGATGCAGCCAGCGGCGGCTATCAGTATCAGAACAACAGCACCCTCTGGGTCGCGCCCGACCCCGGCGAACCGGCGGCGCTCCCCGATCCGGCCGAGGCTCGGCGCCTAGCCGACAACTTCTTCCTGGAGAACGCCAGTGCTCTGCCCGGCGCTTCCTATCTGGCCGATGGCGCCGCCTTCACTGAGCACGTGGTGCAGGCAGAGCGCGGCGGCGGCGTGCTGGGAGCGGACCGCATCGTTCAGGAGCAGGGTGTGGATGTCATGGTCGCCTACGGCCGTCACCTGAGCGTGGGCCTGGCCCAGGGTGGCACGACTGAGGTCTCGGTTGCCGGCCCCGGCGCCGGCACCAAGTACTATCTGGCTCAGGCGGCCACCGCGCAGGAAGCCCTGGCCAGTGGCCCCGCCGGCGTCGTTGGCGGCTCGCGCGATGTAAGCACTGGCCCGTCGGTCGCGATCCAGGACGCCGACAAGGCGTGGGAGGCATTCGAGGCCGACCATCAGTTGGCCGTCGTCACCATCCCGCTGGATGCCGATCGCTTCGAGCGCCATCCCATCTCTGACACGCTGGCCTACTACGAGCAGCCGCACGGCATCGCCCAGCAGGAACTGATCCCGGTCTGGGTCTTCAACGCCGACCTGTTCAAGGGCCAGGACCTGCTGGTGGCCAACGCCCTCATCTACGTCCCCGCCTCGCCCGACTATTACCCGCCTTCAGGACAGATCGTCAGCCCCGACAACGGCTTGGCGGCCGTGGCCGGCCAGCAGATCAACCTCCTATGGAAGGACAACGCCGACAACGA
>CAYWPZ010000338.1:0-4131 GCA_964460135.1 uncultured Caldilineales bacterium | reverse complement strand
CCTGCCGGTCCGTTCGCAGCGATCCGCCCACCATTGCTGTCCAAAGGATGCCAGTTGTGTCGATCGAACTGCTTTTGCCTCGTGAGGAGGCGGCCATCCGGAGAGCGTTTCGAGACACGTTGGTTCGCAGCGCGCCGTCATTGGCCGAGCAAGGCGACCGGCTGCTCGACCGGCTCCCCCCCCAACGCTGGCTGCTGGAATGGGGCCTGCCGCTGTGGCTGGGCGAGCGCTTCGGCCTCAACAAGGAGGTCGCCCTCACCCTGGCCGTGTGCAATCTCCTCGGCCTGGCCTATGTTCGGATTCAGGATGATCTGAGCGACGGCGAGATCGAAGCCGCCGACCGTCCGCAGGCGATGGCGCTGGCCGCGGTTGCCTTTCAAGGGGCGCTCATCTCCTTTGCCCGCTTGTTCGGCAGCGACGAGAGCTTCTGGACGATGCTCGAACAGCGGCTGGGACAATGGGTGCAGGCCCTGCCCGCCCCGCCCGACCTGACCCCTGGCTTCAGCGCCCACCCCGATCGCCCCTCATTGCGCCGGCTTGCTCATGCCGGCGCGCCGGCCCACATCGGCCTCGCCGCCGCCTGTCTGTTGGGCCACCGGACCGATCTGTTGCCCCGGCTGAGCGCCGCCCTGGATGACTGGCTGCTGGCAAGTGTGCTCTTGGATCATGCTCGCGACTGGATGTTCGACCTAGACGCCGGTCGCGACAACGTTTTCATCGCCCACAGCACATCGCTGGCCCAGGCGCCCATCCATCGCCAGGCCATCCGCCGTCAGATGCAAGAGATGATCCTCCAGGGCGATGGCAGCCGACCCTATTTCGATCTCGCCCTGCAGTTGCTGCACGATGCTCAGACCACCGCCCGCTCGGTCGGATGCATCCGGCTGAACGCCTATCTGGCGTGGTTTGCCGATCAGACGGCCGCCCAACTCGACGAGCAGCGCCGACAGACCGCCGCTGAACTGCAGCGAGCCACAAAGCTGCTGTTTGACGGCGCCTGATGGTTGGTTCTGGCGGGTCCGTTTCTGGTCCCGCCGACATCTCATCCCTCCCTCATCCACCCACAAGGAGATCTGGACAATGGCAAGCAAAGGCGAACGCGAACGACTGACCGGACACGCCCTGCTGGGCGACGAGAGCTTCCGCAAGTGGCTGCTAGATGACCCCGTGGCTGCAGCCAGGAGCCTCGGCATCGAGCTTTCTGGCCCCGAAGCCAAGGCGATTCAGGCGACGGACGCAGGCACGCTGGAAGAGGCGGCCAGCCTCGTACACAAGCTCATGTCCGAGCCGGTGCAGTCGGGCGGCTGGTAGGCGGCCAGTAGGCGGCCGGAGATCGCCCACGCTCACTTGACGACCAGCGGCACTACATAGCGCTGGATGATCTCGGTCAAAACGATATAGATCAGCGGGCTGGTGGCAGCGGCCAACGCGCGTAGCAGCGCGCCCAGATCACGGAACGGCCAGTTCGGCGCTTTGAGGATGTGCGTTCTCAGCAAGGAAAGCTTTTCGGTGCGGCTGGCCAGGTCGTCCAGCGCTTCGCGGCTGAGGTAGCCTTCGTCCATCAGGGCGGCGTGTACTTCGCCCAGCTGGCCGTTGATCTTCTGCGCAGCGCCGTCCTTGACCCGCACCATCTGGCAATGGACGCCCCAGAGCGGCAGGATGAGGGTGAGCACGCTGGCGGCGAGGGTGAGGGCCAAGACAAGAAAGCCGATGTTGGTGGGCGGGCCGAGGGTGAGGATGGGGATGAGGATGACGCCGGCCAGGGTGGCGCTGTGCCACAGGCTCAAGCGGCCGAACTCGAGCACGTTGGCGGCATCGAGGACATTGAGGGCCAGCGGCTGGTTCGAGAGCTGGCGCAGGCCCAGAGCGTGAGCCAGGGCGTCGTAGGAGAGGCCAAGGCCGATCCAGCCAAAGAAGGTGTAGCTGGCGATGACGGCTGCGGCCAAGAAGACATTGTCCCGAGGCAGAAAGACATCGTCGTAGGCCGGCATGGGGATGTCCAGCACGACGAAAACGACCAGGACGATGGCAAGTGTAGCGGTTGCCAGACCCAGGTAGGTGTGGCGGCCGGTGCGCAACATGCGGCTGACGATGGCGTGGTAAGCGGCGTTGTCGATCTGGACGCTGGGGCGGAGGTTGCACAGGGCTTGCAAGGTGCGTCGGCGCAGCAATCTCCACACGACGATCATGTAGACGGTGAGCACCGGCAGGAGCAGCCAATCGGGCAGAAGGCTGAAGGTGGTGTTCGTCGTCTCGATCTGGGTTTGCGCTTTCTCCCACAGCTGTTCTGCCACGACCAGAAGTGTGATCGAGGCCAGGGCCAACCCAAACGGCAACGGCAACCGCTCCAGGGGGGTGCGCGCCCTCTCCGACCACAGCTCAGGCTGCCACGGCTCCCCGGCGGGCGCGGGCGGCCTGGCTCTGTCATCTGGGGTGGGGGGTGGGCTGTCGTCGTGTGCGCTCATGGCCGGGTAGCAGGTCGGCGCCGGGCCGGCGACCTGCTTCACTCAGGAGAAGGTGCATCTCTGCACAGCTATGCGGCATTCTAACACGAATCCAGTACGGTATGCTACACTCCGTCTGCCGTCCTGTTTCCGTTCTGTCATCGCCTCCTACGGGTGCCCGATCATGCACAAAGATATCGCCGAAATCCTCATCACCGAGACGCAATTGGCCGGGCGCGTGCGCGCGCTCGCGGCCGAGATTTCCACCGCCTATGCCGAGCAACAGCCGGTGCTGGTGGCAGTTTTGAAAGGCAGCGTGGTGTTCATGGCCGATTTGATCCGCTCGCTGACGGTGCCGCACGCCATCGATTTCATGGCCACCTCTAGCTATGGCGCCGCTACCGAATCGACGGGCGTGGTGCGCATCCTCAAAGATCTGGACGAGCCGATCGAGGATCAACATGTCTTGATCGTGGAAGACATCATCGATAGCGGCAACACCCTGTACTATCTGCGCAGCCTGCTGCTGGCCCGCAGCCCGGCCAGCCTGCGCATCGTCACCCTGCTCAGCAAGCCCAGCCGCCGGCTGGTAGATGTGCCTATCGACTGGATCGGTTTCGAGATCCCCGATAAGTTCGTGGTCGGCTATGGCCTGGATTATGCCGAGCGCTATCGCAACCTGCCCTACATCGCCGTGCTCAAGCCCGAAGCTTATGGCGGGGGCTGAAAGGGGTAAGCGGATGAACGCCGGTCGACTACAAGCTCGATTCCGGCGACAACATCCGCACGCAACAAATCCTGGCTTTGCAGAACTTCGACCAGATTTTGCCTTACGTCGCAGGCTATGACCTGCTGGCCATCGACGAGGCGCAAGGGATCCCCAACATCGGCATGGCCCTGAAGATCATTGTCGACCAGGTCCCCGGCATCCGGGTAATCGCCACTGGCTCCTCGTCCTTCGACCTGGCGGGACAGATCGGTGAACCACTCACCGGTCGCAAACGCACCCTGACCTCTACCCCGTCGCCCAAGCAATGACCTCCTCGTCGTGTCACCCCTTCGGCTTTGCTCAGGGCAAGCTGTCACCCACAACCGCCTTGCCTTTCTTCTCTGTTCCCCCTATACTCACGCCATCGTTCTGTTTCCCCTGCCTGTCCTATCCACGTCGACCAGATAGGCGGCGAACCGTTGTCGATAGAGCTCCCGCACTCTGGAAAAGGAGGGTGCAGCGATGAACCGTTCCTGGGATAGTCGTCTCGATGCCATGGGCGCACGCCTGGAGACGCGACCGAACGCCGAGTTCCACCTCATCGAAGCGCGCTGGCAGGACGAAAAGGCTTCGGGTGACAAGCACCATATCTACCTGCGCGTGGTGGATGAAAACGGCAAACCCATCCAAGACCACCCCTTCCGCGTCAGCAACGGCGGCGTCTACGTCGACCGCACCAAGGGGCCGGGTTTCGATGATTATTGGGGCAATTTCCCCATGTTCGCCGGCGGCGCCTACACCGTTGACATCCCGACCGGCGCCTCTGACAAGGTCATCAACTTGCCAAGCGGGACGCCGGCCAACCGCTACGCCAATACTTGCTTCTTCCTCGTCTTTCAGCGCGGCCAGGCTTCTCCTCCACCCCCACCCCCGCCGCCGCCCCCACCGCCACCCCCGCCACCGCCCCCTCCCCCACCC
>CAYWPZ010000337.1:0-4146 GCA_964460135.1 uncultured Caldilineales bacterium | reverse complement strand
CGGCTTCGTCGGCCTGGGTCCCGCAGCCGGCCAGGGCTAGGGCGCTGAGGAGAAGCAAAATCGTGAGGATCTGTTGTGTCTTCATTAAGCGCCTCCCGCTTTCAGAAATTCAAGTACCGGGAAACGGCCATCAGCGCCAGCGAAAGCACCAGCAGGGCCACGTCCCAGCGCTCGTAGGCGTGCATCTCGGCCTCCAGCCGGCCCAGTTCTGCGCCCTGTTGTGGGGTGGGCGGGCCGCCGGCCGCGGCGATGGCCGCGCCCACTTCGCCCATGCGCTCGGCCCGGGGGCGGATGGCGGCGAAGCCGATGCCAAAAGCAGCCAGCGCGGCCAGAGAGCCGAGGGTGAAGCCTAGCCCAGGGCCGGAGGTGATCCAGGCGAGGTTGAGGCCGCCGGAGGAGAACCAGTAGAGGACCAGCCCGGCCAGGATGCAGAGCATACTGGAGGCGTTCATAAAGACCGGGTAGCGATGCTTGCCGATCAGGTCTTGCATGAACTGGGAGCGGGCCGGGCCAAGCCCTTTGGCGCTCGGCTCGAAGTAGAGGAAGTAGGCGACGGCTGCGCCGGCCCAGAAGGCACCGGCAACGATGTGGATGAGACGGAGCAGGACGATCAGGACAGTCATGGGAAACCTCCAAAGGTGTGTGCTGGGGAAGCCGTGCGCTTCCCGGTGGCAACGACATCGCCATCGAACAGGCGATTGACCCTATTGAACCAGCAAAACACACCCCTGTGGGGTCACTCACTCACCCCAGCGCTGACCCAAAATGTGGTACAATAGTGCCACATTGTCACTGACCCGCCCCGTAGGAGGACCGGCGGAGATGTCCGCGAACGACGCACCCCTTTTCTTCGGCGACTGGCTCAAACAACGCCGTCGCAGCCTCGACCTGACCCAGGCCGACCTGGCCGAGGCCGCAGGCTGCTCGATCTTCGCCCTGCGCAAGATCGAAAGCGGGGAGCGGCGGCCCTCCAAACAGTTGGCCGGGCTGCTGGCCACGGTCCTGGCCATCCCGGCGGACGAGCGAGAGGCTTTCGTGCGGGCAGCGCGGGGAGAAAGCGGCCTCGAACGCCTTCGCCTCACCGGCCAGGCCTCTGTCGAACTTGCGTCGCCGTCCGCGCCGTTGCCCGCGCCGCCCGTCTCACCCCTGCGCAACTGGCCGCTCTGCCCCACGCCGCTGGTGGGCCGCGAGCACGAACTCGCCAGCCTGGGTCGGCTGCTGGCCGATCCCCTCTGCCGGTTGCTCACCCTCATCGGCCCCGGCGGCATCGGCAAGACCCGTCTGGCCGTGGAAGCCGCGGCCCAGGCCCAGACCCAGTTCGCCGACGGCGTCTGGTTCGTGCCCCTGGCCCCGGTGGCCGCGCCCGCCGCCGTCATCCCGGCCCTGGCCGAGGCCCTGGAGCTGAGTCTGGCCGGCCAGTTGGAGCCGCGGTTGCAACTGCTCAGCCACCTGGCCGGCCAACAGGCCCTGCTGGTGGTGGACAACCTGGAGCATCTGCTGGCGGGCGTGAGTCTGCTGGCCGAGATTTTGGCCCGCGCGCCCGGCGTCAAACTGCTGGCCACCTCCCGCGAGCGGCTGCACTTGCAGAGCGAGTACGTCTTCGTCACCCAGGGGCTGCCGGTTCCCCCGCCCGACCAGCTTCACCGCGCCCACGACTACGACGCCATCCGCCTCTTTGCCCAGGTCGCGCAACGGGCCGGCGCGGCAGTGGACTTGCAGGGGGACGAGTTGGCCGCCGCGGCCCAGGTCTGCCGGGCGGTGGAGGGGATGCCGTTGGGCATCGAGCTGGCCGCAGCCTGGACGCCCCTGCTCAGTTGCCGGGAGATCGCGTCCGAGATCCAGCGCAGCCTGGACTTCCTCACCACCAGCCTGCGCGACCTGCCGGAGCGCCAGCGCAGCCTGCGCGCTGTCTTCGACCACTCCTGGCGGCTGCTGGACGAGGAGGAGCGGGCCGTCCTGGCCCGGCTCTCCATCTTCCAGGGCGGCTTCGAGCGGGCCACGGCCGCGGCTGTGGCCGGGGCCGATCTGCCCCCCCTGCTCAACCTGGCCTCCAAGTCGCTGATCCGCCGCAGCGAGAGTGGGCGCTACGACCTGCACGAGGCGGTGCGTCAGTACGCCTATGCCCGGCTGGGCGAGAGGCCCGACTGCGCTGACACCTGCGACCGCCACAGTCGCTTCTACCTGGCCCTGCTGGATGGCCGCGAGCCGGCTCTGCACAGCCGCGCCCAGCGCCAGACTCTGCGCGAACTGACAGCCGAGGTTGACAACCTGCGCGCGGCCTGGGATGTGGCTGTCCAGCACGGCCTCTTCGACGCGCTGGCGTCAGCCGCGCGCGGTTTCGGCTGCCTGTTCGAGCTGTCCGGCTGGCTGGAGGAGGGGGTGACGCGGCTGGAGGCGGCCATCCAGGCTGTGAACCGCGCCCCGGTGGAGGAGGGGCTGCGGCGGCGGCTGACGGGCGAATCCCGGGCGCAGCAGGCGCTGCTGCTGATGCGTATGGGCCGCTTTGTCGCCTCGTTGGAACGGGCCAGGGAGAGCCTGGCTTTGCTGCGGCCCCTGGGCGACCCCAACCTGCTGGTGCGCCCGCTGATTTTCGGCAGCATTATCCAGCACATGACCGGCGAACTGGACGCCTCCCAGACGGCCTGCGAAGAGGCTCTGGCCCACGCCCGGACGACGGCTGACCCCTGGGGTGAGGCTTACGCCGATTTTCTGCTCGGCTACGTCACCCATCTGCGCGGGGAGCATCAGGCCGGCTACGCGCGCATGCGCGACCGGCTGCGCCAGTGGCAGGAGAGCGGCGATCCCCACTCCATCGCCCTGGGGCTGAATTTCTTTAGCCCGGTCGCCATCCACCTGGGCCACTTCGCCGAGGCGGAGGCCAGCCTGCGCCAAAGCCTGGAACTGGCAGAGGAGTTGGGCGACCGCTGGAGTATCGGCACCAGTCTGCGCTTCCTGGGGTTGGCAGCCCTGCGCCAGGGAGAGGCGGCCCAGGCCCAGGAGCTGCTGCGCCGCAGCCTGACCGTACACCGGGGCGCGGTCACCGGCTGGGACCTCGCCCGCACGCTGATCTACCTGGGCGAGGCGATGCAGGTGCTGGGGGATGCTGAAGGAGCGCGGGCCTGCTACGCCGAGGCCCTGGTCATCGCCGAGGAGTCCCATTCGCCGCCGCTGGTGGAGGAGGCGCGGGCGGCGACAGAGCGGCTGGAAGGCGCAGGCGTGAACCGCAGCCACGACTCGACCCGAAGCGCCCTGACGAACACGGATGGCTTCGTCTGACTTGGCCCTGGCCGCACGCGCTCGGCCTTACGCCGCCCAGACCCTGCTGTGGCTCTCCTTTGCGACGGTCGGTCTCCTGTTTGCGGCCGTGACGGTGCGCGCTCTGCTCGACTCCCTGGGCACGCCCCTTGTGCGTTTGGTGCGCCTACCTGTTGCCCCGTCTGACGCCAGCGTTCGGCAGGGTCGGCGCGGTGGTCATTGCGGGTGCGATCCGCGGCCTCTGGCATCTGCCGCTGCTGCTGCTGCCGCGGCTGGCGGCGACCGGGCGCGGCGAACTGACGCCGGTGCGGGGCCGGGATGGGCTGGCTCTGGTTTACGCGCGGCAGCGTGGCGCTGGTCGGGTGGGCGCATCAGTGGCACGATCTGGCGCGCGACGCCGGGCTGGTCCTGGTGGTCGGCGCGGCCAACAGCCCCGCGACGGCGCTGGCCTGGAGCCTGTTCATCCACGCCCTGGGGCTGGCAGCGCTGTGGGGCATGCGGCAGGCGCGTTTGCGGGAGAAGTTGGCGTCTCCGCCCTGACTGGTGTACCCTTCCGGGCATGAATCAGCCCAACCATGCCCTACCGAATCCCGGCGCCCATGGCCGTGCGACGCCGCGTCTGGCTCTGGCCGGCGCGCTCGCCCTGCTCCTGCTGGCGTTCCTGCTCGCCAGCTGCGGCCCTGCGGCCGAACCGACGCCTGAACCCACCGCCACCTTCGAACTTCGCCCCACCTTCACCCCTACCAGCGTCGAGACCGCCCTGGCTCGCGCCGCCACCGAGACGGCTGCGGTCGCTCCCACCGCCACTCCGGTGCCTACGGACACGCCCCTCCCCCCCGCTACGCCCGTCCCGCCGACCGATACACCGCGGGCCCCCCCCCCCCCCCCGGG
>CAYWPZ010000336.1:0-4190 GCA_964460135.1 uncultured Caldilineales bacterium | reverse complement strand
GGCGCCGGTGACGAGGATGGGCGGGCGCCGGGCTGAATCTGCTTCGGCGTTCACGACCGCCCCTGCCGCGTCCGCTCGGCGGCGTCTTCAACCAGGGTGCAGAAACGCCCGCCGAGCGCTTTCCAGTCGTACCGTTCCTCTACCAGCCGGCGGGCATTGTGGCGCAGGTGTTGGCGCAATGGCTCGTCGCACAACAGCCGCAGGGTGGCCTGGGCGAAATCTGCCGGCCTGTCGGCGATGAGCAGGTGTTCACCCGATCGGGCTTCCAGCCCCTCGGCGCCTTTGCTGGTCGACACCACCGGCGTCCCCAAGGCCATTGCTTCCAGGATCTTGAGCCGGGTGCCGCCGCCGTGCCGCAGGGGAACGATGCAAACCGCCGCCCCTGCTATCAGTGGCCGTACATCCTCGACATAGCCGCTGAGCCGCACCGAAGCATCGAGCGCCAGCCCGCCAAGATCGACACCATCGAAGGAGCCGGTGAGAGTGAGATGCACATCTGGCGCTTCGTGTCGCAAAGCCGGCAGGATGTTGGCCAGGAAGAAGCGAACGGCGTCGTAGTTGGCGCTGTAGGTCAGGGCGCCGGGGTAGACAAGGCTTCCGGGCCGGGGCGAGGCGAGGCCGAAGCGGTTGTGCTCGCAATCGACGCCGTTGGGAACCATCTCCACCGGGCCCTGCCGTCCTGGAAAGGCAGCCAGCATCGCCAGCCTGTCTGCTTCCGAGACGGCGGTGCAAAGATCGAAGCGGGGATAGAGTCGGGCTTCGTAGCGGCGTACTTTCTGCCAACTGAGCCAGGCCAGGCTGCGGGCCATCGGCGCTGTCTGAACAAAAAAACGTTCTGCGGCCAAGCGCCGGTGTGAGTTGTGCTCCTCCAAGATGCGGGCGCCGCTTTGACTCTGCATGGCGTAGGCGGCAGTGACGGTGGTGGAAGCGATCACGGCGTCGAAACGGGTGTGGTCGAGTAGGCTTTGCATCCGGCGGGTCATTTCGGCCACGGGGCGGCTGGCAACGGGCTGCGAGAGGAAGTAGCGTAGCTTCCAGGCCAGGCCGCGCCGAAAAGGGTTATGCCGCACAATTTCGACGCGACGACAGCAAGTTTCCAGCAGATGGGCGGGATCGGGCAGAAGGGGGCCGAAGGCAAAAGAGAGGAGGGTGACCTCGTGCCGCCGTCCGAGGGCGCGCAACAAGTTATAGACTCGGTGTTTGTAGCCGATGTCGATGGGATAGGGGAACCAGGTGGCAAGGTAAAGAAGCCGCAACACAGGTCGATTCGCCCTCAAGCCTGAGTGATGGCCAGTTTCCGCATCCTGGCCTCGATCGATTCGAAATAGCGCTTCCACATGAACGTCGTCGCGGCGCGCTCCCTGGCTGCCTGCACATACGCGAGTCGCGCCGGCGGAGATGTTATCAGTGATTCGAGATGCTGCGTCAGCGCATCGACATCGCCGGCCCTGAAAAGCAGCCCACAGCGGCCATCGTCAAGCTGATAGCGGATGCTGCCAACGTCAGAAGCGACGATGGCGCCGCCAAAATACATGGCCTCGAGAATGGTTCCGGGGAAGGCCTCGCTTGCTGAAGGCAGGCAGTAGATAGCGCTCTGGCGATACCTGCGGTACAGGGCCTCACCGCTCAGCATCGGCTCGAAATCGACGCGGTCGGCCAGCCCCTTGTTTTCGACCTGATGGCGCAATGATTGTTCGTAAGCGATCGAGGCGACCGGGCCGCGGATTTCCAGCCGCCATTCGGGGTAGGAGTGGGCCAGGCGGCCGAAGGCTTCGACCAGATGGTGGATATTCTTCCCTTCGACGATGCGACCGCTGTAGAGGAGGGTCGGGCGGCGTTCGTCAGAAAGCCCTTCTCTCTGCCATCGCTCCTCGATCCTCTGTAGTTCCTGCAACCAGAAACCAGACGGGGTCAGCAGGACATCAGGGCCTGGGGCGAATTTCTGGGCGTAATAGTGGCTTTCGGGTGTTTCGGCCAGAAGCACGTTGGCGGTTCTCAGGAACAGACCGTAGCGCAACTCGCGGCGCAAGACAGCCACGCGACTGGTTCCCTGGCTAGGATGACGATGGGGATAGCTGTCCAAGATGACGACATACGGGCTGCCAAAGATAAGTTTGGCCGCGGTCAAGGCCAAGCCATGCCAGCCCCACACCCAACTCAGCACGACATGGCTCCGACGCCGGCAAAAGAGACAAAACGCCAACTTCGCCAAGCGAACGAACCTTGAAGGGTTGTTCACTTTGCGCACGGGCACAGTATCCCATAGCAGGTCAAGGTTGGCGTTCTCGGGCGTAGCTACCGTGAGGATGTCGACCTCCCACCCTGCCGCTACGAAGCCCTTCAGGAGCAGATGCGGCGGCCGCATCGACGCGGTTGCATCCAGTCCTTTGATCACAAAGGTCAACCGTGGCCTCATGGTTGGATGGGGCGCCCCTCACCGCCCAACTGTGTGGCCAGCGCCGCCAGCCCGCCCATCAACACCCATCCCATCACGCTGGCGCGAAAGCCGGGGAAGCCGATATTATAGACAAAGGGCAGGAACCAATCGCCCAACAAGCCGCTGACCAACAAGCCGCTGAAGCCTGCCAGGACGCCGTGTGCGTAGGCAACATCGAAGTCGAAGCCGGCGGCGCCGCGCAATCGGCGCGCCACCCGCCAGGCCACCCGCCCAAAAACCACCGCCAGCCAAAGGAAAGCGGCCAAACCGACGACGCCCGCAAAAGCGAAGATGTCGTAGTAGTTGTTGTGGGTCGAGACATTGGCCCCGCGGTAGAAAAGGTTCGCCACCAACTCCGGTCGAGACCAGGCGTAATGACGATAGGCGGCCAGGCCGAGGCCGAACCAGGGTCGCTCACGCACGAACTCCCAGACGATCCGCCAATGCGCCAACCGTCCGCCGCCGCTTCGGGCGAGTTCGCGGTCCAGTTGCAGTCCTGTGATCACTTTGTCGAGGTTGAGCCAGATGACCACAGCCCCGATCACGACCAGGAGCAGAGCCAGGCGCGGGAAGCGTAACGCCAGGAGCACGAAGATGACGATGAGAACCGGGACCCACCCCGACAACCAGCGCATCGCCAAGACGAAGAACAGATAGAACAGGATCAATAGGGCCGCGACCAGGAGGAATCTGGCCGGCGCCGGCAAACGGCGATTGAACAGCAATTGGCTCAGGGCCATGGCCGCGAACCAGACCCCGAACAGGCTGGTCATCGAACCGCCGGCGATCAGGCGCTCGTTCAGCGCATCCGGCAGCATCCTGATGAAGATCGCAATGCTGCCGGCCGCCAGAAAACTGTAGGTCGTCCACCGCAACCATCGCTCCTCCACCAGCAAATTGGCCCCTAGCCACATCGCTGCCAACGAAAAGGCGTAGATCGCCCACTGCCCGAATTGAACTTGCAGCACATTGGCCGGTTTGGGCACAAAGGGGTCCCATCGCAGATAGCCCACAACCCAGGCGAGCGTGATCACGGCCAGGAAAACTACCATTGCCGGGTTGAGTGGTGTGCGCACGAAGGAAAACCGGCGCTGACGCGCCATACCCAGCCCCCACAAGACCACGAGACCCGGCACGGCCAAGACAGCAGCGTTCACCCGCACCATCGTGCTGACCGGGAAATCGACTGGCGCGAAGAAGGCGAGCGCGGGCACGGCAACCAGGCCCAGCGCAGGCGCAACCAGGAACAGGGCGATGCCCAAAGCGGCGACAATGGCAAAGAAAACCAGCGGCGATGCCCACACGCCGGCCAGGGCAGCAACGCCGAGGGCGCCGACGATGACTAGCAGCGCCTCAGGCTCAAGACCCATGAGACCTGATCCGCCCTTATCGCCTCGTCGCAACAACACCGGCCCGCTCATGCCGGGCCTTGTTCCTGCGACCAGCGCCGAACAAAGGCCGCCCGCATCTCGGCGCTGTAGAAATGACGGGCAAAGCGAGAGCTGTAAATCTGCTGACACAGCGGCGCCGGCAGCCTGAAGGCGGCAGTCACGCTTTTGTAGGCGGCGGCGTATTTTTTGTTGTCGGCGACATTGGCGTTGACCAGGGTGATAGGCGCAGGATGCCCTACAAAGGGACCGATAAGACCGGCGTTGCCGCTGAGGTCTTCCAGGCGCAAGGCCAGCAACCGCACCCGACCGCGTTCGACGAGACCATAGCCCGCCTGTTGATCGAAGGGGTGGGCGAACAGATC
>CAYWPZ010000335.1:0-4202 GCA_964460135.1 uncultured Caldilineales bacterium | reverse complement strand
AGGAGGACGACCGGAGCCGCCACCCGTCCGGCCTCAGTCTCGACGCCGGACACACGCCCCGCCTCGGTGCGGATGGCTGTGACGCTCACGCCGGTCAGCAGCCGCGCCCCCAGCCGCCGCGCCTGCGTGACATAGCCCTGCACCACCGAATTGGGGTCGCACAACCCATCGCGACCATAGAACGTCGCGGCGATGATGGCCGGTTGGCTGGCCAGGTCGAGCAGCGGCGCCCGGCGGGCGATCTCCTCCACCTGTAGCCATTCGGTGGCCACACCCAACGAGTGCTGCAAGGCCACGTTCTTCTCGAACTCGGCCACGGTGGCCGGAGAACTGAGCATGAGCAGATAGCCGCACTGATGGAGGCCGATCTCCTGCTCCATCTCCTGCGGAAAACGCTCCAACATCGCGATGCTCAGCTTCGATAGCCGGATATTGACGGCAGCCGAAAACTGGTGGCGGATGCCGCCGGCGCAGGTGCCGGTGGCGCCCAGCCCAAAGAACGGCCCCTTTTCGAGCAGAAGGATGCGTCCCGCCCTGCGCAAAGCCAGATGATAGGCGGCGCTCACGCCCATCACCCCACCGCCAATGATGACAATGTCAGCTGTTTTGGGTAGCATGTAGCCTCATCGTCCTGCAAGATAAATGAAGTCCAGCGATTGTACCCCCCTTCCACCCCCGCCCCCAAGCCGCCCCAATAACTAATAACCAATCCCCAATCTCCAATCCCCACCCATGCCCACCTTCGACCCCTCCCACATCCGCCGCCGCTTCCCCGCCCTGGCCGAAACCGACGAACGCGGCCAGCCGATCATCTATTTCGACGGCCCCGGCGGCAGCCAGGTCACGCAAACGGTCATCGACGCCATGAGCGACTACCTGACCCGCCGCAATGCCAACACGCACTCGCCCTTTCTTACGTCGCGGCGCACCGACGAGACCCTGGCCGCCGCCCACCTGGCCCTGGCCGATCTGCTCAACGCCCCCTCGCCCGATGAAATCATCTTCGGGCCGAACATGACCACGCTGACCTTCGCCCTCAGCCGCGCCCTGGCCCGCGCCTGGCAACCTGGCGACGAGATCATCCTCACCCGGCTGGACCACGACGCCAACATTGCCCCCTGGCTGGCCCTGCAGGAACAGGGCATTGCCATCCGCTGGTTGGACTTCGACCCGGCCGACTGCACCCTGCGCCTGGATGATTTCGATCATCTGCTCGGCCCGCGCACCCGCCTGGTGGCTGTTGGCGGCGCTTCCAACGCTGTCGGCGCCGTCAACCCGATCAAAACCATGGTTGAACGCGCCCATGCCGCCGGCGCCCTCGTCTTCGTCGACGCCGTCCACCTGGCCCCGCACTTCCCCATCGACGTGCAGACGCTTGGCTGCGATTTCCTGGCCTGTTCGGCCTACAAATTCTATGGGCCGCACGTCGGCATTCTCTGGGGGCGCTACGACCTGCTCGACGCCCTCCCCGCCTACAAAGTCCGCCCCTCTGACCCTCACCCGCCCGGAAAGTGGATGACCGGAACCCAGAACCACGAGGGGCTGGCCGGGACCACCGCCGCCATCGACTATCTGGCCGGGCTGGGCAATGCCTTCGGGCAGGATTGGACGGGGCACTTCCCCGCTTTCTCCGGCCGTCGCCTGGCGCTCAAACTCGGGCTCAGCGCCATCGCAGCCTACGAACGCGACCTCTTTGCCTATTTGCTCGATGGGCTGGAGACAATCCCTGGCCTGACGATCTACGGCATCACCGCCCGCAATCGTTTGCACGAGCGCACGCCCACCGCCGCTGTCCGGTTGGCGGGCTACAGCCCGGCCGAACTATCGGGCCGGCTGGCGCAGCATGGCATCGCCGCCTACGCCGGGCACTTCTACGCCGTCGAGGTTATCCGCCGCTTGGGGCTAGAGGAAAGCGGCGGCGTCCTCCGCCTCGGCCTCAGCCACTACAACACCCGCGCCGAGGTAGAGCGGTTGCTTGGGTTGCTTTCGGATTGGGCCTGAGCGATCCAATCAGCCGGCTTCCCAACGTGGCCGGGCTGCTTACCCTCGCGCACGCGCCAACTCAGCCCGCAAGCGCTCATTCTCGGCCTCGGCCTGCACTGCTCGCTCCTCCGCCGTGCTTGCTCGCTCCTCGGCCTGAATCGCACGCGTAGCTGCAAGGCGGGCCAGCATCTCCGCCCGTTCTCGCGTCTCATCATCATCCAGCAGCCGCTCACCCGTGGCTTCATCATAGAAATGCAGACGCCTGTTTTCGTCCAATACCAATCTCAGCCCCAGCAATGGGCTGACATACTCAGGCGGCTCGCCAGCGCCAGGCACAAAAGCCATGTCGCCCAAATCCACCTCCTGGTTCTGAGGCTGCATGGGCGCATAACCCCCTCCCACCAGCCGATAACCCGCCAGCGGTGGTTTCAAATACTCGGACGTCGGGTCATAGATGTAATACTCCTCCACCCCCAACTGGGCATACAGCCGCATCTTGCGGCCGAAATCCTCACGTTTCGTACTCTTGGATGACACCTCGAACACCACCCGCGGCCCCTTGCCCTCCTCCCACAACTTGTAGGTACGCCGGCGCCGTGGCTCCACATCCCAGACCACGAAACAATCCGGCGCCACCGACTTACGCCGGTTGCCTTGCTCGTAATAGAGCAAGAGATTGCCGCTGACATACACCCGTCGCCCCGCAAAATAACGCTGCAATAGATGGATGATGGTGAACATGATCTCGCGGTGCAGGTCGGATTCAGCTATCGGTTTGCCATCCGTATCGGGATAGAAGTCGAGGTCGTCGACGGTTTGCGCGGGCAGAAACTTGACTGTCATCTGACTTCGCCTCGTGCGAGCAGTGGAAACAACGCCTTAGGAGCACTTATTGTAGCAAGAAAATCAGGTTGAGAAAAGACCACGGCACGGGAGGGCAAGCAAGGCGGAAAAGCAGAAAATGCCAGCCACGACGACGGCGCAGAGGCCCTTGACGGCTTCAGAATCGACGTGGCCTCCGGGCCGCTCACCCCATTTGGTCTGCGAAGTTGACAGCCTCGCACATACGTGCTAATGTTCACCCTGAATCTATCCAACTCAGCGAACCCTGTCTCGATGCCAACCATTTCTCGGCGCAACGCCATTTCCACTGCCAATCTCAAACAACATCTCTACCCCTTGTTGCCAAGTGGTTGCTTTTTGATACCCAGTTCCAGCCCGCTTCGTCGGTAACAGACCAGGTTGATTCAAACCTGTCCAAGCACGTCGTTTATGAAGAGCGGGCCAAACGCCCGCTCTTTTCTTTTGTCGCCACACCACCTGTCATTTGCCGCGGGCGACCGTTGCCCCGCCGCAAGACAAAGGAAGTCAGCCCCACCACCCCCTCGTTGCTGGAGTCACCAATGGCCGCCGTTCTCCTGCTCAACGCCACCTACGAACCCCTGGCCGTCATCTCGCGGCAGCGGGCGCTTTCGCTGCTGCTGCGCGAGCGCGTGGATGTCGCCACCGACCAGGCGCTATCGCTCGTCGGCGCCCATACCGCCTTCACCATCCCCACCGTACTACGCATGAAGCGTTATGTCAATGTCCCTCGTCGCGAGGCGGCATGGAGCAAGCGCGGGGTGCTGCGGCGCGATGGCTACCGCTGCATCTACTGCGGCGCGGCGGCGGGCGAGATGAAGGAAGGCCATTTCTTGAACAAGGACGACTTCGGTGTCGATCACATCATCCCGCGCAGCCGCAACGGCAAGAATACCTGGGGCAACACCGCCTGCGCCTGCAAGTGGTGCAATCATCGCAAGGGCGGCCGCACCCCGCACGAGGCCGGGATGAAAATGCACTGGGAGCCAAAGACCCCGCGCGTCAACTACCTCATCCTCTCCGGCGACATCCCCGACGCCTGGAAGGTGTATCTGCAAGTGCCGTAAGGCAGTGGTCAGTGGGCACTGCCACCCGCCACCCACCCCCCTCATCCCCGCCCAGGCACGTACAGAATCTGCCCCCATTTGACCAGGTTGTTCGGCAAACAGTTGGCCTGGCGTAAACGCGCCACGCGCACACCGTAGCGTTGCGCCAGGCCGCGCAGGGTTTCACCCCGCCCGACGACCTTTTTCACCCAGCCGCTGGGGATGGGGCAAGCGCGCGAGGGGGCAGCGGCGGCAGACGGGGTGAGGGTTGGGCTGGGTGTGGGGCTGGAAGTCGGGGTGGCGGATGGGGCG
>CAYWPZ010000334.1:0-4208 GCA_964460135.1 uncultured Caldilineales bacterium | reverse complement strand
GATGTGAACTGAAGTGAGGTTGATTCGCCAAGTCGCGCGATCTGTTCATGAAGCTTCGCCAGGTTCGCTCGATTCAAGTCCACCACAGGCAGGCGCAAACGGAAAATGAAACCTCCTGGGTAGAACGCAGCCGCCGGAGTGGACGCGTATTCCAAGTAGATATTGCGGCCGGTCGTGATGCGCCGTGAGAGCCACTGAAGACGCGGGTGCTGCCACGGCGGGATGGAAACCAGGTGGTGGAGGAAGGCCCGCTCCAGATTTCGGTGCCAGGTATGGGCGAAGTTGGCTCGTTCCCAAGACTCTGAGAAGAGACAACGGTCGTTTTCCACGCGCACATAGTAGGCGGAATAGTCTTCGCCATCCACCCAATAGCCTGCACGAACCATATCTTTCCGTCGATATGCCTGGTGGTATCGCCCCAGGCCAAGATAAGGGGGCAAACCGTAGAATTCAGGTTTAGGTGGTTTTCTCATAGAAGTTACTATCGGATCATTTTCTCATAGTAGCGACTTTAGTCGCTTAACTACTAAGAACGACTAAAGTCGTTACTACGAGAAGGCTACCTGTCTACTTGTCTACTTCTTCCTTGTCTACCTTCCTACGCCGCCAATGCCTGATCGAGATCCCAGAGGATGTCCTCGATGTCCTCCAGGCCGACGCTGAGGCGCACGAAGTCGGGCGTGACGCCGGCCGAGGACATCTCCTCCTCGGTCAGCTGGCTGTGGGTGGTGCTGGCGGGATGGATGGCCAGGCTCTTGGCGTCGCCAACGTTGGCCAGATGGCTGAAGAGCTTCAGGTTGTCGATGAACTTGCGCCCGGCCTCGACCCCACCTTTGATGCCGAAACCGAGGATGGCGCCTGCCCCCTTGGGCAGATACTTCTTGGCAGCGGCGTGGTCAGGATGGTTGAGCAGGCTGGGGTGCATGACCCAATTCACGGCGGCATGGCCAGACAGGAACTGGGCCACAGCCTCGGCATTGCGCACATGCCGTTCCATGCGCAGGCTCAGCGTCTCGATGCCCTGCAAGGTCGTCCAACTGTTGAAAGGCGCCTGGCAGGCGCCGAGGTCGCGCAGAATCTGGACGCGGGCCTTGATGATGAACGGCGGCAGCCCCATCCCCAGCAGGTCGGCGTAAACCAGGCCGTGGTAGCTGGGATCCGGGGTGGTGAAATTGGCGAAGCGCCCGCTCGTCCAATCGAAGTTGCCGCCATCGACGATGACGCCGCCGATGCTGGTGCCGTGCCCACCCAGAAACTTGGTCGTGCTGTGGGTGACGATGTGGGCGCCCCACTCGAACGGCCGGCACAGATACGGCGTGGCGAAGGTGTTGTCGATCAGGATGGGGATGTTGTGCGCCTTGCTGATCGCCGATACCTGCTCGAAGGGGAAGACGGCGATATCGGGGTTGCCCAGCGTCTCGCCATAGATGATCTTGGTGTTGGGCCGGATGGCGTGCTCGAAGTTGGCCGGGTCGGTGGGGTCGACAAAGGTCACGTCGATGCCGATGCGCGGGAAGGTGTAGTTGAACTGGTTGTACGTCCCGCCATAGAGCCGACTGCTGCTGACAATGTGATCGCCCGCCCCGCACAGGGTGAGGATGGCCATGGCCTGGGCGGCGTGGCCGCTGGAGGCCGCCAGCGCGCCGACGCCGCCTTCCAGGCTGGCCAACCGCTGTTCCAGGACATCTGTGGTCGGGTTCATGATCCGGGTGTAGATATTGCCCAACTCGCGCAGGGCGAACAGGTTCGAGGCGTGCTCGGTGCTGCGGAACTGGTAGCTGGTGGTTTGATAGATAGGCAGGGCGCGGCTGCCGGTGGCGGGGTCGGGCTGCTGGCCGGCGTGCAGTTGGCGGGTGGTGAAGCCGTATGCGTGTGCAGTGGTGGCGGTCATGGTGAGAATCCTTTGGTGTGGTGGTGGGTGGAGATTGGAGATAGGAGATAAGAGATTGGCTCCCAATCTCCAATCTCCTATCTCTACGACAAACAAAAAACCCTCTGCTGATGGAAGCGAGAGGGTTCGGGGTGTTGTGCGGGTTGCCTGCTGTAGCAATAAAAAATCCCCTTGCGGGGATGAGCAGGGCGGCGGTCGCCGGGTTCCTCTCATCTTCCAGTTCGTTCTGCCGGAATTGGCACCCTGTCGCTTAGGTTGCATCATTGCAACGGTCGCCGGGTTGTCGAGGCTTCATCGGGCCGGTCCCTCCGCCTCTCTGGATAAGAGTTAGTGCACCGTTGATCGGGGTCGTCGACGACCCGCGTTCAAGGTACTATGTAATTGGCGGCGGAGCTTACACCAGGGCCGCGGGGTTTGTCAAATTCGGGTGAGGGGGTCGTGAAGTTATCCGGCAAAGTGCATTTGTTGGCATACGACATCGTTCAGCCAGATGGAGTAGCGCGCGGCGTCACGCCAGTTGGCGCTTTCGGCGCATGGCGCAGCTTTGGCCGACGCTTGATGTAGGCAGGCGAATAGCTTCTTATCTTCGCCAACGCCTCGCGCTCGAAGACCCGTTCTCCGCAGACAGGACATTCGTAGAATTCCAGAGCAGGGACGCCATAAGCTTGGCCGTGGTATGCTCCTGACCAATCATGACAGACCAACTTGATTTTTTCGCTGCCACAGGTCGGGCAGTGCATGATACTTGGTTGCATGGGCTTCAGAAGGCCTTCTTGGACGATACCAGGGAGTAGTGCCGAGTTTCATCATCGATTACCAGGGCTGCTAACCCTCATGATAGCCAAAACGAGCCGCCTCCGCAACCATCCGCGTTTCCCCATCCGCGTCCACAACCCCAATCCACCAGAAAAGAAGAATTGCCAACACCACACCCCCAGCCTATACTCACCCCACCATGCCCGCCCCACCCGACCCCATCCCCATCCTCGGCGTCCCCGTCCACCCCCTCACCTACGAGACCTGGCTCGACCTGGTGGCGGCGTTCATTACCGAGGAGCGCCCGCGCCAGATCTGCACCGCCAACCCCGAATTCGTGATGACGGCCCGCCGCCAGCCACAATTCATGGCCGTACTACAACACGCCGACCTGGTGCTGCCCGACGGCGTGGGCCTGCTGTGGGCGGCCAAACGCCAGGGCCAGGTCCTGCCCGAACGCGTCACCGGCTCCGACGGCATCTATCGCCTGGCCGAACGGGCTGCGGTCGAGGGATGGAGGCTATTCTTGTTGGGAGCGGGGCCGGGCATCGCCGAGCGGGCGGCCGCCACTCTCCAACACCGCTATCCCGGCCTGATCATTGCCGGCGCCCACGCCGGTTCGCCCGCCGAAGCCGACTTTCCCATCATCCGCCAGCGCCTCGCCGCCGCCCGGCCGGATGTCCTCCTCGTCGCCTACGGCGCGCCGGCCCAGGACTTGTGGATCGCCGCCCACAAAGACGAACTGGCGGTTCCCGTCAGCATCGGCGTCGGCGGCGCCTTCGACCATGTCGTGGGTATCCGCCGCCGCGCCCCGGCCTGGCTCATCCGCCTCAACCTGGAATGGCTCTGGCGGCTAGTCACCCAGCCCTGGCGCTGGCGGCGGCAGCTCGATCTGCCGCGCTTCGTGTGGGCGGTCTGGCGATCCGCCGCATAGGCCAACACCACCGCCGCGAGAGCAGGCCCCCGCGCCGCCCCGCCCGTTCGCACCAGGGTGCGCTCACGCCACAAATGGCTGTTGCACGCCTCCCTCGCCTGTGCTATCCTCCCACCGTGACATCCAACTTCCACGACGCCCCACCACCCCTGCGCGAGATCGCCGCCTGGCACTGGCTGGCCTGGGATTCCGGCCTCGGCCTGCGCCGCGCCAAAGTCATGGCCGAAGATCACCACCGCACAGGCGCATTTTCACTCTACGAATTGCTACTCGAAAGCCCCGAAGTCTGGGCCGTGGCCCTGCGGTTGAGCGATGACGAAAAGAGACGGCTGCAGGCCAGCCACGACCTTCTCGCCGCAACCGGCCAACGGCTGCTGGCCTGGCGCACCCATGGCATCCACTTCTTGCGCTGGGACGATCCCGCCTACCCCGCTACCCTCACCTCCCACCTCCGCCCCCAGACCCCCCCCCACCCACACAGCAAACCCGGCGCCCCCCGCCACCACGCCCAGCCCAACGCCGGGGAACACGTAAGCATTATTGCCCTGGCCCGGCACAAAGGTTTTGCCCTTATACTGGACCGGGTCGAACGGGCTGCCGCTGGCAAAGACCGCGCGGCCATCCGTC
>CAYWPZ010000333.1:0-4241 GCA_964460135.1 uncultured Caldilineales bacterium | reverse complement strand
ACATGAGGCCCCACTCCAGGCCGAAGGCCTCGTCCAGCACGCGAGCCACCGGCGCCAGGCAGTTGGTGGCGCAGCACTCCCGCCTGCGGCGGGCATTGCAGCTGCGCTGTTTCGAGGGCTTGCCGCCCGGTTGAAGCTGCAGCTTGGCGATGGGCCGTGAACGCCGTCCAGCCGGTTTGGCCCGCCGCAGGCGGGAGTACTGCGCCACGGCACTCACTCGGGCACGCACCATCAAATGCGCCGTGGCGCAGTACTAGGCCTTCGTAGTCTGGATATGCCGTGTGATATACCAGAACCGTCTTCAGCATGTATGGACCGGCCTGGCCATTCTGCAGTATGCGAGCCCCTGAGAACCGCAACGGGATCGATGCCTCGATTTCGTGGTCCGCCACGTTGGCCGAGTTCACCTGAACGGACGCTCGTACCCGCTCGATCACTACATGGTTTCCAGCTGTCAGTACGCCCTCCCCAACGATGGTCCCTCCATCTCCGGCCAGGATGCCCCAGTGTGCTGGTTCAGCGTGACTTGGAGTTTCTGCGGCTGGGACTTATATACGCGCCCGCCGCAGACAGAGCCACTTTGGGCGCTCGTCGCGCCACTGCTTCGAATACTTGACACGTCCCTTCGACCGCTCATGCCGCCTCGGCGCTCGCCCCGTCCCCCGGCGGCCCCGTCGCCCACGGCCCGGCCCGACGTTATTCGGCTGGAGCACTCTTGACCAGCCCGAGGCGCAAGCGAGGATCTGTTGAAGACGCAGAACCCTTGCTTGCACTTTGGGCTGGTTAAGGAATCACTCGCGACCCTACTTATTCCACCGTATATGGCTCCGGCCCGTACAACAGCTTCTGCATGTCTGGCGGACCCTTCTCCGCCGTCAGGCGCTCGACCTGCTCGTCGATCAACATGTCGTAGACCGGGGCCGATATTGCCCGGAAAACGCCGATCGGCTCGGGGTACAGCGGATGGCTGAATCGGCTCAGCATGAACGCCAGCGCCGGCGACGTCGCCTTCTCGTCATGGATCAGCAGGTCGTACATGCTCGTGCCGCCATCGCCGACCTGCACGACTTCCGGTCGATACCCGCTGCCCAGGCGGATGCCCTTGTCGCCGTTCTTGCCGAAGATCATCACCTTGCCGTGCTCGAGTTCGATGATGTTGTCGTCACGGACTTCCTTGTCGGTGATGTACTTGAACGCACCGTCGTTGAAGATCGTACAGTTCTGGTAGATCTCGACGAACGCCACGCCGCGATGGGCCGCCGCCCGCTGCAACGTGTCCTCGAGGTGTCGCGGAATCAAGTCAATGGTGCGGGCCACGAACGTCGCCTCGCAGCCGATGGCCATCGAGCAGGGGTTGATCTGGGCCCCCACCGAGCCGAACGGCGTCGACACGGTCTTCTTGTTCCACTCCGAGGTCGGCGAGACCTGGCCCTTGGTCAGGCCGTAAATCCGGTTGTTGAACATCAGGATCTTGATCAACAGGTTGCGGCGGATGGCGTGCAGCAGGTGGTTGCCGCCGATGCTCAGGCCGTCGCCGTCGCCGGTGACCACCCAGATGTCCAGATCCTGCCGCACCAGCCGCAGACCCGACGCCAAGGCGGGAGCTCGGCCGTGGATGCCGTGGATACCGTAGGTCGCCATGTAATACGGTAGCCGGCTCGAACACCCGATGCCCGAGATGAAGACCATGTTGTCCGGATCGCGGCCCAGGCTCGACAGAGCCTTCTTGATCTGGGCGAGAATCGAATAATCACCGCAACCCGGGCACCAGCGGACTTCCTGGTCGGAGCCGTAGTCCTTGGGCTGCAGATTCACAGTCGGCAACGTGAGGGTAGCCATAATCAGTTATCCTCTCCATCGAGCATGCGGCGAATCGCGCTCATCACTTCCGCCACGGAAAACGGCTTGCCCTGCACCTTGTTGAGGCCCCTGGCATCGACGAGATACGTCGCCCGTAGAAGCGTCCGCAACTGGCCCAGGTTCAACTCGGCCACCAGCACCTTCTTGAAGCTCCGGAGAACCTGCGGCAGGTTCGCGGGCATGGGGTTGAGGTATCGCAGATGGACATGCGATACGGACGCCCCCTGGTCCTGCATACGTTCGACGGCGGTTCGAACCGAGCCGTACGTCCCGCCCCAACTGACCACGAGCAACTCGCCGGCCGACTTGCCCATCGTTTCCTGGTCCGGTATGGATTCGACCACACGGGCGATCTTCTCCGCCCGCAGATGGACCATGGTCTCGTGGTTCATCGGATCGTACGACACCTGGCCGGTGATGTTCTCCTTCTCCAGCCCACCGACGCGATGTGCCAGGCCCTTACTGCCGGGCAACGCCCACGGCCGGCCCAGGTTCTCGTCGCGGGCGTAGGGCTGGAACCCCTCGGCCTGAATGTCGTGATTGACGGGAATCATCGGCAGATCTTCGACGTTGGGCACCCGCCACGGCTCCGAGCCGTTGCCCAGGTAGCCGTCGCTGAGCACGATCACCGGCGTCATATACTTGACGGCAATCTGGAACGCCTCGTAGCACGCGTAAAAGCAGTCCGAGGGCGACTGGGGGGCGATGATGGGCACCGGGGCTTCGCCGTGCCTCCCGCCGAACGCCTGCCACAGGTCGGACTGCTCGGTCTTGGTCGGCAGGCCCGTGCTCGGCCCGCCGCGCTGCACATTGACGACGACCAGCGGCAACTCGACCATCACCGCCAGGCCCAAGGCCTCGGTCTTGAGGGCCATCCCCGGCCCGCTCGTGCCGGTGGCGGCAAACGCCCCGCCGTACGCCCCGCCGATGGCCGCGCAGATCGCGGCGATCTCATCTTCCGCCTGGAACACCTTGACGCCGAAGTTCTTGTGCTTGACCAACTCGTGCAAGATGTCGCTGGCCGGCGTGATGGGGTAGCCCGCGTAGAACAGCTTCTGTCCCGCCCGCCACGCCGCCGCCATCAGGCCGAGGGCTACCGCCTCGTTGCCACGGATCTTGCGGTAGGTCCCGGGCAACTGCTTGGCCGGCTGCACACGGTAGTGCATCTGGAACATCTCGGCCGTGTTGCCGTAGTTCACGCCCGCCCGTAGGGCCAGTTCGTTCGCCCGGCGGATCTCGGGCTTGCTGCCGAACTTATCGTCCAGCCACTTGAGCGTCGGGGCGATCGGGCGATCGTACAGCCAGCAGGTGACGCCCAGCGCGAAGAAGTTCTTGCAGCGCTCGGCATCCTTGTGCTTGAGGCCGGCCGCCGCGACTGCCTCGGCGGTCAGCTTCGTCATCGGGATGCTGTAGAGTCGACGCCCGTTGAGACTGCCGTCCTCCAGCGGGTTGGCGGTGTAGCCGGCCAGCCGCAATCCAGTCGCGTCGAACGAGTCGGAGTTGACGATCAGGATGCCGCCCGGCTCGAGGTCGGCGATATTGACCTTCAGTGCCGCCGGGTTCATGGCCACCAGCGTGTGCACGCTGTCGCCCGGCGTATGTACCGCGGTGCTCGCGAAGTTGATCTGGAAGCCCGACACGCCGCCCAGGCTGCCCGCCGGAGCCCGGATCTCGGCCGGGTAATCGGGCAGGGTCGCCAGGTCGTTGCCGAAGATGGCGGTGGCATCGGTGAACTGCGTCCCCACGAGCTGCATGCCGTCGCCCGAATCGCCGGCGAACCGCACGATGGCGGCCGGGATCTCCTCGACCGGCTTGGAACTCACCGTGGTCTCCGTGAACTCGGTTTCGCTGTTTGTGGTGGTCACGCTTCTTGGCCTCTCCCAGGTGACAGATGTCAGGCACCTTGCCGGGCGCCGTGGACCTGCCCCGGCTCGGGCGGCAGGTTGTACACCGCGGAGGAAAGGTGCTCGACCAGGTAACGAACGATGTCATTGACCGGCCGGACGCCGGTGGGGGCACCGGCTTCGTCGACCACGGGCAGGTGACAGTAATGACCCTGGTGCATGGTGGGGGGCAGGAACCTCTATCGCACGCCCCAAGTATGCGCCCAGCCCATCTCCGCGTCAACGGCCGCAGCGCGTCCCCGTCGCCCCGCCCGGCCGCTCCACCCGGCCCCGCCAACCGCCCGCCGGTCGCTCCCGAGCCCGTCTCGGCGCACCTCCAGCCCCCAACCGCCCTCGTGGCGCCCCCTCCGGCCATCAGCGCCACGTCCGCCGCCCAGCCGTCATCGCCGCCGGTCCCCGACCGCCGGCCGATAGCCCCCTGTCCCGCTCGTTCCGCCCGCCGACGCGCCCTCACGCGGCTGCGGCGCTGCCCTCGCT
>CAYWPZ010000332.1:0-4264 GCA_964460135.1 uncultured Caldilineales bacterium | reverse complement strand
AGCGTTCGCCCTCTGCCCCCTGTCCACTGACCACTGCTTACTGATTACTGCCCCCCCCATGCCCTCCCCCCACCTCCTCCACGTCGTCGGCGCCCGCCCGAACTTCATGAAAGTCGCACCGGTTTGGACGGCATTGGCGGCGCGGCCGGGCCTTCGCCAGACCCTGGTCCACACCGGCCAGCACTACGACGCCAACATGTCCGACATCTTCTTCGCCCAGTTGGGCCTGCCGGAGCCGGATGTCAACCTGGGCATTGGCTCCGGTTCGCACGCGGCCCAGACGGCGCAGATCATGACCGGATTCGAGGCGCTGGCGTTGGCCGACCGGCCCGACCTGGTGCTCGTCTACGGCGACGTCAACTCGACCGTGGCCGCGGCCCTGGTCTGCGCCAAACTGCTCATCCCGGTCGCCCATGTCGAGGCCGGGCTGCGCTCCTTCGACCGCACCATGCCCGAGGAGATCAACCGTCTGCTCACCGACCAGATCGCCGACCTCCTGTTCACACCTTCCAGCGACGGCGACGCCAACCTGCGTCGCGAGGGCATCGACCCCCGCAAAATCCATGGCGTCGGCAATGTGATGATCGACACCCTGGCCCGGCTGTTGCCCCTGACCGCCCAACGTTGGGCTGACCCCGCCTTGCAGCCCTGGCGTCGCCGCCGCTTCGTCCTCGTCACCCTCCACCGGCCCTCGAACGTAGACGACCCCGCCATGCTGGCCGCAATCATGGCCGCATTGGCCGACATCAGCCGCACCTTCCCCGTCCTCTTCCCCGTCCACCCGCGCACCCGGCGGCGCTTGCAGGAGATCGGCTGGCAGCCCAATGCGCCCGACCTCCACCTCTCCGACCCCCTCTCCTATCTCGACTTTTTGGCTTTGCAGCAGGCCGCCGCCGCCATCATCACCGATTCGGGCGGGGTGCAGGAGGAAAGCACCTGGTTGGGCGTCCCCTGCCTGACCGTGCGCGTCAACACCGAGCGCCCGATCACGGTCGAGATGGGCACGAACACCCTCGTCGGCCAGGACATGCCCCGCCTCCGCCGCGAGATCGACGCCATCGCCCGCGGCCAGGCCAAGACCGGCCGCATCCCGCCGCTGTGGGACGGTCACGCCGGCGAACGCATCGCCGACATCATCACCCAGACATGGCTGCAACGACGAAACGACTGACCCATGCCCTGACCGTCCTTCCCCACGTCCTCGGCTCGTTGGGGCCGCGTTGGCTCGCCTATCGCGGCCTCTATGCCGCCCAACAGCGGCTGGGACAGCTTCGCCGCCGCCTGCCCGCCCACCCGTGGCAGGCGCAACCTCTGGCCGCCTGGCTGAGCGACCCCACCCTGGCCGACCCGTCGGCCTATCTCGCCTACCGCCGCGGCTCTGCCGCCCCGCCCTTCTTCTTCTCCGCCGCCGGCCGCGCCGCCTACCAGCCCCACTTCGCTGCCTGGGATGCCGGCAGCGCCCTCACGCCCGTGCAACTGGCGGATGAACTGGCGGCGGGCCAACTCCGCTTCTTCTCCGGCGAGCCGGCCGAGATCGGTTTCCCGCCCGACTGGCATCGCGACCCTTTCAGCGGCCAGCGCCTGCCTGCCGATCGCCACTGGACTCAGATCGGCGACGCCGGGCCGGTCGATATCAAGCTCATTTGGGAGCCGAGCCGTTTCGGCTTCGTCTTCGCCCTGGTGCGGGCCTATTGGCGGGGCGGCGACAACCGCCTGGCCGAACTTTTCTGGCAGGTAGTGGAAAGCTGGCGCGACGCCAATCCGCCCCAGCTGGGCGCCAACTGGCACAGCGGCCAAGAAGTGGCCCTGCGCGTGATGGCCTGGTGCTTCGGTCTCTACGGCTTTCTCGATGCCCCCGCCACCACACCCCCGCGCGCGGCCATGCTGGCGCAGATGATCGCCGTTTCGGGCCAGCGCATCGCCGCCAACATCGACTATGCCCTCAGCCAGGAGAACAACCACGGTGTGAGCGAGGCGGCCGGGCTGTGGACAATCGCTCACCTCTTCCCCGAACTGCGCCAGGCGGGGGCCTGGAAGCAGCGAGGGCGCAGGGTGCTGGAAGAGCTGGGCCAGGCGCTGATCTACGACGATGGCGCCTTTGCCCAACATTCCTTCAACTACCAGCGCCTGGCCCTACACGCCTGGCTGTGGGCCGCCCGCCTGGGCGACTTGGCCGCCCAGCCCCTGAGCGACAGCCTGAAACAACGCCTCCAGACCTCCTCCGGCTTCCTCTACCAACTCCAGGACGCCGCCAGCGGCCGCCTGCCCAACTACGGCCAAAACGATGGCGCCCTGATCTTGCCGCTGGACAACTGCGACTACCGCGATTTTCGCCCCCTGCTCCAGGTCGCGCACTATCTGTTTTCGGGCCGGCGCCGCTACCACGGCGGCCCCTGGGACGAAGCCCTGCTCTGGTTCTTCGGCCCGCAGGCGCTGGCGGCGCCTGTGCAGACCGATGAGCGCCGCGACCTCAGCGCCGAACCCGGCGGCTACTACAGCCTGCGCTCGCCCATCAGCTTTGCCTTCGTGCGCTGCGCCAGCTTCCGGCACCGCCCCGGCCAGGCCGACATGCTCCACGTCGATCTCTGGCGGCGAGGCCAGAACATCGCCCTCGACCCTGGAACCTACTCCTACAACGTCGCCCCGCCCTGGGACAACGCCCTGGCCCGCACCTCCCGCCACAACACCGTCGTGGTCGATGGCCTCGACCAGATGCGCCTGGCCAGCCGTTTTCTCTGGCTGCCCTGGTTGCGGGGCCAAGCGCGCGGCGTCTGGCATTCGGCAACCGGGCCGTTGGCCGGGCCACTGGCCGGGCCGTTGGCCTATTGGGAAGGCGCCCACAACGGCTACGAGCGGCTGTCCGGCCCGGTCTGGCACCGTCGCGGGCTGTTACGCTTGGGCGACGAAACCTGGCTGGTCTGGGATCGCCTGCTCAGTCGCAGCCCACACACCTACCGGCTGCACTGGCTGCTGCCCGACTTGCCCCATGCCTGGGATGTAGAAGCGCGCCGTCTCTCCTTGCAGACCGGGGCCGGGCCTTATCATCTCCTCGTCCAGGCCTCGGCGCCGGATGCCGAAGCCTCGGTGGTGCGGGCCGATCCTGATTCCCCGCGTGGCTGGCTGGCCCCGCGCTATCATGCCCTGGCCCCGGCCCTCTCGCTCGACCTGAGCGTGCACGGCCAGACCGTCGACTTCCTCTCCCTCTTCAGCCCCGAACCCGCCCAGGTGACGCGCAGCCGCCAGCGCATCAACCTGGAGTCGCCATTGCTCCACGCCGATCTCCTCATCAGCCCCAACCCGCGCGCCCCGTTGTTGGCCGCCGCGACCCTGGCCCGACCTCACGCCGATTCCTTGGCGCTCGCCTCCTGATCTAACGATGGACGTTGGAACGGTGGACGATGGGCGATACTGACCTCTGACCTCTGACTACCGACCCCATGCGCGTCCTCCTCATCCACCAGGCATTCGTCGGCCCCGGCGAAGCGGGCGGAACCCGCCACTACGAACTGGCCCGGCACTGCGCCGATGAGCACGGCATCCATTTCACCGTCGTCGCCAGCCCGGTCAGCTATCTTTCCGGCCAGGCTTCGTCTCAGGCAGGCGTCGAGAATTACAATGGGGTGCGGGTGCTGCGCGCCTACACGCCCGCGACCTTGCACCGTAGCTTTGTCTGGCGTATAATAGCGTTCCTGAATATCATGATCACGTCGGGATGGCTGGCCCTACGGTCCGGTCCTGCCGATGTGGTGATGGGCACGACGCCGCCCATCTTCCAGGCGGTCACGGCCTGGGCAGTGGCGGCGGTCCGGCGGCGGTCGTTCCTGCTGGAAGTGCGCGACCTGTGGCCCGAATTCGCCATCGATATGGGGGTACTGAAAAACCCCATCCTCGTTGTTCTGGCGCGCTGGCTCGAACGCTTCCTCTACGCACGCTCCACCCATCTGCTGGTCAATTCCCCCGCCTATCGCGACTATTTGCTTGGCAAGGGCATCCCGGCCGCCAAGATCACATTCATTGCCAACGGCGTCGAGGCCGGCATGTTCGACCCCGACCCCAGCCGGGGCCAGGACTTCCGCCGGGCCTGGGGGCTGGAGGACCGCTTCGTCGTCTCCTATGCTGGCGCTCTGGGTGCGGCCAATTACATCCCCCCCCTGCTGAAGGCAGCTAACCGGCTGGCGGAGGGGTCGGCGGAGCGGTCGGAGCGCTCGCAGCTCTCCGACCGCTCGCAGCGCTCCGTGGATGCCATCCACTTCCTCCTCGTCGG
>CAYWPZ010000331.1:0-4316 GCA_964460135.1 uncultured Caldilineales bacterium | reverse complement strand
ACCGTGTGCGCGTGACGGTGAAGAAGAACAAGGTGGCGCCTCCCTTCCGCGTGGCCGAGTTCGATGTCATGTTCAACGAGGGCATCTCCCGCACCGGCAGCCTGCTGGATTTGGCCACCGAGATGGGGATCATCGACAAACGCGGGGCCTTCTTCAGCTTTGAGGGGCAGCGACTGGCGCAGGGCCGCGAGAACGCCAAGGAATTCCTCAAGGCCAATCCCGACCTGATCACCCGCATCGAGACGCTCGTGCGCCAACAGGCGGGGATGGGCAAGGGCGTGGTCTCGTCCAACGGCCACGGCGACAAGGCCGCCAGCGCCGAGGTGGATGACATGTCAATGGCCGAGATGCTGAACTAAAGTCAGTGATCAGTGGACAGAGGGCGAAACGCCCTCGTCTTTCGTCCTCCGTCCATCTGCACCTCTGCACGCAAAGGCATTGCCCGCAAAGCGATTTGGATTTGGAATGGGCGCCATGAAACTCACCTACAACTACACACGCCTGCTTGTCGCCGATTTCGCCGCCAGCTTTCGCTTCTACAGCCAGGTGCTGGAGCTTCCCGTGCACATGCGCACCAGCGATGATGTCTACGCCGAGTTCGACACCAGCAGCGTCACCCTGGCCCTGTTCCGTCGCGACTACATGGCGATGGCGACGGGCAGTTCGGGCCAGGCGGAGGGCGGGGAGCGCGTGGCCCTGACGTTCACGGTCGCGGATGTCGACGCTGCCTATCAGGAGTTGGTCGCGCGCGGGGCGCAGCCTGTCACGGCGCCGCAGGATCGCCCCGAGTGGATCATCCGCACCGCCCACTTCCGCGACCCCGACGGCAACCTGATCGAGATCAGCGCACCGCTGCCGTCGTGATTTGCCATGCCAATTTGCACAGATGGGCGCGGGG
Organism: uncultured Caldilineales bacterium; assembly: GCA_964460135.1. Classification (GTDB taxonomy): domain Bacteria; phylum Chloroflexota; class Anaerolineae; order J102; family J102; genus SSF26. The sequence continues at coordinate 3,418 of CAYWPZ010000331.1, read as the reverse complement.
CGAAATGCGATTCAAGGCCATCAGCATTCAGCTGATGGCCTCATATTTTGTTGGGCCGGGCGGACTGATGAATAATGGGCGCCGTCACCCACACCGAGGAGACCGCCTGTGTTCAAAAGACTGTTTGGGCGCGACAAGACGCCTCCGGCCAGCCCGGCCCATCCCCGCGGCCCGGCCTGGGGCCAAGCGCAGACCCCCTATCAAGACTACTTCAACCTGCACCTGCACGGCATCGATGCCGAGCGGCTGACGCCGATCCTGCGGCGCACCTACCTGGTTTCAGCCCAGAAGGGACGGCCGAGCATCCTGCTGGCGCCGGCCGGGGCCTGGATCACGGCCTTTGTCGAGCCGGAGTTGGCCCGACGCGTGGGCTTCAACCGGCTGGCCAGCGAGACCGCCCACGAAATCGATGACTGGGTCATCGCCTATCGCATCTATGCCAATGAGGGGATGGACGTCCACTATTTCCACAGCGCCAACCACCTCGACCAATTGGCGCTCTCGGAGGACATGCTGGCGTTCGAGCCGAGTACGGCCGGTCTTTTCGGTTCGCTGGCCGATGTCAGCGCCCTCATCCCCCGCTCCCCCGAGCAGCACCCGCTCGACTTCCACTTCAGCCTGCTCGCTGCCCTCGGCATCGGCGCAGCCGCCCTGACCTGGGACGAGGCCCTCGCCCGGCACCGGGCCGGAACTCTGGGCAGAACCCGAGGCGACTCGCATCTGCTGGACGGATGATGGTAGAATTGACCCCGCCGGCCCTTCTCTGCTTCTCTGCCTCCTGACCATGCCCCGCCACCAAGACGAAATCGACGCCATCAGCCGCCGCATCGCCGACCTTTCGGAAGAAAGCCTGTTCCAGCTTTCGCAGTACATCAGCTTCCTGAAATGGCAGGAAGAACAGTGGCGCTCGCCCGACGCCTGGGGCGAGGATGGCAGCCTGCGCACAAGTTGGGTTTTCGACCTGATCGAGCATTTTCACGCCGCCCGGCAGTCGGCCACCAGCGACCCGGCCGGGATGGAGATCAAGCTGGGGCCGGCCTCGTGCGGCGGGGTCATCCGCCAGGCCATCTGGCAGCACCCGCCCGCCGCCGGCCTCTCGGTGCTGGAATACCAGTTCCGGGCGCCGGCCGATGTCGATCTGCTCAAGCTCCGCTTTGCCGTGGGCGTGCGCGATGGCGCTCTGCTGTCCGCCGACAATCAGGTGGCTTTTCGGCTGCGGCTCAACGGCCGCCCACTTTGGAGCCATCTCAAGGCCGAGGTCGGGTGGGAGAACTTCGTCCTCGACCTGCCTTCTCTGGCCGGGCAAGAGGCCATCCTCCAGCTCATCACCGACCCCCTGGGCAATTCGCGCTGGAACTGGGCCGTGTGGGCTGAGCCACAACTCCTGGGGTTGGTCTGATGCCCGCCGCCACCATCCGCATCTTTGGCGCCCCCATGGACTTGGGGCAAGAGCGCCGCGGGGTGGACATGGGGCCAAGCGCCGTACGCTACGCCGGCCTGAATGCTCGGCTCGAACGACTGGGCTACACCGTCCATGATGGCGGCAACATCGATGTGGCTGCGCCCGAAGAAACGACGGCCGCCGACCTGCAGCACGAGGATGGCGGCAGTGTCCGCCACCTGGGGGCCGTGCTGCAAGCCTGCCAGAGCATCTATCAGACGGCGCTGTGCTGCGTGCAGGAGAACGAATTCCCCATCTTTCTGGGCGGCGACCACTCGATGGCCATGGGCACGGTGGCCGGGGTCAGCGCCTTCGCCCAAACCGGCGTGATCTGGATCGACGCCCACGCCGACTTCAACACGCCCGACACCTCACCCTCTGGCAATCTGCACGGGATGCCGTTGGCGCATCTGGTGGGGATGGGTCTGCCCGAATTGGTGAACCTGGGCCGCCCCGGCCCCAAGATCGACCCCCACCAGGTCGTGTTGATCGGGCTGCGCAATGTCGATGCCGGCGAGCGCGCCTATCTGCGCGGCATCGGCATGAGGGCCTACACCATGCGAGACATCGACGAGCGCGGGCTGGCCGCCATCGCCCGCGAGGCGATCATCCACCTGGCCGGGCTGCCGCGTGTCCATGTCAGCCTGGACATGGACAGCCTCGACCCGCGCTTTGCCCCCGGCGTTGGCACGCCCGTCCCCGGCGGCCTGACCTATCGCGAGGCGCATTTGCTGATGGAGATGCTGGCCGAATCGCGCAAGGTCACTTCGCTCGACATCGTGGAGATCAACCCCATCCTCGACGACGGCAATCAGACGGCCGAGCTGGCGGTAGAGTTGGCGGCGTCGCTGCTCGGCGCCCGCATCCTATAACGAATCATGTCCGACTTCGATTTCGGCGGCGAATTCGTCTGGCAACCGACGCCAGACTATATCGACGGCAGCCATCTCCAGCGTTTTATGCAGGCGCACGGGATCGGCGCGCTGGCCGAGCTGCACCAACGCTCGGTGCAGGACATCGCCTGGTTCTGGGAGGCCGTGATCGAGTATCTGGACATCCGGTTCTACGAGCCGTACACGCAGATCGTCGATCTGAGCCGGGGCAAGGCCTGGGCGCGGTGGTGCGTGGGGGGGCGGATGAATATCGTCCATACTTGCCTGGACAAGTGGATGGGGACGCCGCAGGAGGCGAGGGCGGCGCTGCGCTGGGAGGGCGAGGAGGGCGTCGTCCGCATCTTCACCTATGGCGATCTCTACCGTGAAGTAAATCGCACGGCCAACGCGCTGCGCGGGTTGGGTCTGGGCAAGGGCGACGCCATCGGCTTGTTCATGCCGATGACGCCGGAGATCGCCATCGCTTTGCTGGCTATCGCCAAGATCGGCGGGATCATCCTGCCGCTGTTCTCTGGCTACGGCGCCGGGGCCATCGCCACCCGGCTGGCCGACGCCGAAGCAAAGGCGCTGTTTACGAGCGATGGCGTCTTCCGCCGCGGGCGGGCGGTGGAGATGAAGATTATCGCCGACGAAGCCCTAAGCCAGACGCCGTCGGTCGCGCACGTGATCGTCCAGCGGCGCACGGGCATCGAGGTCCCGTGGACGGCGGGCCGAGACCACTGGTGGGACGAGTTGATCGCCCCGCAGTCGCCCGAGGCGCCCACCGAGCGCACGAGCGCCGAAGATGTGGTCATGATCATCTACACCTCCGGCACCACCGGGCGGCCCAAAGGGGCGGTACACACGCATTGCGGCTTCCCGCTCAAGGCGGCGCAGGATATGGCCATGGGCCTCGATCTGCGCCGCACAGATACGCTGTATTGGATGACCGACATGGGCTGGATGATGGGGCCGTGGGAGGTGTTCGGGACGCTGATCCTGGGCGGTACGATGCTGTTCTACGATGGCGCTCCCGATTTCCCCAGCCTCGACCGGCTGTGTCATCTGGCCGTGGAGCACTGCGTCTCCCTGCTCGGCGTCTCGC
>CAYWPZ010000330.1:0-4322 GCA_964460135.1 uncultured Caldilineales bacterium | reverse complement strand
GATGATCGGCCTCGACCCCGCCATCCTGCCGCCCCTGCGCCGGCCCCATGACGACGCCGGCCGGCTGCTGCCGGCGATGGCCGCCGAGCTTGGCCTGCGCCACGATCTGACCGTCCTTGCCGGCGCCGGCGATGTGCTGGCCCTCATCGGCGGCGCGCCGCCCCTCCCCGGCCAGGCGATGTGCAGTCTGGGCAGTTCCTCGATGGTGTTTGCGCCCTTGCCGCCCGATCACGCGGTCGCCGACCCCGCCAACCGGCTCTATGTCTATCCGCTCCTACCCTATCCGCTCTTGGGCGGCGTTTCCTCTACCACCGGCGCGGCGCTGCAATGGGCCTGGGAATCGCTGTACGGCGATCACACCCCCATCGAAGACGCCATTCGCCAGGCGGTGGCGGTTCCGGCCGGGGCGCAGGGCCTGTTCTTCCTGCCCTTTCTTGCCGGCGAACGCAGCCCGTTTTGGAACGACGGCTTGCGCGGCGGTTTCTACGGGCTGACCCTGGCTCACCGCCGCCCCCATCTGTTGCGGGCCGTGCTGGAAGGCGTGGCCTTCAGCCTGCGCTTCCTGCTCGACCTCTACGCCGAGCTGGGCGTGCGCCTCGACGCCATCGCTCTGGCCGGCGGCGGCAGCGCCACCCCTGGCTGGCCGCAGATCATCGCCGATGTCTGCCATCTACCCGTCCGCATCTACACCGGCGCCGAGACGGTGACGCGCGGCCTCTATGCCTTTGCCTGCCAGTCGCTGGGCGGCGAGTCGTTCGTGCAGGCGTTGGCCCGCACTTTCCCTGCCCCCGTTGTCCTCTCGCCCCGGCCGGACGGCCAGGTTTACGACGAAATCTATCGCCGCTATTGCCTGCTGGCGGATTTTGCCCATCACACCCTGTCCGCAGGCCCGCAAACAAGCCCGGGCCGGACTGACTTTCATTTTCAAGGAGTCGAACTGCCATGATCGGTAAAGAAAGACGGATGAGCCGCCTGTTCGTTGGCCCGCGCCGGCGCTGTCTGCTGTCGCCGTTGGATCACGGCGGCTGGTTGGGGCCGGTGAAGGGCCTGGATCGCCCACACACCATCGTCGAGCAGGTTATCGCTGGCGGGGCTAACGCCATCCTGGCCTCGCCCGGCTTCTTGCGGGCCGCCGCCGCCGCCCTGCCGCCCCACGTGGGCCTGGTCTTGCGGGTCAGTCTCACTGCCGGCCTCAGCGCCCGCGGGACGCAAGAAACGCCGATCGCGGCGGTGGAGACGGCGCTGCGGCTGGATGCCGACGCCGTGGCCGTGTCGGTCTTCTTCGGGCGGGAGGGCGATCTCGACATCTACCGCTGGCTGGCCGGCCTGATCGAGGCCTGCGCACCCTACGAGATGCCGGTGGTGGCCGAGATGATGCCGCCCGATGACCGGGCTTTCGACGCCGCCGCCATCGCCCACGCCGCCCGCATCGGCATGGAGATTGGCGCCGATGTGATCAAGACCAACTATTGCGGGGATGTGGCGGCTTTTGCCGAGATCGTGCAGGCTGTGCCCGCGCCGATCATCATCGCCGGCGGCCCCAAGAGCACGCCTGCCATCTCGACCCTGCAATTGGTGGAGGAGGCGATGGCCGCGGGCGCCGCGGGCGTGGCCATTGGCCGACGCGTGTGGCAGGCGGATGACCCGCAGGCAGCGACGCGGGAGATTCACCGGGTGCTGTTCGGCGGGGACGCGTCGGGGTGAGCGAGAGCGGGGTAGTCGCCCGGCCGCCAACTCCGTCTGCGTCTCGGCCTGCGGGCGTTTGCCTGCGTTCAGGGCGCGAAACGGATCGCGGCAGGGTCCACATGGGCGGCGGCGCGCACTTGGGCCGACGGCGTTGCCTCGTCGGTGTTGCCTTCGGCCTGCGCCTGCGCCTGGCCGGCGGCCACGGCCTGGGCCACACTTTCGCCATCGGCCAGAGCGCGGTAGAAACCGGCGCTGAAGGCGATGGCAGCCGTGTCCACCACCTCGGCGGTCATGCCCACCACGCAGGGGATCAGCCGAAGCAAGGCGTCGGCCAGGGCGTCGGACCAGCAGGCGTTGAGCAGGGCGCAGCGGACGCCGCCGGTAACGGCCAGCATGGCGGCCAGGGCGTCGGGCGGCGTCTGCGCGGTGCGGCCGAGGGCGTCCTCCAACTTGAGATGCCCGCCGGCGTCGCCATGGCCGGCGAAGTGGACGATGGTGGGGCGGTGGCGCAGGAGGGCGTCCAGAAGCTCTTCGCTGCGCACGGCCCATTGTTGAGCCAGACGGAAAGAGCCGGCGTAACGCCCACGCCGCAGGGCCTCATCCACCCGTCGCGCCTCTTGATCCAACTGCAAGGAGGCGGTATCCCAGGGATTGGCGGCCAGGAAGAGGATGGTTACGCCTGGCGCGGGCGACGGGGAAGCGGCCGGGAGGGGGCCGGCTGCCGCGCCGATGAAGTTGGTGGCCGTGGCCACGCCGTCGCCCTGTGCGTGGGCCGAGCCGATGTATTGGTTGCCCCCGGCCTGGTAGACGTTGCCGCCGACGCGCAGGCCGCGGTTGTCGAACACGGGCTGGGCGGCTGCCGCCGGCCGGGCGGCCAGTTCCGCCAACTGCGCCTCGATGCGCTGCAACTGCGCCAGGCTTGCTTCAGGATTGCTCCAGGCGGCCAGGACATCGGCGAAGCGTTCCAGCCGGCTTAGCAGGGCGGCGCTGTTGGCGGCCAACGCTTGCAGGAGCAGGCCATGGAACGCGCGCCAGGCTGCTTCTTCCTGCAACAGCTGCTTTTGGAAGGCGGCGGCGCAGGTGGACAGCAGCCGCCCGCGCAAGAACGCGGTCTGGCGCTCGTCATGGCCGTGGAGCAGCGCGGCCAGGCCGGCCTCTAGCGCCCGTTGGGCCGTGTCCACATCGGCGACGCCGGGCGGGAACTCGGCCCCGGCCACGGCGTCGGCGCAAGCGGCCACCAGGCGGAAGGCCGAGCGGTCGGCCCGCGAGTCCACCGTGTGGCGATACTCCTGCTCCAAGGCAGCCACGGCGCTGCGAATGGATGCGGCGTAGGCCTGCGCCAGCGGATCGGCCGGACGGCGGCCCAGCGCCGGCCACAGGCCGGCCAGACCCTCGGCCAGCCAGTTGACGCCCACGCCGCCGGCGGTGGCAATCAGAGTCGCTTCGCCCGTGATGATGCCCATGCCGGCCAGCAGCGCGCCGGCCAGCAGCTTGTTGGCGTTGGCGGTCATGCGCCACGCTCCTGCGCCCGCGCCAAATCCGCCGCCAACTGCGCCAACCGCGGCGCGTCCGGCTCCAGCCTCCGGGCCGCTGCGATGGCGGCGGCCGCCTCCTCCAGCCGGCCCAGGTCGATCAGCGTGCCGGCCTGGTTGCGCCGCCACATGGCGAAATCGGGCTGGAGCGCGACGGCCCGCTCGAACGCGACCAGGCTGGCCGCCGGGTCGCCGGCGGCGTCGTGCGCATTGCCCAGGGTGTTGTAGTCGTTGGCCACGCGTTCACGCAGGTCGTCCCAATTCAGTAGCTGTTGCGCGCCGGCCTCCATGGCCAGCAGCCGCTCGCCCAGGGCCACAACCACCTGCCAGGGAGCAACTTGCGGCTGTTCGGCGTCGGCTGCTTGCAGGTGCGCCTGATAGTCCTGCAACAGCGCCAGGATGGGCTGGCCCGCGGCCAGCGTGCTGGCTGCGCCCGCGCGTATCTCACGAAAGCCTTGCAGCCGGCTGCGTAGATGCGCGACCGTGTCCGCGTCGCCTGCCTGCTCCGCCTGCGCGATCAGCGCCTCGACAGCCGCCATCAACGGCTCTTCCATCTCCGTAGGCACGGCCTGCCAGAAGGCGACCATCTGCTCGGCGTTCTGAACCTGGACGAAGGCGTTGAGCAGTGCGGCCATGGTCGCCTGCATCATGGCTTCAGGATTCTGGCTGCTCAGCCACTGCTCGAAGGCCGCTCGCAGATCGGGATCGTGTTCCAACGCTGCGTGCAGACTGGCATCGTCGGTGACGCCGGCCGCGGCCAGGCGTGCTTGCAGCTCAGGCGGGATGGAGGGGCCAGGGCTAAGGTCGGCCGCGCCCTGGCTCAACCAATCCGGCAATGTGCCCAACCCCAACTCGTTCCACAGCGCGTCGAAGACATCGTTGCCAAAACGGCTGCGCAGGCCCAGCGCCTGGCGCTGGGCCTGCGCCACGTACACAGCGTGCCCGACCCGCTCAAAGAAGTCCAACGCGGTCACCACAGCCTGGATGGATTGCCGCTGGCGGATGCGCCGATCTTCTTCCACGTTGTCCGAAAGCGAAGCATACAGATTGGCGAGGTTGCCCTGCGTCATCGCGTAGTCCAGGGGCGCGTTGTCGGGGCGGATG